>NZ_CP095741.1:3431607-3743571 GCF_023078475.1 Luteibacter aegosomaticola | reverse complement strand
GCATGGGTCGTGCTTGAAGTGTCGGTAAGACGATTACGCGTTGGAAAACCGTCATGACCACGATCGACGTCAACAGCCTCCTGCTCCAGATGCGCCGTATCAGTGCGCAGACCGAAATGCCCGCTATCCGCGGCGTGGGCGAAACCGCTCCCGCCCAGAAGGGCTCGTTCGGTGACCTGCTCAAGCAGTCCATCGACGGTGTCAACGAAACACAGCAGAAGGCCGGCCAGCTATCTAGCGCATTCGAGCGCGGCGATCCGGGTGTCGATCTTGCCCAGGTGATGATCCAGGGCCAGAAAGCCGACCTCGCGTTTCGCGGCATGACCGAAGTGCGCAACAAGATGGTCGATGCCTACAAAGAAATCATGAACATGTCGGTTTAACCGGCGTGCCACGCACCCCAGGATTGAATGCCCACCATGGCTGATAACGGCGTCGCCACCACGGATAGCCCGGCATCGCGCATGCACTCGCTGAAGTCGCTTGCGCAGACGCCCGCCGCGCGCCAGCTCTTCATGCTGGCCGGTATTGCGGGCGCTGTCGCCATCGGTATCGCCGCGGTCATGTGGTCGCGCGCACCGAACTACGGCCTGCTTTACGGCGGCCTCGAGCAGAAGGATGCCGCCGCCGTCACCCAGGCGCTGCAGACGCAGAACGAGCCGTACACGCTCAGCACCGATGGCAGCTCCATCTTCGTGCCGGTCGCCGACGTGGCTGCCGTACGCCTCAAGCTCGCTGGCCAGGGCCTGCCGCAGGGCACGGCCAACGCGCAGCCGCAGTCCGATTCGCCGTTCGGTATGAGTGACATGGCCGAGCGCTCGCACTACCAGTCGGCGCTCGAAGCAGATCTTGGTAACACGATCGCCGGGCTGCAGTCGGTGCGCGCCGCGCGCGTCCATCTTGCGCTGCCGAAGCCGTCGGCCTTCATTCGCGACAACAAGCCGGCCAGCGCGTCGGTGGTGATCACGTTGTACCCGGGCCGCCAGCTCGACCAGGGTCAGGTCGCCGCTATCGTCCACCTCGTCGCGGCGAGCGTGCCGGAACTCGATACGCGCAATGTCTCGGTCATCGACCAGGGCGGCAATCTTCTGACGCAGAACGATCCGGATAGCGCAGCCGCCATTGGCGACAACCGCCTGCGCCTCTCCAACCGCATCGAAGCGACGTACACCCAGCGTGTCGAAGACCTGCTGGCACCGCTCGTCGGCGCCGGCAAGGTCCGTGCGCAGGTGTTCGCCGACCTCGACTTCTCCTCGACGGAGAAGGCCAGCGAAACCTTCAACCACGACAATCCGGCCCTGCGCAGCGAGCAGACCAGCAGCGATACCCGCACGGATCCGGCCAGCAATGGCGGTGTCCCGGGCGCGCTGAGCAACCAGCCGCCGAACGCGGGTGGCAACCCGACCGCCGCGAATCCTGCGGCAGGCAAGCCAGCTACGCCGGGCCAGGCGGCTTCGACGCAGACCGCGCAGAATCCGAGCCAGAAGACCGAGAGCGCGACGCGCAATTACGAGCTCGACCGCACCGTCAGCCATGTCACCGACCCGGCCGGCAAGGTCGCGCGCCTGACCGTGGCCGTGGTGGTCGATAACAAGACCGTGGCTGACAAGGACGGCAAGACCAAGAGCGTTCCGTTTACCCCGGAAGAGCTGACCCGCCTGACGGAACTCACCAAGAACGCGGTGGGCTTCAGCGCCGAGCGTGGTGACAGCGTCAGCGTCATCAACGAACCGTTCCACGGCATCACCGCCGACGACGCCCCGCAGAGCCCCGCCTTCTGGGAGCGCCCGGGCATGCTCGACCTGATCAAGCAGGGCCTCGGTGTGATGGTGGCACTGATCGTCGGCTTCTTCGTGCTGCGTCCGATGCTGAAGAGCCTGCTCAAGCCGGCGACATCGATGGAGCAGGGCATGGCCCTCGCTGGTCCGATGCCCACCGTCTCGGTGATGGTCGATGACGACGATATGACGCCGGATCGTGCGACCACGGCGTCCCAGGTCCAGCTCGGCGCACCCGCGCTGCTGGCATACGAACAGAAGGTCGGCCTTGCCAAGCGGATGGCGGCCGAGAATCCGAAGCAGGTAGCACAGGTCGTGAAGAGCTGGGTATCCGACGATGGCGGCTGATAAAGAAGCCCTGACGGGCGCGCAAAAGGCCGCGATTCTCCTCCTCACGCTGGGTGAAGAAGACGCCGCCTCGATCCTCAAGCACCTCGGTGCGCGCGATGTGCAGGCGGTGGGTACCGCCATGGCACAGCTGAAGAATGTCTCGAAGGAGCAGGTGGAAGTTGTCCTCACCAAGCTGCAGGACGACGTGGGCCAGCACACGGCCATCGGCGTCGGCACCGAGGACTACATCCGCCGCATCCTGGTCAACGCGCTGGGCGAGAACAAGGCAGGCGGTCTTATCGACCGTATCCTCCTGGGCCGCAGCAGCAAGGGCCTGGAATCGCTCAAGTGGATGGAAAGCCGCGCCATCGCGGAAATGATCAGCCAGGAACACCCGCAGATCATCGCGCTGGTTCTGGCCCATCTCGAGCCGGACCAGGCCGCCGAAGTGATCGGCTACCTGCCGGCGCGCACGCGCAGCGACGTGGTGATGCGTATTGCCACGCTCGATGGCGTGCAGCCGCATGCGCTGAACGAACTCGATGAAATCATGGAGCGCCAGTTCTCCGGCAACTCCAACAAGCTGAAGTCGGCGACGGTGGGCGGCCTGAAGGCCGCTGCCGACATCCTCAATGCGATGGAAACCTCGCGCGAGGCCGAGCTGATGAGCTCCATCCGTGGCATTGATACGGGCCTGGGCGATCGTATCGAAGAACTCATGTTCGTGTTCGACGACCTGGCCGAGCTCGATGACCGCAGCATGCAGGTCCTGCTGCGCGAAGTGCCGTCGGCACGCCTCATCACCGCGCTGAAGGGCGCCGACGCGGCCATCCGCGAAAAGATTTTCGCCAACATGTCCAAGCGCGCCGCCGATATGCTGCGCGACGACCTGGAAGTGAAGGGCCCGGTACGCCTGTCCGAAGTGGATGCGGCGCAGAAGGAAGTGCTTGCTACCGCGCGCCGCCTGGCTGACGCGGGGCAGATCAATCTCGCCGGCGGCGGGGAAGAGTTCGTCTGATGAGCCTTACTTCCATTCTTTCCCGCGAACGGGTCGACCAATTCGAGCGCTGGGAACTGCCCATCGTCGGCGGTTCCCCGGTGCATCACGTGGAAGAGGTCGAGGAAGACGAAGGCCCGCACCGCCCGACCGTGGCGGAGATCGAAGCGATCGAGCGCCAGGCGCGCGAAGAGGGCTTCAATGCGGGTCTCAACGAAGGCCGGGCCATGGCCAAGCGCGAGCTGGCGGCGCAGGTCGCCCGTCTCGAGGCCTTGATGGCTGCCGTGGAACGCCCGTTCGCGGATCTGGACAGCGAGGTGGCCGGTGATCTCGCCGCTCTCGCCACGCTGATCGCCGAACGCGTGCTTGGCTATGAGATCGCCACGCGCCCGGAAAAGATTCTTGATGTCGTGCACCAGGCGGTCGATGTGCTGCCGGCCGGCTCGCGCCATCTGAAAATTCACCTGAACCCGGCGGACGCCGCGCTCGTTCGCGAGCACCGGTCGTCCGTCGATCACGAGGGTTCCATCCTTGACGACGCCGCGCTTGAGCGCGGCGATGTGCGCCTCGAGAGCGAGCATTCGCGCCTCGACGCACGTGTACGCACGCGCCTGACGTCTGTTATCGATAGCGTGCTCGCCGCACCGCTCATCGACGACGTTGACGATGCCGGTAGCGCGAGCGGCACTGACGAGTCCCTGGCGCCGTGAGCGCCGAGTCGCACAAGGCAGACCGCACCGCGCACTGGCGTGATTCGCTGGCCGCGCAGCGCGCCAATGTCGAGCGCGTCCGCCCGTTGCAGGCCGAAGGCAAGCTGCGCCGCGTCGTCGGGCTGACCCTGGAAGCCGTGGGCTGCGAAGCCCCGGTCGGCTCGCGCTGCATGGTGGCCGGCGCCGATGGCAAGCAACTGGAAACCGAAGTGGTCGGCTTCTCCGATGGCCGCCTGCTGCTCATGCCGACCGGTGAAATGCACGGTGTGCTGCCCAATGCGCGGGTGACCCCTGTGGCGTCGGTGTCTGGCATACCCGTAGGCGATTCGCTGCTTGGCCGCGTGATCGGCCCCGATGGCGTGCCGCTTGACGGCATGGGTCCGCTGCTCACGCGCGAGCGTGCGCCCCTGCGCCGCGAGCCGATCAACCCGATGCTGCGCCAGCCGATCGATACGCCGCTTGATACCGGCGTGCGCGCGATCAACTCCCTGCTCACCGTGGGCCGTGGCCAGCGTATCGGCCTGTTCGCCGGCTCCGGCGTGGGTAAATCCACGCTCATGGGCATGATGACCCGCTTCACCAATGCCGATGTCGTGGTGGTGGGGCTGATCGGCGAGCGCGGCCGCGAAGTGAAGGAATTCGTCGACCATACGCTGGGCGAAGAGGGGCGTCGTCGTGCCGTCGTTATCGCTGCACCCGCCGATGCACCGCCGCTGTCGCGCCTTCGTGGCGCCCAGGTGGCCACCGCCGTTGCAGAACATTTTCGTGATGAGGGTAAGCGCGTCCTGTTGCTCATGGATTCGCTGACCCGTTATGCCCAGGCGCAGCGCGAGATCGCACTGGCCATCGGCGAGCCGCCCGCGACAAAGGGTTATCCGCCGTCCGTGTTTGCCATGCTGCCCGCGCTCGTCGAGCGCGCAGGCAACGATGCCGAAGGCCGTGGTTCGATTACCGCGTTCTACACCGTGCTGACCGAGGGCGATGACTACCGCCACGATCCCATTGCGGACTCGGCGCGCGCCATCCTCGATGGCCACATCGTCCTTTCGCGCGATATGGCCGAGGCCGGCCACTACCCGGCTATCGATATCGAAGCGTCCATCAGCCGCGTCATGCCCTCGGTGGTGAGCAAGGACCACATGCGGGCCGCGCAGCGCTTCCGCCAGGTGTATTCCGCGTACCGCCAGCAGCGTGACCTGATCGCCGTGGGTGCGTACAAGCAGGGGAGCGATCCCCGCACCGACGAGGCCATCGCGCTGTACCCGAAACTCTCGGCCTTCCTCCAGCAGGAGACTGACGAGCCGGTGAATCTCGATGACGCCGAGGCCGGCCTGGCTGACGTCGCGAGGGCTGGCTGATGCCGTCGCGCGCCGATCGCCTCCAGCCTGTCGTGAACCTCGCCGCCGAGAAGGCGGAAGAGGCGACGCGCATGCTGGCGACCCAGCAGCGCGCCGTGGCCGACGCGGAGCAGCAGCTGGTCGAGCTGCGCCGTTACCGCAATGAATACGCGGAAATGCCTTCGGGCATCGGCGTGGCCGAGTTGCTTAACCGCCAGCAGTTCCTGCAGAAAATCGATATGGCGATCGTGCAGCAGCTGGGCGAGGTGCAGCGCCGTGAGCGCGCCCTCGAGCGAGCGCGCACCGACTGGAGCGAAGCCCGTGGCCGCGCCAAGGCGCTGGATTCGGTGACGACCAAATATCGCGAGCAGGAACGGAAATCGCAGGACCGTCGCGAGCAGGAACAGGCCGACGAACGTTCCCAATATCGCCGCAATCCCCGGTGAGAGGCATGCCGTGCATCACGCCACGCCTCCCCCTGATCGACCTTATCGAGCCAAACGCATGAACAACGCCTCGCTTCTCCTCAACGCCGCGCGCCCCCAGGCCACCACGCATGCGGCGGCGCCTGCGCCTTCGGCAGCGTCGTCGTCCAGCGCCACCGATACGTCGGCGCCGCAGAAGAGCTTTGACCATGCCCTGGGTGCCGCGCGCGCGGATGCGCACACGCACAAGGCGGACGACTCGCACCACGATACCTCGGCGAAGAAGTCGTCCTCCGATAGCAGCTCCGATACGTCGGCGAAGAGCTCGTCGGATACGAAGAAGAGCGATACCAAGGCGAGCAAGGATGACGACGCCGACAAGAACGACGACAGCAAGAAGGATAGTGACGACACCTCGCTCGCCACATCGATGCTTGCGCTCATCGGCGTGCCGGTCCCGGCGACGCAGGCTTTGGCGAAGGGCCTTGGCCTCGTTAAAGATGCGGTGACGGGCAAGGGTGCCGACGCACTGGCCGCCTTGACCGGCGCCAAGGGTGATGCGGCAGATGCCGCGGCCGCGGCGAAGCCGGATGGCCTGAACGCCCTCACGGCGAACGCGGCCGCGACGGCCACTGGCACGGCGGACACCGCGAAGCTGGGTACCTCGCCGTTTGCAACGCTCCTCGCCACGGAGGGGGCGGTCGCTGGCGCGACAAAGGACGACACCAAGGGTGTTGATCCCGCGAACATTGGCCCGATGCCGCTTGCCCACACCCAGGCACCGGACCAGCTCACCGGCCCTGTGCAGCTTCAGGCAACGCAGGCCGCAACGTCCCCGCAGTTCAGCCAGGAACTGGGCGAGCAGATCGCGTGGATGAGTTCGGCGGCCGGTGACGTCAAGGAAGCGCGCATCAAGCTGCACCCCGAAGAACTTGGCAGCATGGATGTGCGCGTGAACGTGGACGGCGGCAAGGTGAACGTCGCGATCATGGCCCAGCACCCGGCGGCCGTGCACGCCGTGCAGCAGACGCTTTCGAACCTGGACACGCTGCTGGCCCATCACGGCCTTTCCCTCGGCCAGGCCGAGGTGAACCAGGGCAACGCGCAGCAGCAGGGCGGCAGCCAGGGCCAGGGGCAGGGCGGTAGCTCGACGGGCGATGCCGACGGCTCGGGCGACACGCTGGTGACTGCCGCGACCTCGCGCGTCTCGCGCGGGCTGGTCGACGAAGTGGCGTGACGCGCTTGCGTGACGTAATGACGTCACGCGTCAATTTTCCGCCTACAGCGTCATGAGGGCAGGTTGGCCGAAAAACCCTTTAAAAGCGGGGTCTGGATCGCCTTTCCCTACTGGGCTTGATGGCACGCCGCTTGCAACAATACCTGCGGGGCCCCCATGGGCCAGCCACACACCGCATCCGCATCAAGAGGTTCCACCCGCATGGCCACGGCAAAAAAAGAAGGCGAAGAAGTCAAGAAGAAGGGCAAGGGCAAGCTGCTGCTGATCGTGGGCGCGCTTGTGGTGCTCGCCGCGGGCGGCGCCGGTGCCTTCTTCATGCTGAAAGGTGGCCACCCCAAGAGCGCCGAACAGGCCGCCGCGGATGCCGCCAAGGCCAAGCCTGCCGTTTACCTGCAGCTGGATCCGGCCTTCGTCGTTAATTTCCAGGATGACACCGCCCTGCGTTTCCTGCAGGTGGGCGTCAACGTGATGTCGCACGACCCCGAGGCGATCGCCGCCGCCAAGGAAGCTGATCCGGAGATCCGCAACGCCCTGCTCATGCTGTTCTCCGCGCAGGACGTGAAGGCGCTCTCCGATGTGAAGGGCAAGCAGAAGCTCCAGGCCGCTGCCCTCGCCGAAGTCCAGCGCGTGCTGAAGGCAAAGATCGGCCGCCCGGGCGTCGACGCCCTGTATTTCACCAGCTTCATCATGCAGTGACGGGAGCCGTCCGGCCATGAGCGACATCCTCACCCAGGAAGAAATCGATGCCCTCCTGGCGGGCGTGGAAGGCGGCTCCGTCGAGACGGAGGTCGAGCCGCCACCGCCGCCTGGCTCGGTCGCCGATTACGACTTCACCCAGCAGGACCGTATCGTTCGCGGCCGCCTGCCGACCCTCGAAATGGTCAACGACCGTTTCGCGCGTTATTTCCGCGCCAACCTGTTCAACGTGCTGCGGAAATCGTGCGAGGTCTCGGTCCTTGGCGTGAAGATGACCAAGTTCAACGAGTACGTCCATTCGCTGGCCGTGCCGAGCAATCTCAACCTCGTCCGGATCAAACCGCTGCGTGGCACGGCCCTCATGGTGTTCGAGCCGCGCCTGGTCTTCACGGTCATCGACAATTTCTTCGGTGGCGATGGGCGTTTCCACGCCCGTATCGAGGGCCGGGATTTCACCCCGACCGAAAACCGGGTAATCCAGATCGTGCTGGCCGAGGCGTTTGCCGCCATGGCCGAGGCGTGGTCGCCCGTGCTGAAGATGCAGTTCGAGTTCCTGAATTCCGAGATCAACCCGCAGTTCGCCAACATCGTGAGCCCCACCGAAACCGTGGTGGTGTCGCGTTTCCACGTGGAGCTCGATGGTGGTGGTGGCGAAATCCACCTCACCCTCCCGTATTCCATGGTGGAGCCGATCCGCGAGCTGCTGGATGCCGGCGTGCAGAGCGACCGGGCCGAGCGCGATGAGCGCTGGATCCAGAACCTGCACGAAGAAATCCTGGATGCCGAAGTGGAGCTCACCTCCATGCTGGCGGAAGCCAAGCTCACCATTGGCGACTTCCTGCACCTGCGCAAGGGCGACATCATTCCGATCAGCCTGCCGGATCTCGCCACGGTCTTTGCCGAAGACGTGCCGATCTTCCGTGGCCGGATGGCCAACGCCGCTGGCAACAAGGCCGTGCAGTTCGAATCGCACATGCGCCGTGGCGCCCCCAAGCCGTCGATCGCCACCCCCGCCACGCCCGAACCCGCCTGAGCGACCCCAACGTAGGAGCCCACCCTGTGGGCGACGCCTTTCGCACAGCCGCCACAGGACCTTGTGGGCTCTCGCAAAAGATGTCGCCCACAGGGTGGGCTCCTGCGCGTTTTCGGCAGAGCCTTCCGTGACGTCAAATGACCGTCATGGTGACTAACTGCCGTCGAGCGTCAGGTTTCCGGCGAGAGGGTGGGGGAGGGGCTGCGCAGGGTAGGGTGGTGCCTGGCTAATCGCCTGAAATTACGACGGAAAACGCTCGTCCGCCGCGCGCCAAAAGCATGGCACGCCGTTTGCTTTCTTGGTTAGGTCATCTTGTAACGCAACGGATACCCGGCCATGAACGATCCCACCATCCTCGAACCCGTCGACGGCGCCGCCGATCTCACCAAGAACCTCGGTCTGGGCAGCGACGTCAACCTCGATGTCATCCTCGATGTCCCGGTCACCATGGCCATGGAAGTCGGCCGCACCAAGATCAGCATCCGCAACCTCCTGCAGCTCAACCAGGGTTCGGTCGTCGAACTCGACCGCGCCGCCGGTGAGCCGCTCGATGTGTTCGTGAACGGCACGCTCGTCGCCCATGGCGAAGTCGTGGTGATCAACGAGAAGTTCGGTATCCGCCTGACTGACGTGATCAGCCCGGCCGAACGCGTCCGCAAGCTCCGCTGAGGGCCTTCCCCATGCGCCGCATCCTTGCTGCCCTGGCGGGTGGTGTCCTTCCCTGCGCCCTGATGGCGGCCCCCGTGGCCACCGCTCCGGCCGTTGATTCAGGCGCGGAGATGGTTCGTGTCCTCGTCAGCCTGCTAGGTGTCGTGGCGCTCATCTTCTTCGTCGGCTGGCTCGGCCGGCGCGCACAGTCCCGCGTACGTCCGGGCGGCCGGAAGATCCGCGTCATCGAAACCATGCCGGTGGGCATCAAGGAAAAGGTCATGCTGCTGGAAGTCGGCGGCACCCAGTTGCTGGTCGGCGCCTCGCCCACGGGCGGCCTGCGCACCCTGCATGTTCTGGAGACCCCTGTCCAGGACGACGCCACGCCGTCGGATACCCCGGCGATCCGCGGTTTCCGCGACATCCTCTCCCAGTGGAAGCGTCCATGAAGTACCTGAAGTGGGGGCTGTTCCTGCTCCTCCTCCTCTCGCCGTTCGCCGCGTTCGCGGCCGAACCGCCGGGCATCCCGCTGGTGAACGTCCAGCCGGGCGCCAACGGTGGCCAGCAGTGGTCGTTGTCGATCCAGATGCTGGCGCTGATGACGGCGCTGACGGTCCTCCCGGCGATCCTGCTGATGATGACCTCGTTCACCCGCATCATCATCGTGCTGGGTTTCCTGCGCCAGGCGTTGGGCACCAACAGCACGCCGCCGAACCAGGTGATCCTGGGCCTGTCGCTGTTCCTCACCCTGTTCGTGATGAGCCCGGTGCTGAACAAGGCCTACGACGCCGGCCTGAAGCCCTACATGGACGGCCAGATGAGCGTGCAGGATGCGCTGCCGGCCGCCGCGGCGCCGTTCAAGCACTTCATGCTCGAGCAGACCCGCGAGCCAGATCTCCAGCTGTTCACCAAGCTGGCCGGTGAGCTGCCGTATGCCGACAAGGAAGCCGTGCCCTACCGCGTGGCACTGCCCGCGTTCGTCACCAGCGAGCTGAAGACCGCGTTCCAGATGGGCTTCCTGCTGTTCATCCCGTTCCTGATCATCGACCTCGTCGTCGCCTCCGTCCTCATGTCGATGGGCATGATGATGGTCTCGCCGATCATCATCTCGCTGCCGTTCAAGATCATGCTGTTCGTGCTGGTCGACGGCTGGACCTTGCTGCTTGGCACCCTGGCGGGGAGCTTCTACCAGTGACGCCGGAATCCGTTATCAACTTCGGCCAGCAGGCCCTGCACATCGCCATGCTGGTGGGCGCGCCGTTGCTGCTCACCGCGCTGGCGGTGGGCCTCCTGGTGGGCATGATCCAGGCCGCCACGCAGATCAACGAGCAGACCCTCAGCTTCATCCCGAAGCTGATCTGCATGGCGCTGGTCGGCATCATCACCGGCCCGTGGATGCTGCGCACCATGGTCGACTTCACCCGCACCCTCATCGAAAGCCTGCCCCAGGCGGTGCGTTGATGCCGCTGGACCTCGGCCAGCTCGAAGGGTGGGTGGGCAGCGCGTGCTGGGCGATGGCGCGCATTTCCGGCCTGATGCTCGTGGCGCCGATTTTCAGCGCCACGACCGTCCCGGTGCGTATCCGCCTGGGTATCACTGTGCTGCTCACCGTCGTGCTGGCGCCGCTGGCGCCGCTGGATATCCGGCCGCTCTCGGCCGCCGGCGTGGCTACGCTCGCCCAGCAGATCCTGATCGGCGGTGCGCTGGGCTTCATGCTCAAGCTCATCTTCGAGGCCGTGTCGTATGCCGGCCAGTACGTGTCCCAGGCGATGAGCCTGGGCTTCGCCGAGGTCGTTAATCCCGGCGCGGGCGGTACCACCCCGGTGCTCAGCCAGTTCTACATGATGATGGTCACCTTGCTGTTCCTGGTGATGAACGGCCACCTGCAGCTGATCGACCTGCTCGCCGAGAGCTTCCGCAGCCTGCCGGTTGGGCAGGACGGCATCGGCACGAATGGCTTGTGGGGGGTGCTGACCTTCACCACCCATTTGTTCAGTGGCGCTGTCCGCGTGGCCTTGCCTGCGCTCACCGCGTTGCTGGTGGTCAACCTTGGTTTCGGCGCCATCAGCCGTTCGGCGCCCTCCATGAACCTGTTTGCGGTCGGTTTCCCAATCACCATCTGCCTCGGCATGATCGCCGTGTGGCTGGCCCTGCGCGGCCTGCCCAGTGCCTGGGATTCGCTCACCACGGATGCATGGGAAGCCATGCGCCAGCTCATCGGGAGGTAGGCCGTGAGCGAGGGTGCGGATAAGGAAGACAAGACCGAAGCCCCAAGTGACAAACGGCTTCGTGAATCCCGTGAAAAGGGCGAACTACCGCGCTCGCGCGAGCTTTCCACGGCCATCGTGGTGTTCGCCGGCGTGGCCATGCTCATCGCCTCGCGCGAGCAGATGGCCGTGCACGCGGCCAACATCATGCACGTGGGCCTGAACTACGGCCGCGAAGACCTGTTCGCCGCCAATGGCCTGCAGCGCGCGCTCATGACCGCCCTGCTGGAAGCCCTGCGCATGCTCGGCCCGCTGTTTGCCGTGACCATGGCCGCCGCGATCGCCGCGCCGGCCCTGATGGGCGGGCTCAATTTCTCGTTCCAGGCGCTGGCGCCCAAGTTCGACCGGCTGAACCCGATCCAGGGCTTCTCCCGCCTGGTCTCGAAGAACGGCCTGGTGGAGCTGGGCAAGTCGGTCCTGAAACTCCTGTTCATCGGCGGCGCGCTGGCCTGGTACCTGCGCAAGAGCACGGCCGAGATGTATGCCGTGGGCTCGGGCTCGGTCACCGAGGGCATCGGCCACGCTTTCGGCCTGTTCGGCAGCGCCTCGCTCATCTTCGCGGTAGCCATGGGCGCCATCGGCCTGGTCGATGCGCCGTGGCAGAAGTACAGCTTCATGTCGAAGATGAAGATGACCAAGCAGGAAGTGAAGGACGAGCACAAGGAGAACGAAGGCTCGCCGGAGCTGAAGTCAAAAATCCGCCAGATGCAGCACCAGATGGCCCGCCGCCGCATGATGGAAGACGTGCCTACGGCCGACGTCATCATCGCCAACCCGACGCACTTCTCGGTCGCCCTCAAATACGACGAAAACCGCATGGGAGCGCCGCGCGTGGTGGCCAAGGGCATGGATGTCATCGCCCTGCAGATCCGGCAACTGGGTACGGATTCGAAGGTGCCGGTGGTCGAAGCGGCCCCGTTGGCACGAGCCTTGTATCACACGACGGAAATCGGACGCGAAATCCCCTCGGCCCTGTATGTGGCCGTGGCCCAGATCCTGGCCTACGTGTTCCGTTTGAAGCAGGCGATCGCCATGGGCGATCTCCCGCCCGAAATGCCCCAGCAGGATATCGATCCGGAGCTGATGGGCCCTTACCGCATGGATAAGTGAGACAGATGGCAGCCTCCCAGAACCTGATGGGCACCTTCCGGCAGATCGGCCGCCGCGGCGTGGCCGCGCCGATCGCCATGCTGATCATGCTCGGCATGATGATGCTGCCGCTGCCGCCGTTCATGCTGGACCTGCTGTTCACGTTCAACATCGCGCTGTCGCTGGTGATCCTGCTGGCCACGATGTACGTGATGCGCCCGCTGGAGCTGGCCTCGTTCCCCACCGTGGTGCTGTTTGCCACCTTGCTCCGCCTGGCGCTGAACATCGCTTCTACCCGCGTGGTGCTGCTGCACGGCCACAACGGCCCGGGCGCGGCCGGCAAGGTGATCGAGGCGTTCGCCGAATTCGTGATCGGCGGCAACTTCGCCGTCGGTTTCGTGGTGTTCGCCATCCTCACCATCATCAACTTCGTGGTGGTGACCAAGGGTGCGACCCGCGTGTCCGAAGTCACCGCCCGCTTCACCCTCGATGCCATGCCCGGCAAGCAGATGGCGATCGACGCCGACCTCAACGCCGGCTTGCTCACCCAGGAACAGGCGCGTGAGCGCCGCCAGGAAGTCCGCGAAGAAGCCGACTTCTACGGTTCGATGGACGGTGCCTCCAAGTTCGTCCGCGGCGACGCCACCGCCGGTATCCTCATCCTCGTCATCAACATGCTCGGTGGCTTCTTCATCGGCATGTTCCAGCACGGCCTCTCGGCCGGCGAAGCGGCGCGCACGTACACGCTGCTGACCATCGGTGACGGCCTGGTCGCCCAGGTGCCGGGCCTGATGCTCTCGATCGCCACCGCGGTCATCGTTACCCGCGTGTCCAAGTCGCAGGAGATGGGCAAGCAGGTGTTCGGCCAGCTGTTCGGCCAGCCCAAGGCGCTGGCCGTGGCCGCCGCGGTGCTCGGCACGATGGGCCTCATCCCGGGCATGCCGAACATCCCGTTCCTGCTGCTCGCCGGTATCGCTGGCTTCGGCGCGTGGAAGCTGCACCAGCGCAAGCTGATGCCGGCCGGTGCCGCCGCTGGCACGCCGGGCGCGCCGGGTACGGAACTGGCCGCGCTGGAAAGCGCGCCGCCGGCCGAGCGTCTTGAACTCTCGTGGGAAGACGTGGCGCAGGTGGATACGGTGGGCCTGGAAGTGGGCTACCGCCTCATTCCGCTGGTCGACAAGGCGCAGGGCGGCGAGCTCATGGCCCGTATCAAATCGGTGCGCCGCAAGCTCTCGCAGGAGCTGGGTTTCCTGGTGCCGTCGGTGCACATCCGTGACAACCTCGACCTTGCCCCGCACGGCTACCGCATCTCGCTGATGGGCGTGCCCATGGGCGAGGCCGAGATCCATACCGAGCGCATGCTCGCGATCGATCCGGGCCGCGTGCACGGCACCATCAACGGTATTGCCACGCGTGACCCCGCTTTCGGCCTCGACGCCGTGTGGATCGAGCCGGGCCTGCGCGAACACGCCCAGACCCTGGGCTACACCGTGGTCGATCCGGCCACCGTGATCGCGACCCATCTTTCGCACATCCTGCAGAACCACGCCCACGAGCTCATCGGCCATCAGGATGTGCAGCAGCTGCTCGACCGCCTGGCCCAGCAGACGCCCAAGCTGGTGGAAGACCTGGTGCCGAAGCGCCTGTCGCTGGGCGCCGTGGTCAAGGTGCTGCAGAACCTGCTCGCCGAGCGCGTGCCCATCCGCAACTTCCGCGGCATCGTCGAATCGCTGGCGGAGAACGCGGGGCAGAGCCAAGACCCGGGTGTACTCGCTGCCGCCGTGCGCGTCGGCCTCGGTCGCCAGATCGTCCAGGAAATCGCCGGCCTCGGTACCGAAGTGCCCGTCATTACTTTGGCACCGGAACTGGAGCAGATCCTGCTCCAGTCCCTGCAGGGTGGTGGTCCCGCTGGCGCGGCGGTCGAGCCGGGCCTGGCTGATCGCCTGCAGAAGAATGTCGCCGATGCCGCCCGCCGCCAGGAAGCGGCAGGCGAACCGGCCGTTTTGCTGGTCTCCCCCGCACTTCGTCCGTGGCTTTCACGCTTTACACGTCATGTGGCCCAAAACCTGCATGTACTTGCGTACAACGAGGTTCCGGACAATCGCCGCGTCAAGCTGGTGACGGCCCTGGGACGATAGGAATGAGACACCGCTCGGGGATTTGCTCCGGCGGACGTGACAGAACAAGGTGGCGGCCCGGGCAAGCGGGGCGCCGATCGACGAAGACAGGATCGAACGCATGAAAATCAAACGATTCGTTGCCCCCGACATGCGCCAGGCGATGCGCCAGGTGCGTGATGAGCAGGGCCCCGACGCGGTGATCCTGTCCACGCGCCGGATGGACGACGGTATCGAAATCATCGCCGCGCTCGATTACGACGAGGCGCTGGTGCGCGAGGCCGGCTTCGCTTACGAGCCGCCCACCGCTGAAGAGAAGCTCGAATCCATCCGTGCTACGCGTGACCAGCGTGATCTCCGCGAAGCCGAGCGTGTCGCGCGGGTCGACCAGGCCCGTGCCGCGACCGCCGCCGCTGTCGAGCGTGCCACGAAGGCCGCGCCGGCCAGCCCGAACGCGCCGCAACGCCAGTCGTCCGCCGCACTCGCTGCGAGCGTTGCCGACGTGGTGCGTGCCGCCACGGTCTCCGCGCCGCAGAACGACGCCGCCGTGAACGGCATGCGTGCCGAGATCAACAACCTGCGCGAGATGCTGGAAGTGCAGCTCTCGGCGCTGGCCTGGAACCAGAAGGACCGCCAGCAGCCGCTGCAGGCGCGCGTGCTGCGCGAGATGACCCGCCTGGGTATCGATGGCGACGTGGCGCGTGCCCTGTGCGCCGAGCTGCCCGACAACATGACGGCCGAGCAGGCGCGTTACCTGCCGCTGGGCATCCTCTCGCGCAACATCCGTACGAGTGGCCGCAACTTCGACACCGTCGGCGGCGGCATCACCGCCTTCGTGGGTACTACCGGCGTCGGCAAGACCACCAGCATCGCCAAGCTCGCCGCCCGTGCGGTGCTGCGCCACGGTGCTTCGAACGTCGCGCTGATCAGCGCCGACCAGTACCGCATCGGTGCCGGCGCCCAGCTCGAACACTACGGCCGCCTGCTCGGCGTGCGCGTGTACAACGCACACGATGCGCAGAGCCTGCGCAACGTCCTGCTGCAGCTGCGCGGTAAGCACACGGTACTGATCGATACGGCCGGCCTCGCTGGCAACGATCCGAAGCTACAGCAGCAGTTCGAGACGCTGCGTGCCATGGCCGATGTGCGCGTGTGCCTGGTCGTCGCGGCCAACGCGCAGGCCCAGGCCATCGATAGCGCCATGCGCGCCTACGCGCCGCTGAAGCCGCAGAGCGCCATCCTGACCAAACTCGACGAGACGCCGCTCCTGGGCGGCGCGCTCTCGGCCCTTATCCGGCACGGAATGCCGCTCGACTACACCACGGATGGCCAGCGCGTGCCTGAGGACATCGCCTCCGCCGACGCGCGCAAACTGGTCTGCCTGGCAGCCCAGATGCTCAAGCAGCGCAACGACGAGCCCGATGACGCCATACTTGCCGATCGTTTCGGCTTTGCGCCATCCACCACGGCCATGGCGTAATCGCAGGATCCGACGAACGTGACCCAGGCAACCGCAACCGCAACCGCAACCGCAACCTCTTATTCGGCAGTGAATTCCTTCATGACCACACCCGTCGACAACTCCCAGGCCGCCAGTCTTAACTGGCTCGCCGACCGCAGGCCCACGCGCAGCATCGCGATCGCGGGTGGCAAGGGCGGCGTCGGCAAGACCACGGTGGCCGTGAACCTCGGCATGGCCCTGGCCATGGGTGGCCGTGATGTCCTGCTGCTCGATGCCGATCTGGGCATGGCCAACATCGATGTGCTGCTCGGCCTTCAGCCGACGCGCCATCTGGGCCACATGCTGGAAGGCGCCTGCGGCATCGAGGACCTGATCCTCCAGGCGGCCCACGGCCTGAAGGTCATCCCGGCCACGTCCGGCACACGCCGCATGGCCCAGCTGCCCAACATTGAGCATGCTGCCGTCATCCGCGCGTTTGACGACTACCCGCTGGCTCCCGAGTACCTCATCGTCGATACCGCCGCCGGCATCTCCGACAGCGTGTCGATGTTTGCCGCCGCGTCGGACGAGGTGGTGGTCGTGGTCTGCGACGAGCCGGCCTCGCTCACCGATGCCTACGCACTCATCAAGGTTCTGTCGCGAGAGTTCGCGGTGAACCGTTTCCGTATCGTGGCCAACATGGTCCGCCACGCGCAGGAAGGCCGCCAGCTGTTCGAGAAGCTTTCGCGGGTGACCAACCGTTTCCTCGATGTCTCCCTCGATTTCATGGGCATGGTGCCGCACGACGAGTACCTGCGCCAGGCGATCCGCCGCCAGTCGGCGGTGGTCGATGCATGGCCCAGCAGCCGTTCGGCAGTCGGATTCAAGAATTTGGCCAGGTCGGTCGATACATGGGGTGAACCCGAACCCCGTGGACAGGGTCGCATCGGCTTTTTTGCCGGGCGTGAGCACGTGGGGGGAGGGCTGCCGTTGTGAGTGTCGCGAGCGAATACCTTGAAATTACTAAGGTTCCGGCCGATCAACTGGTGAAAACGCACGCGCCGCTGGTGCGCCGGATCGCCTATCACCTGATGGGCCGCCTGCCGCCCAGCGTCGATGCGAACGACCTTATGCAGGCCGGGATGATCGGTTTGCTTGAGGCGGCAAGGAATTATTCGCCGACTCGCGCGGCCAGCTTCGAAACCTATGCGGGTATCCGCATACGTGGCGCCATGCTGGATGAACTGCGCAAGACGGATTGGACCCCGCGCAGCGTCCACAGGAAATTGCGCGAGGTGGCTGAGGTAACGAGGCAGATCGAAAATGAGACAGGCGGCGACGCCGACGACGTGGAAGTGATGAAGCGTCTGGGCATCGATGCCATGGAATACAACCAGATCCTGGCGGACGCGGCGAGTGCGCGGTTGTTGAGCCTGACGGCGCCGGAAGGCGACGAAGGTTCCGCGATCGATGTGGCCGACCCGAACGCCGCGGGCCCGGATGGTCTGTTCGAACAGGACGGTTTGCGCCATGCGCTGGCCGATTCGATCGAGGGGCTACCCGAGCGCGAAAAGCTGGTGATGTCGCTGTACTACGATGAAGAACTCAACCTGAAGGAAATCGGTGCGGTGTTGGGAGTAAGCGAATCGCGGGTGTGCCAGATCCATGGCCAGGCCTTGATCCGTCTCCGGGCACGCATGTCGGGTTGGAAAGACAAACACTAAGAACGACGCGGCTGTAAGGCGGAGAACGCTTTGGACAAGAACATGAAAATCCTCGTGGTGGACGATTTCTCCACCATGCGGCGTATCGTCCGCAACCTCCTGGTGGAGCTTGGTTTTACCAACACGCTCATCCAGGAAGCGGAAGATGGCAATGCGGCGCTGGCGCTCCTGCGCTCGCAGCCCATCGACCTGGTGGTCACCGACTGGAACATGCCGAACATGACCGGCATCGACCTGCTGCGTGCCATCCGTGCGGATGCCAGCCTCAAATCCCTGCCGGTGCTTATGGTCACCGCCGAGAACAATCGCGACCAGATCATCGCGGCCGCGCAGAGCGGCGTGAATGGTTACGTCGTGAAGCCGTTCACGGCCGTGACGCTGAAGGAAAAGCTCGACAAGATCTTCGAACGACTCGCCGCGGCAGCGGGCTAAGGGACTGACATGAATACGACGATTACCGCTAGCCAGGACGTGGCTCCCGAGCTGCGCGAGCTTCTCGACGCCGACGACAGCGCCGCCTTCGAACAGGCGCTCGACAAGCTCCTGCGCAGCCGCGAACAGCACCTGTTCCTCGCGCTGGGCCATCTGGCCCGCGACCTGCATGAATCCGCCCGCCGCCTGGCGTCGGATATTTCCAGCGATGGCGTGCCGGGCACCATGAGCGACGCGCGCAAGCACCTGCGCGATGTGCTCGAGATGAGCGCCACCGCCGCGCACCGCACGCTCGATTTCAGCGAGAAGCTGCGCCCGCAGGCTCAGTCGCTGGCGAAGCAGGCCGATGAGCTGCTTGTACTCGACCATGCCGATCCGGCCTTTGCCGCCAACGCCACGTCGCTCGCGGTACGCGTCGGCGATTTCGCGCAGAACTGCGATATCGGCTTCGGCGAAATGGTTGAGGCACAGTCCTGGCAGGATCTCTCCGGCCAGCGCGTCGCCCAGGTCGAATCCTTCATGGCCAAGGTGGAATCGTCGCTCGTGGAGCTGGTGCGCCTGACCGGTTCCCTGGCAGGTGCGAACGCACCGGCCGCCGACAAGGTCAGCCAGGACGAAGTGGATCGCCTCCTCAGCGAATTCGGTTTCTGAGCCCGCCATGAGCGTGGAGCTGGACAACGAGCTGCTCAACGTCTTCCTGATCGAGGCCCGCGAACTGCTCGAGACCCTGGGCGAACAGCTCGTGGATCTCGAGGCCTCGCCGGAAGATAGCGAGCTCCTGAACGCGGTGTTCCGTGCGTTCCATACCGTAAAGGGCGGTGCGGGCTTCCTTGGCCTGAACGCCATGGTGGAACTGTGCCACCGCGCGGAAGATCTCCTGAACGAGGCGCGTAATGGCGCCATCGTGCTCAATGCGGCCCTGATGGACGCGTTGCTGGAGTCGCTCGACCTGCTGAACGACATGATGCGTGCCGCGGATGCAGGAGTGCAGGCTGAGCCCGCACCGCGTTCGTTGCTCGATCGCCTCGTCGTGCCCGGCCGGGCCGCATCGGCGGCACCGGTGGCACTCGCCGTGCCGGTCAGTGCGCCCAAAGCCGCCGCGCCAGCACCGGCCGTCAGCAAGCCCTACGATCCCATCGAAGACGAATTCGAGGCGATGCTGGACGCCGCGCGTACCGAGCGCGCACCGGCACCCGCCACCACGGGCACCATTTCCGATGACGAGTTCGAGTCGCTGCTCGATTCGCTCTACGGCACGGGTGCGCCGGGCGCTGGCGACGCTCCCGTCGCACCGATGGTCGAAGCCGCGCCGGAGCCCGTCGCCGCCGCGCCCGAAAGCAACACCATCAGCGACGACGAATTCGAAGCGCTGCTCGACCAGCTCTACGGCACCGGCGCCCCCAGCGGCGGAACGACAACCGAGCCCTCCGCCCCCGCACCGGCCCCCGCTGTTGTAGGAGCGAGCTCGCTCGCGACCCCCGAAGCCGAAGCCCCCACGGCACCGGCCGCCCCGCAGATCGCCGCTGCCGCCCCAACACCCGCCGCAACCAAGGCCAAACCGGCCCCGGCCTCCGCAGAAAAGCGCCAGCCCGCCGCAGCTGCTGAAACCACGGTCCGCGTCGACACCCACCGCCTCGATAGTCTGGTCGATGCCGCCGGTGAGCTGGTGCTCGTCCGCAACCGTCTGACCAACCTGGCTCCGCGCGGCACGAACGACCCGATGGAACGCGCCATCGGTGAACTCGAGCGCGTCGCCGAAGACCTGCAGAACGCCGTCCTGCGCATGCGCATGCAGCCGGTCGGCAAGCTCTTCTCCCGTTTCCCCCGCATCGTCCGCGATCTCGCCCGCCAGCTGGGCAAGGAGATCGAACTGGTTACCGAGGGCGAGGAAACCGATATCGACCGCACCGTCGTGGAGGCCCTGGCCGATCCGCTGGTGCACCTGCTGCGCAATTCGGTCGACCACGGCATCGAAATGCCTGAAGTGCGCCAGGCCGCGGGCAAGGCACGCCTGGGCACGGTGCGCCTCGCCGCAGGCCAGTACGGCGATCGCATCGTCATTACCGTCACCGACGACGGCAAGGGCATGGATCCCGAGGTCCTGCGCCGCAAGGCGGTGGAAAAGGGCCTGATGGATGAAGAGCAGGCCGCCCGTCTCGACGAGCGTGAGTGTTACGAGATCGTGTTCCGTCCGGGCTTCTCCACCGCCAGCCAGGTCTCGGATATTTCCGGCCGCGGCGTCGGCATGGACGTGGTCAAGACCAAGATCGTCGAACTTGGCGGTACTCTGTCGATCGATTCGCGGGTCGGTCACGGCAGTACGGTGCGCCTCTCGGTGCCGTTGACGCTCGCGATCCTGCGCGTGCTCATGGTGCGCGTGGGCAACCGCTTGCTGAGCCTGCCGATGTCGAACGTCGCCGAAGTCTTTGAACTGGCCGAAGGCCAGGTGCAGGAGCTGGATGGCCGCGTCGTGGCCGCCCACCGCCAGCGCGCGCTGCCGCTCGCCGATCTGGGCAACTGGGCTGGCGCGAAGGGTAGGGGCGGGCACGTGGTCGTCGTACAGATCGGCCACCAGACGCTCGGCTGCCTGGTCGATGAAGTGCTCGGCCGCGAAGATGTCATGGCCAAGCCGCTCGGCCCGTTCCTCAAGCACGTGCCCGGCGTGGCCGGTGCCACGATTACTGGCGACGGCCGTATTTCGCTCGTCCTCGATCTTGCGGGCCTGGCCGATGACAGCGGCCAGGTGCTGCCCAGCCTGAGGATGGCTGTCTGATATGGATATCGTGAGTGTCGTCGGCACGATCCTGGCCTTCGTGGTCATCATCGTGGGAACCATCCTCAAGGGCTCGAGCCTCGACGCCCTGTGGAACCCGGCGGCCTTCGTCATCGTTTTCCTCGGCACGTTTGCCGCCTTGCTCGTGCAAACGCCCGGCCCGGTGCTCAAGCGTGCGTGGGCCATGCTGCCCTGGGTCTACCGGCCACCGGATATCGAATCGGAGAATCTCGTCAGCCGCATCGTCGGCTGGAGCGAGATTTCCCGACGCACGGGCCTGCTTGGCCTGGAGCCCGCGATCGAACGCGAACAAGACCCCTTCATCAAGAAGGGGCTTCAGCTTTTGGTGGACGGCACCGAGCCGGATGCGATGCGCTCCGTGCTCGAAGTGGAAGTTTTCACCCGCGAGCACATCGATATCGAGGCTGCCAAAGTCTTCGAGAACGCGGGCGCGTATTCACCCACCATGGGCATCATCGGTGCTGTGATGGGCCTCATGGCCGTCATGCAGAACCTCGCCGATCCGAGCAAGCTGGGCCACGGCATCGCTGCGGCCTTCGTTGCCACGATCTACGGCATTGGCCTCGCCAACCTGCTGGCATTGCCGATGGCTGCGCGCCTGAAAGGCCTGGCCCGCCAGCGCTCGCAGATGCGCGAGATCCTCGTCGAAGGCCTCGTCTCGATCGCGCAGGGCGATAACCCGCGCCACATTGAGAGCAAGCTGCAAGGGTTCCTGCAGTGAAGCGCCGCCACCACGAAGAGCACATCAACCACGAGCGTTGGGCCATCCCCTATGGTGACCTGATCACGTTGTTGCTGGCGCTTTTCGTCGTGATGTACGCGGTGTCGGCTGTGAACGAGACCAAGTTCCGTGTGATGGCGGCTTCGATCAACGAGGCGTTCAACGGCACCGGCAAGGTGATCGAACCCATTCGCGACAATGCGCCCGCCACCCAGGTGCCATTGCCTAACGATAAGCGCTCGCCCACGGCCAGCCCGATCGCCAAGATCGATGTGCCGTTGCCGCCGCGCAACCTGCCGTTGCCGGGCCACGAAGGCGCGGCTGCCGAGCGGCAGCCTGGTGACATGAAGCAGACCGCGCCCGCGGATAACGCCACGGTTGGCAAGGTGGAACAAGCCAGCCTCACCCAGATCTCCGATGAAGTGAAGCGCGCGATGAAGCCGCTGATCGACAAGAGCCTGGTGAGCGTGCGTCAGACGCCCGACTGGCTCGAAATCGAAGTGCGTACCGATATCCTGTTCCCCGTTGGCGTGGCGAAGCTGCAGCCGGCGGCGGTAGATGTGATCCGCAAGCTCGCGGGTATCCTCGCGCCGTTCCCGAATGGCATGCGCGTCGAGGGGTATACCGACAACACACCGATTGCGACGTCCACGTTCCCTTCCAACTGGGAGCTATCCGCCGCGCGCGCCGCCACGGTCGCGCGCCTGCTTACGGAGCAGGGCGTCGATCCGCATCGCGTCGGCATCATGGGTTGGGGCGAGTTCCGCCCGTCCGTGTCGAACGCGACGGACGATGGCCGTAACCGCAATCGCCGTGTCGTGATCGTGGTGATGAGTGACAAGGATTCGCCCTCGCCGCTGGCACCGCAGGGGGCGGCTCCCTGATGCACGTGTGGGCTATCTCCAACCAGAAGGGCGGCGTTGGCAAGACGACGACGGCCATGTCGCTGGGCAGCATGCTTGCGGCCGACGGCAAGCGCACGCTGCTGGTCGACGTGGACCCGCATGCATCGCTTTCGGGTTATATCGGCGTCGAAGGTGGGGCCCACGGCAGCGTCTACGATCTGTTTGGCGTGAGCGGCAACCCGCTACCCGTAGGTACGTTGGTCCATGCCACGAAGTGGGATCGCCTGAGCGTGCTACCGGCATCCGCCGCCATGATCACGCTCGATCGCCACCTCGGAACCAAGCCCGGCATGGGGCTCGTGCTGAGCTCGGCCCTGGCTGAGCTAGCCTCTGATTTCGACCACGTATTGCTCGATTGCCCGCCGACACTCGGCGTGTTGATGGTGAACGCGCTGGCGGCGAGCGATCGCCTGCTCGTCCCCACGCAGACCGAGGCGCTCGCCCTGGCTGGGTTGGAGCGCATGTTGCGCAGCCTTTCCATGATCGAGCGTTCGCGTGGCAAGCCCATGCCGCGCACGATCGTGCCCACGTTGTTCGATGCCCGTACCCACGCATCGCGCGCCTGCCTGGCGCAGCTGCGTGAACAGTACGGCGATATCGTCAGCGAGGCGGTGATTCCCACCGACACGCAGATTCGCGAAGCAAGTGCTGCGGGTGTGCCACTCGCGTCATGGCCCGCGTCTCGCCGTGGCGGGGCGGCCTACCGCCAGCTTCTCGCGGAACTACTCGCGAAGTCGTCCACGTCTGTTACGGACGCTGCGGCGTGATCGGCAACATGAACGACGCCGAGCAAATCGTCGCCGACTACCTCGCTGAGCTGCTGACCCCGGCGCCCGTGATCGCGGTAGCCGCGCCCGCACAGGTGAAGGTCGTCGCGATCGAGACGTGGAGCTCGCCTCCTCCCGCGGTGCTGCCAGAAGTGGCGCCATCGCCTTCGCGCTATCTCCTGTGCGTGGCTGCAGGGGTCAAGGTCGCCGTTTCCATGGCGGATATCACGCACATGCTGCCGATGCCGCCGCTGAGTGCACCGAATTCATCAAACCCGATTTGCCTGGGCCGCTGGCGCCATCCGAGTGGTGAAGCGCGGGTGGCCGATCTCGCGGCCATCCTTTCACCCGAAATGGCTGGCGCGCACGCCCCGACCCTGGTCTTGCTGGGCGATCGTCGCTGGGCGCTGGCCTGCGAGGTCACCGACGAACCGGTGGAGATCGATCCAGAAAGCGTGCTTTGGCGGGACGGTGCGGCTACGCGCCCCTGGCTCGCGGGCATGTCCAAAGAACCGCGCTGTGGTGTCATCGGCACCGCCGCCCTCATTGCATGGCTGGAACAGGAGCTTGGCCCGTGAGTGATGTGAAACACGAAGGCCGGGACCTCTGGCTCGAATTCGGCCTTAAGGGCCAGCGTTACGCCGTGTCATTGGGTACGGTGCGCGAAGTGATCCGGCCGGGCGATATCACACCGGTCCCGGGTTCGCCCTCCGACGTGCTGGGTATCGTGAACCTGCGCGGCCAGATCGTGCCGGTGCTCGATGGCCGCCGCCGCTTTGGCCTCGATGGCGTGGTTGAAGCGGATGAGCAGGATGCCCAGCGCGTCATCGTGTTCGATGCCGAAGGCACGACGGTGGGGCTGCGCATCGACACCATTGGCGAAATGCTCCAGTTCGACCCCGCGGAAGTGGCACCGCCCCCGCCGGGCCGCGCCACGCGCCGCGACGATCCCGTCAGCGGCGTGATCACCCGCGACGACGGCTTCATCGCCCTGGTCGACGTTCCTCGCCTCTGCCGGGCATAAAGGCAATGGCCTAGTGGGGCTGCCCCCAATGCGCTACCGTGTCCGCGCAACCCCGGAGCCCACACCCGCATGAACGCCGCCATCCTTGGTTACGTGCTGATCGCACTCGCCGTCCTAAACCTCATCGGCCTTCTGCTGTTGTTCCGCCGCGTGGGGCGCCTGCCCGCACCGGTAGTGAAGCCGGCGGTCGAAGCGTCGCCGGTGGCCGTCGATGTCGAGGCTGACCCGGCGCCCGCGGCCCTTAGCCCAGGCATCCAGCCAGACCAGCTGGCCAGCATGTTGCGCCGGCTGGAAAATCGCCTCGGGGATATTGAAGACCAGGTCCGCCGCGCACCTGTCGCGTCGGCCGCGTCAGAGCCCGGGGCGGCGAGTGACCGCGCCCTGGCCCTCGCGCAGCGCCTCGCGCGACAGGGGGCAACGCCGCAGGATATCGCCGATACCTGCGGTATCTCCCTGACCGAAGCCGAACTGCTTCATCGTCTGCACGCCGCGCGATAAGCCGGCGCCGCAGTTAGCGCTGCGACCGCAGGACCCACGCAGCGCGGCAGGCGAGCCAGCCGACGATGCTGGACGCGATGCCTACGGCGATACCGATCACGATGCGGCTGATGAGGATGCGTTGGGTTATACCCTCCGGATCGAGCCACGCAGACATCATCAGTTGGTGCGCGATCAGCAGCGGAGTGAACCAGCACATCGTAAGCCTGAACCAGTAGCGGTACTCCGCTGACATGGGAACGAACAGACGCGTGTAGCTGTGCCAGGCGGCAGTCAGCACGTTCTTCAGCGCATGGATCATCGGTGTGCTTCCTTCAGGTCGTAAGCGCAGTTCAGAAGGGTGAGTACGGCGCCAGCTGTCGCGCCAAGCGCCATGGTGGGAACACCGATGACCGGGCCACCCGCCAGGCCGCCCGCGCCTAGCAGGGCGCCGCCGCCAGCGGCCGCGACAATACGCTTCGCATGGCAACTAGCCGGTACACCACTTACCTTCCGGTGTGCCTGTTCGATTTCTACGATCGCGACTTCCAGCATGGCGGCCCTCCGCAGTGAATGAGCGGATAGCTTGGCTCAGGGGGGCTGGGGCGGTCTGTAGTCCCCGAACGATAGTCGTGTCGTCCTCACGGGGCGCGACGAGCCGGCGCGCACCGGTCGTTACTATCGTTCGAGTCGGTAGTTGAGGCTCGTCCGGCTGAAGTCCGTCGCGTTCTGCGCTTCGAAGTTCCAGCGGTGGCTGAAGAGATAGCGCAGCGTGATCACCTGGCCCGGATCGAACAGGCCGACGCCGTAGCTCAGGTAAAGGCGCGGCGAGAGGTACTTGCCAACGGTGAACGCCGAGGTACCGCCCAGGGCATCGTTGTTGCTGACGCCGATATCGTCGACGCCGATGCGTGAGCCCACGCTCTTCGCGAGCAAGTCACCCGCTGCCGAACCGAGTGCTTGCGCGGCGGCACCTACCATGTTGCCTTCGCCACCCTTCACCTGCGACAGCGGCTTGCCGGTGACGAGATAGGAGAGGGCATCGGACTGCTCCATGACCGGGTTCGAGAACACGGTAAGGATGGGGCGGCGTGCGGTACCCGAAACATATAGGCCGACCTTCTGGCCGTCGTCGATCGTGGCGTTGGGGTTCAAGGTACGCGCGGCACGGATGTTCAGGCCCGGATTGTCGATCGGCGTGCTGGCAAACAGCAGTTGGCCGGATTCAATGCGCAGGTCCTGGCCGTAGGCCTTGTAGGTACCATCGACCGTCAGCTGTCCCTGGCCGGTCGTTGCGCGACCCGGGCGCTCACGCACATCGAGCACGCCGGTAATACGGCCATCGATGCCGAACCCGACGAGATGCAGCTTCTGGCCAAGATTGACGCTGATGTCGGCGCTGATCGGCGATGCTTCGGCCGCCGCCTCCTGCGCCTTGTCGTCAACAACGACGACATCCGATGACGCCTTCGTCGCACCCGCGCCCGGCAGGCGCTCCACGTTCACGTCGGCCATGTCGACGCCGACCTTGCCGGTGACATTCATGCCCTTGGCATCCTGCACGATGGTCAGGTCCGGCGAGATAACCGCCTTGGCGGCGGGAATATCGACGGCGGTGAACTTCGAGCCTTCGATGCCCAGGCGCATCTGCGCGCCGGCACCGAGCGCAGCCGTGCCTTTGATACCGAGCGTGCCGTCGCCCGAGCGGATCGTGCCGTCGACGGTGTAGTTGGCGGCATCGGTCGTGCTGACACTGATCCGGCCATCGTGCAGCTTCAGGCCGGCGCTGGGGATTTCCGTGGCAAAGCCGGCGAGCAGGGCCTGGCCGGTGATGGCTGGCGCAGCCACCGTGCCACCGAGGTTGAAGTTCGCATCGAGGCCACCCTTCACCGCATCCAGTTCGGTGGTAAAGAGTTCGATGACCGAGAGATTCTTCAGGTGAAGGGCGACATTGCCGCCGAGTGCCTGCTGGGCACCGCTGACCGTGACATTGCCCGCCAGCGTGCCGCCGTCGTTGAACGTCGCATTGAGGGTTGCTCGCTGGCTATCCGGTGCGAGCTGCGCGTTGAGCGCCAGGTTGTCGTAGACAAGCAGCGGCTGGTCGCTGCGGTCCGGGTACACGATGGAGCCGTGAGCGGAGGTGATGTTGGCCTGACCGGACAAGGCGCCGGCGGCAGTGCGGCGGATGCTGCCATCGCCTTCGAGCATGCCATCCGCGCGGATCGGCGTACTGCCTGCTTCAGCCGCGGTCATGATGAGGGCGAGCGGTACGTGGCGCAGGCGGTAGTTGCCGTCGAGGTTGCCCGCCTTGTCCTGTTTAGCGGCCACGCAGAGTAGGGGATCACCCGCCGTGAGGCAGAGATCGCTCATGCTCATCGCGCCGTCCTTGAAAGCCAGCTGGCTGGCGTTCTGCAGGCGGAAGGTCGGGAGGCCCTGGAAGGTGATGTTCAGCGCCGACAACGACCCATTCCAGGCATTGTCCTTGTAAGACCCCGAAAGCTTCAGGTCGGTCGTCAGCGGACGCCCGCGCGCATCGATCGATAGCTGGTGTTTGTCCTGGTTGCCATCGGCATTGATGGCGATGCGGTCGAACACGAGTCCACCCGCGTGCGTGCCGGTGGCCACGATATCGGCCTTGCCGCCGGGCGTGCTGATATCGGGGATATCCGCGTTGACGGTAAGTGCGTCGACCTTCTGTCCCGCGTAGACGATGGCGTTGCCGCGGATATCGGCCTTCACCGCCAGCTTCGGCACATTTCCCTTCGCGTTGACCGTGCCCTGGATGCGGCCACCGGCATCGGGAAGCCAATCGCCGAGCGAGGCGATGGCGAGCTTCAGCTGCGCATCGTTGGCGGTATCGCCCTTCGCATCGAGGGAGATGGTGCTCCCACCGGAAGCGAGGTCGAGCTTGCCGTTGACCACTTCGTGCGGCTTCAGCTCGAGCTTGCCGTTGCCACGCAGCGGACGCTGGCGCAGCGTACCGTCGAGCTTGCGCAACTCAAGCGTACCGAGCGGCTCGTCGTTGACGAGATGGCCTTCGGTGGAGAGATCAAGATTAAGCGCGCCAGCCCACTCGGCCAGCAGTTGGCCGGGATCGAAACGGTCGCCCTTGACGTCAAGCTTCCAGGCGATGCCTGGCTTCAACGTCACGCTGCCGCTGGCTGCCAGGTCGCCATTCGGTTGTTTGAGCTCAAGCGTGTGGATATCGATCGCTTCTGGCTTACCGCTCACATCGAGTGTGAACTTGCCGATGTGATCAGGCGGGCCGATATCGACATCGCCCAACGCATGATAGCTCTCCGCACCACCTTCGAAGGTCAGCTTGCCCGCGCTCGCAAGCGCCTGGCCGGCCACGTTTTCGGGGATGAGCACGTCCTTCCACTGTAGGGCGAGGTTCGCCGTCAGTGGGTTGGCCGCGATCTCGACCGTGCCCTTTGCGGTCAGCGAGCCCTTCACCTGTGGCGAACCGACGGTGAGTTCGTTGAGCGTCAGGCGCTTGTAGTCATGGTCGAACATCGCGTCGATCGGTGCGAGCCGAACCTGGTAGTCGTTCAGACCCACGTCCCCCGTGAGCTTTGCGCCGTAACGATCGCCCGAGCCACGCAGGGCGAGGCTCAAGGCCTCGAGACTGCTATCGCCGAGCAACGGCTTCGGGTTGAAGCGCGGGGCATCGATCGAAGCCGTCCAGGCGTAATCGCCGCTTTGTACGAGGTTCGCGTCGACCTGGGCGACAAAGGGCAGCCGAAGCTTGATGATCGTGTGGGCTTTCGCGCCGTCGCTATGCGCTTCCAGATCGCCTGCGTAGTCGACATCGCCCACCTTCCACTGGAAGGCGGCCTTGCCATCACCCATATAGCCCTTGCCGACCGCGAGATTGCCCGCGAGATCGGCCTGCCCATCGGGCGCGCGCAGTGCAAGCTTGCTGACAGCAATGCCCTTGCCGGTCCATGAGGCGGCAAGGTTGAGCGAGTTCGATTCAAAGACGGGCTGCCCGGCCTGCGTGACCTTGACGTGGCCGACCCTCACATCGTCCAGGACGATATCGAGCGGTGGTTTGAGCGAAAACGGTTCGCTCGGCTCGTTCGTGTCGGGCTGGCTTGGCGGCAGTGCCACGTCCACGCCATCCACGGTAAGCGTATACACGTGGGCCTTCTTGCGAAGCAGCGCGCCAAACGAGAAGTCCACGTGAGCCTTTTCCACGCGAACATCCAGGCCCTTGCCGTCCTTATAGCGTACGCCGGTAAGATCCAGCGGGCCCGCGAGGCGGCCCTCGGCCTGGCTTACCGTGAGGGCGTTATCCGTGATGTCGGTGGCCTTGGCCAATGCGAAGCGCAGGCCGCTGGCCGTACCCACGAGCCACCAGACGCCGATCGCCACGACGACCAGAAGGACGCCCAATGCGATGCCGGCGCGAATCAACCATTTCATGCCCGTGCTCCTCACAGGTCTGGCCCGATGACGACATGCAGATGGATGCCATGCTCGTTCTTGTCATGGACCGGTACCGCCACGTCGAAGCGGATCATGCCGACGGGGGAGAGCCAGCGCACGCCGAGGCCCGTGCCGATGCGCGGGTTGTAATCGGTGCCGGTGAAGGCGTTGCCGGCATCGACGAACGCGGCCATGCCCCAGTTACGGGTGAAGTAGTGCTCGACCTCGGTACTGCCGACCAGCAGGCTTTCGCCACCGATCACGCGGCCATAGGCGTTGCGCGGCCCGATGCTCTCGAAGTCATAACCACGCACGCTACGATCGCCGCCGGCGAAGAAGCGCAGCTGCGGCGGCAGGTCGCTGAAGTCGTCCGTCCAGGTTTTGCCGGCGGTGCCGCGCAGGATCAGCCGGTTCCGTCCCCAGAATGACTGGATCCACTTGGCATCGCCCATGACGGTGGAGAAGCGCGCGTCGGACAATAGCGTGCCCACCGTGCTGCGCGCGGTGAGCGTCAGCGACCAGCCGCTGCGCACGAAGGTGGGGTTATCGCCTTTCTTCTTGCTAAGCGACACCTCGGGATAGAGCAGGGTGCTCCGGCCGTGCTCGAGGCCTTCGGCGTTATCGCCCTCGCCACCGCGCTTGCCGACGGTAAAGGTACCCGTGAGCGCGTTCATGCCGATGGTGCGCGTCCAGCCGTGCCACAGCCGTGTCTCGTTCGCGACCAGCTGCAGTGTTCGCGACTTCGAGGTCACCGTATTGGCATCGCGGTAATTGGCGCCGAAGTTGAAGCTGCGCTGGTTCGGCCCTGGCATGGGGATCTGGTAAAGCGTCGAGACGGTCTTCAACCGCTGCGCGACCACGAGTTCGTTCTTCCACTTGTGGCCACGATCGTTGATCCAGCGCTTCTCGATACCGCCGCGCAGGCCCCCGCCGGTATCCGTGCCGAAGAACGGGCCGCCGGTGTAGATGGTGCGTTTGGCGGGTGCCAGTTCCACGTTGATATCGACGGTGCCGTCCTTGGCGTTGTCGGTATCGGGGATGACGTTCACCACCGCAAAGTAGTCGGCGCCGTTCAGGGCCTGCTGTAGCTGCAGAAGCTGATCCTGGGAGAAGTAATCGCCGCTCTTGAACGGAAGGTAGCGATCCAGGAATCCATCGCGGAACTGCGAGTTCTTGAAATTGACGTGCCCATAGCGGTAGCGCTGTCCGGTCTCCCATTTGAGATCGATCTTGGCAGTGTGCTCGGCACGGTTCACTTCAACACGGTGCGTGACCAGGCGCGCATCAAGAAAGCCCGTGGCAGTAAGTGCGCCGCTGACGGCGTCACGTGCCGCATCGTATTGCCCGTCGTTCATGGGCTTGTCTTTCATGTTCTGCACACCGCGCAGGGCACGGCGTACGGCGGGCACCTTGCCCGCCGCGTCATCGACAGCGGCATCCACGGCCGTGACCTTTACCGGCGTGCCAGGCACCACGTGCAGGGTGACCTGCCAGTTGTTGCCGACCTGCTTCAGGTCGCCGGTAGCAGTGGCTTCGTAATAACCGTACGGGCGTAACGCGGCCTGCACCTGGTCGGGCGCATTGGCGTAAAGGCGGCGGATCTGCGCGTCGGTGACATCGCGCGCGGTGTACTGGCTGAGCTCGACGCCAGCGACGACGGCGTTTTTCAAGGTGTCGTCCACGCCGTCCACGGTAAGGACAACGCCCGCATGCGCGGCGGCGGGAAGGAGGAACCACGGCAGAAGCAGCAGTCCATGGCGTCTGGTTAGGCGCATGTGCGTCCTTCCGGTCGTGATCCAAGGCCATGCGGGCAGCGTGGCTACCCGGGGAACGCATCCGGGCGTTCCAGTGTGTGCCCGTAACTTACCGCGTGGGGGCGGTAAGGTCGATAGATAGGTTGTGACGAAGCTGAATGGCGTGAAGGGGTTCGCAAAGAGCGATCGCGCGCAGGCGCGCTCCTACAGGAGCGCGTCTGGGGATTAGCCCGCTTCGTCGCCGGACTGGTGGGCAATCCAGGCGCCGGCCATGGCCGAAACGTACGGAATGGACTGCGCGGCAAGGATGAACATCCACAGCTCGCTTTCCACGTACTGCGTTCCGTAGTGCGTCGCCATGCCGATAATCGCCAGCAGCAGCGCCACGGCCATGAGGACTTCCTCACGTACCGGGTTGAAAGCCGCGAAGCTGCTACCGCCCATGCGCCGGCTCTTCGCGGTCACCACGAACGCGGTCTTCTCACGGGTGAGGCCGTGCAGGATGCCGCGCGCGATCGCATGCGACAGGCCCATGCTGGCCACGGAGGCCATGAGGGTGTCGTACCAGCTGCACGGGACGCGCGCGCGGTACAGCACCACGCCAAAGATAGCCTTCGCGAAGAAGAAACCGATCACGGGAATCATGAACAGCTGCATGGGCAGGTTGAAGTAATCCGGTGCGGCGATCATGCCCGCCGTCCAGAACAAGCCCATCATGGTGAAGATGTAGTGGAGCGCATCCGCGAACCAGCTGAACCAGCCGGTGAGGAAGTGGAAGCGCTGGCCCGTGGATAGCGGGCCCTTGCCCGTCATCCAGTGCCAACGGCCCTTGAGGATCTGCATGGCACCGAAGGCCCAGCGATAGCGCTGGCTCTTGTAGGCCTTGAAGTCGGCAGGGGTGAGGCCCTTGCCCATCAGTTCATCGACGTAAACCAGCTCGTAGCCGGCGTGCATAAGGCGCAGGCCGAGCTCGGCGTCTTCGCAGATCGTCCATTCCGACCAGCCGCCGGTGCCCTCGAGCGCCGAGCGACGAACCATGGTCATGGTGCCATGCTGGATGATCGCGTTGCGTTCGTTGCGGTGGTGCATGCCGATACGGAAGAAACCGTCGTACTCCCACGCCGTCATGCGGCGGAAGCGGTTCTTCTCGAAATCGCGATGGGCCTGCGGGCACTGGACCACGGCCACCTTCGGGTCGTGGAAGTAGCCGGTCAGCGTGGCCAGCCAGTCTTCGCGCACCACGTAGTCGGCATCGATCACCGCCACGACATCGGCGCGCTCGTCGGTAGCGGTAAGGCCGAAGTTGAGCGCACCCGCCTTGTAGCCCGGCCAGGGTTCGAGGTGGAAGAAGCGGAATTTCGGGCCCAGCTTCTGGCAATACTCCTCGACCGGCTTCCACACGGCCGGGTCCTTGGTGTTGTTATCCAGCACCAGGACTTCGAAGTTTTCGTAATCAAGCGCGGCCAGCGAATCAAGCGTGATCTGCACCATCTCCGGCGGCTCGTTGTGGCATGCCAGGTGGATGGAGACGAACGGCTGCCGCTCGACCGGATCCGGCGGGAGCATGCCGGCATGGCGGATCCACTTCCGCCGCCACAGCACTTCGGTGAACTCGAAGCCGTTGATCAGCAGGATGCCGAGGATCGCCACCTGCGCCGGGAACAGCAGGATCAGCATGGCCCAGTCGAAGGGGCCGAGATAGAAGTTGAAGGGCAGGGTGGCGGACCACACGATCAGGCCACAGGCCAGCTGGATCAGCGCCATCATGAACAGCAGGCCGGCCAGCTTGAAGCGACGGAACGCGATGCCGAACCACAGCATGGGGATGAAGGCGATGGCGGAGGCCGCGATGGCCTTCCACGGCCACTTCACGTCTTCGGTCACCGGGCCGGTGAACGGGAACTTCAACTGCCGGTCGGCGTTGAACATGCCCCAGTACGCGCCGGTGCGGCCTTCGCCCAGGTTTTCCTTCCACGGCTGGTCGATCGCTTCCAGCACGTAGTAGTCATCGATGCCGTTGGCCTTGGCCTTGTTGAAGAACGAGCGCAGGAAGATGGCTTCGTTCGACACGCTCGGGTAGGCGCGCTTGAAACGGTCGCCGTTGGACGGCCAGCCGATCTCGCCGATGACGACGTGCTTGCCCGGGAAGCGGGAGACCAGGGCCTTGTAGCTCTCCACCGCGTCGACCACGCCATCACGGGCGGGGATGCCGTTCCAGTAAGGGAACAGATGGACGGTGATGAAGTCGACGTGGTTGGCCAGCTCCGGATTCTGGATCCAGACGTGGAACGGCTCGGCCACCGACACCGGCTGCTTCACGGCGGCGCGGACGCGGTCGAGGTAGCTCATGACCTGCTCGGGCTTCAGGTCGCCACGGAACAGGACTTCGTTGCCCACGATGACGCGGGTGATGGTTTTCGGAAAGCGATGGGCCTGGGCAATGAGCGCATCGATTTCGCGCTCGTTGTTTTCCAGCCGGGTGTCGATCTGGGCGCCGGCCATCAGGTCGAGCCCTTCCTTCTCGGCCAGACGCGCGGTCTGTGGGTTCTCGAGCATCGAATAGGTGCGGATGCGCGGCGAGTAGCCCTTGATCAGGCGCAGGTCGCTTTCGATTTCAGGGTCGGTCGAGACATCGCCCTTCATCGGGTTCTGGTAGCGCTGGTACGCGGTGAACGCGAAACCACGTACCGGCTCGTTCCAGTTGTCCGGGCCATTCGGGAGATTGGCGACAAGCCAAAGGCCGTAATTCAGGCCCGCAACAACGATCGCGAGGATCACCGCGACGAGGATGGGGTGGCTTCGGTCGGTCGTGCTGGCTGCGCTCAAAACATTCCCCGGACCGATCGGCCCCCGAGTGGCTTCAATAAGGTAACCGGGGGAGCTTAACGAACGGTGCCGAATGGCTCAACGCCGGGATGAATGGCCGGTCAGGGTTGCCTCAGTGAAAATGGGGTTAAACGAAGAAAAAAGGACCGGCAATGCTGCCGGGCACTTCGCAGGCAAACGCGCTTCCAGAGGCTTATTTCAGCAGGGAGCGGAGCATCCAGGCGGTCTTCTCGTGCTCCTTCAGACGGCCGGTGACCATGTCCGCGCTGCCTTCATCGCCCGCCTCGTCGGCGGCCTTGATGACCTCGCGGGAGGTCGCGGCGGCGATCTCGTGGCCTTCGACCAGCTGCGCCACCATGTCCTTCCACTCCGGTACGCCCGATTCTTCCTTGATGGAGGTGAGCTTGCCGAACTGGCTGTAGGAGCCCGGGGCGAAGACATCGAGGATGCGGATGCGCTCGGCGATCTCGTCCGCGGCGGTCCACAGCTCGTTGTACTGGACCTCGAACATGTTATGCAGGCTGTTGAACTGGGGGCCCGTGATGTTCCAGTGGAAGCTGTGGGTCTTCAGGTAGAGCGAATAGGTGTCAGCCAGCAGCTTGGAAAGGTGCTTGGCGACCGCTTCGCGGTCCTTCTTGGCAATGCCGATATCGATGGCCATGTTTCGACTCTCCTTGGGTTTTACGGGGTATGGGTGAAATGTTAACGGGCGCCCGTGTCGCCGTGAAATGAAAGGTTCTGATCCCCTTGATAGGCACACGCTATCATTAGCGTCCCCATGAGTACCTCCAAGACCCCCGCGCGCCATCCGCCCGCCGACCCGCGCTTGAACGAACTGCGCGAGGCCCTGTCACGCGTGGCCAGCCGTGACTACGGGCGCCTCCTCGGGCGCGTCCGTGGCCTGCAGCGCAAGCCGGATGCCAGCCGTATCGAACAACTGGGCCAGGACATCGCCGCCTCCATGGCGCGCAGGGCCGCGAGAGCGGCCAGCAAGCCGGCTATCACCATCGACGCCTCGCTGCCCATCGCGGCCCGTGCGGATGACATCATCAAGCTGATCCGTGAGAACCAGGTGGTGGTGCTCGCGGGCGAGACGGGCTCGGGCAAGACCACCCAGTTGCCGAAGCTGTGCCTGGCCGCCGGTCGTGGCGAAGCCGGCCTCATCGGCTGCACGCAGCCGCGACGTCTTGCCGCGCGCTCGGTGGCCACGCGCGTGGCCGAGGAGCTCGCCACGCCGCTGGGCGAGAAGGTCGGCTTCCAGGTCCGCTTCACGGAGAGGGTCTCCGACCAGGCGCTGGTCAAGTTCATGACCGATGGCATCCTGCTGGCCGAGACCCAGGGCGATCCCTGGCTGTCCGCCTACGACACCATCATCATCGACGAGGCTCACGAACGCAGCCTCAACATCGATTTCCTGCTGGGCTACCTGAAGCGCCTGTGTGTACGGCGGCCCGATCTGAAAGTCATCGTTACCTCGGCCACCATCGATACCGAGCGCTTTGCCGAGCATTTCGGCGATGCGCCCGTGGTGGCGGTGGAAGGCCGGACCTTCCCGGTCGAAGTACGCTACCGCCCACCGGGCGAGCGGGGCGAAGGTAACCTATCCCAGCAGATCGCCGATGCCATGGACGAGATCACCCGCGAGGATCCGCGTGGCGATGTGCTCGTGTTCCTGCCCGGCGAACGCGAAATCCGCGATGCGCACCTGCTGCTGTCGCGTCGGCAGTACCGGGAAACCGAAGTGCTGGCCCTGTACGCGCGCCTTTCCGCCAACGAGCAGGATCGCGTGTTCCGTCCCGGGCCGAAGCGGCGCATCGTGCTCGCCACCAACGTGGCCGAAACCTCCCTGACCGTGCCGCGCATCCGCTACGTGGTGGATCCCGGTACGGCGCGGGTCAAGCGATACAGCCAGCGCGGCCAGCTCGAGCGCCTGCATATCGAGCCGATCTCGCAGGCGGCCGCCAACCAGCGCAAGGGCCGCTGTGGCCGCGTGGGCCCGGGTATCTGCTACCGCCTTTACGAGGAGCAGGATTTCAACCTGCGCCCGGAATTCACCGACCCCGAGCTGCTGCGCTCGTCGCTCGCCAACGTCATCCTGCGCATGCTCGCGCTCGACCTGGGCGAGGTCGAGGATTTCCCGTTCCTCGAAGCACCTGATCCGCGCGTGGTGGCCGATGGCTACCGCCGCCTGGCTGAAATCGGGGCCATCGATGACGACCGGCGCCTCACCGGCATCGGCCGGACGGTCGCACGCCTGCCCATCGACGTGCAGCTCGCCCGCATGATGGTCGAGGCTCGCCGCCTCGGCAGCCTGGCCGAGCTCATGACCATCGTGGCTTTCCTGTCGATCCAGGATCCGCGCGAGCGGCCGCCGGAGGCGCGCGGCCAGGCCGATGCCGCCCATGCACAGTTCGCTGATCCGAAGTCCGATTTCGTGGGTGTGCTGAACTTGTGGAAGGCCTACCTGGCCGCCGCCGAAGAGCTCACGTCGTCGAAGCTGCGCGACTGGTGCTCGCGGCACTTCCTTTCCTTCATGCGCATGCGCGAATGGCGTGAGTTGCACCGGCAGCTTGCCCTGGTTACCCGCGAATTGAGCTGGGACAAGGTTGATCCGGAACCCGACGTTGCAGGAGCGCGCTCGCGCGCGGTCGCGCGCAAGCGCGCTCCTGCAGAGGCGGTTGACGCGGGCGCCCCGCAAACCGGCGATGCACTGTTCGAATCGGTCCACCGCAGCCTGCTGGCGGGCTTGCCCACCCAGGTAGGCCACAAGGACGAGAAGGGCGTCTTCCGCGGCACCCGCGAGCGCCGCTTCCAGGTCTTCCCCGGCTCGGCGCTCGCCAAGGCGCCGCCGGCGTGGATCTTCTCCGCGCAGATCATCGATATCGGCGGCCGCGTGTGGGCCATGATGAATGCCCGCATCGATCCCGCGTGGGTCGAGCAGCAGGCTAGCCATCTCGTACGTGCGACGGCACGCGATGCGCACTGGTCGCGCAAGCGCGGCACGGTGGTGGCCTACGAGCAGGTCACGCTGTTCGGGCTGGTGCTCGTCGAGCGCCGGCCGGTCACGTTCCACAAGCAGGACCCGCGGCTCGCCCATCAGATCTTCGTGCGCGAGGCACTCGTGCGTGGCGACCTGGATAGCCGGGCTGACTTCGTGCGGGCAAACCAGCGCGTGCTCGAACAGGCGCACGACATCGAGGCCAAGCAGCGCCGTGCTGGATTGATCCGGTCGGATGAAGACCTCGCCGCGTTCTTCGATGGCAAGCTGCCCGAGTCGATCGCCGATACGCGGGCGCTCGATGCCTGGTTCCGCAAGGCACCGCCCGGTGAACAGGCGGCCCTGCGCTGGACGCTGGCCGACGTGATGGACGCGGGCAGCGGGCTCGACCCCAAGGCGTTCCCGGCGTCGATGGACATCGGCCAGCACCGCTATCGCCTCGAGTACCGCTTCGTGCCGGGCGACCCGGCCGATGGCGTCACCATCAACGTGCCGCTGGCGTTCCTCAATGCGGTACCCGCCGCGCGCGGCGAGTGGCTTGTGGGTGGCCTGCTGACCGACAAGGTAGCGGAGCTCATTCGTGGCTTGCCCAAGCCCTTGCGCCGTAACTTCGTGCCCGCACCGGATTTCGCACGGGCATTCAGCGAAGCCGAGGCGGCGCGCGACGAGCCACTGGCGAAAGCCCTGGCTACCTTCCTGAAGCGCACCACCGGTGTCGATATCGATGCCGCGGCCTTTGGCGATGCCGAGGTGCCTGCGCACCTGCTCATGCGCTACCGCGTCCACGATGAGAACGGACGTACCGTCGCCGAAGGCCGTGACCTGGCGGCGATTCGTGCGCAGTGGGAAGGCAAGGCTCGCGAAGCCTTTTCGCGCAAGACCGATATCGAGCTTACCCGCGAAGACATCCTTACATGGGATTTCGAATCGATCCCGACCGAGGTGCGTTCCGAAGCGGGGCTGAAGGCCTATCCGGCCCTGGTGGACCTGGGCGAGGCCGTAGCGTTGCGGGTCTTCGAGCGCGCCGATGAAGCGGCCGAAGCACACGTCGGGGGCGTGGAGCGTCTCTTGCGCGGCGCCCTCGCTCCCGAATTCAAGCGCGCACGCCGGCAGTTGCCGATCAGCAATCCGCTTTCGCTGAAATACGCCCCCATGGGCAGTGTCGATGCCTTGCGCGATGACCTGGTCGAGGGCGGCTTCGATGACCTGCTGGCCGACGCAAACCTCAACGTGCGTTCGCTGGCCGATTTCGAACACCTGAAAGGTGAGTTCGCACGTGGCCTGTTCGGCGCCGCCATGGCCCGGCAAAAGCTCGCCGAGCCGATTATCGAGGCGCAGGCTGAACTCAAGCCCTGGATGGAGCCGCCGCTGATGGGCTTCGCCAAGGCCAGCTATGACGATCTGCGCGAGCAACTCGCCGGCCTGCTCCAGCCTGGGTTCCTGCGCGAGTTGCCCATCAGCCGCCTTGCCCACATCCCGCGCTACCTGAAGGCCATGCGCCTGCGCGGCGAGCGCCTGCGCCAGGACCCGCAGCGTGACCAGTCGCGTATGCTGCAGGTGTTGCCGTACTGGCGCGCGCTGCTGAACGCCGGTGGCACCGCGCTGGATGCGGATACGTGGGCCGAACTGCGCTGGCTGCTCGAGGAATGGCGTGTCTCGCTGTTCGCCCAGGAACTGAAAACCGCCGAACCCGTTTCGGCCAAGCGCCTGGCCAAGGCGCTGGAAGCCGCACAGGCCGCTACCGCATGAAAAGCTCGCAGGCCAATGCAGGAACGCCGAACGCGCCCGAACCGGTCGTGCGCTCGCCGCTGACCGACCGGGCACGCGAGGCGTGCGAGGTATTACCCGCGGCCGCTCGCGCCGAAGCCGAGACGGTCATCGAGCTGCTGCGCCTTCTCGGCTGCGATGACGAGACCTGCGCTTCGGCCATGTGGTTCTCGCTGATGCGAGGCATGCCCGGGGCGGCCGATGCGGCAGCCGCGCAATGGCCTGCTTCACTCAAGCGTCTGGTCGATGGCCAGGGTGAAGCTGAAAAAGTGTGGACCCTGCACGCGCAGCGTGGGCCCGCCACCGGCTCGGAAGGCTTGCGCCGGTTGCTCCTGGCCATCATTCGCGACCTGCGCGTCGTCTTCGTGTTGCTGGCACGCCAGCTGGCCGCCATGCGCACCGCGATGTCACTGCCGGATGCCGAGCGCCGCGAGCTGGCCCAGCTCACCGCCGACATCCACGCGCCGTTGGCCAATCGCCTCGGCATCTGGCAGCTCAAGTGGGAGCTGGAAGACCTCGCGTTCCGTTACCTGGAGCCCGACACCTACCGGCGTATCGCGCGGCTGCTCGACGAACGCCGTGCCGATCGCGAACGCTTCATCGCCGAGAGCCTGGCCGAGCTGCGCCAGGTACTGGGCGACGCCGGCATCCAGGCCGACCTGGCAGGGCGGCCCAAGCACATCTTCTCCATCTGGAAGAAGATGAAGAAGAAAGGCCTCGAATTCTCGGATCTGTACGACATCCGGGCCGTGCGTATCCTCGTGGCCTCGGTGGCCGATTGCTACGCCGCCCTGGGTCTTGTGCACAGCCTGTGGCCGCACTTGCCGGGTGAGTTTGACGATTATGTGGCCCGGCCCAAGGGCAATGGCTACCGGTCGCTGCACACGGCAGTGATCGGCCCCGAGGGCAAGACGCTCGAAGTGCAGATCCGTACGCACGAGATGCATCGGGCCAACGAACTCGGTGTCGCCGCTCACTGGCGCTACAAGGAAGGTGGCGGCGCGGATGCCGAGTTCGAGGCCAAGATCGCGTGGATGCGCAAGCTGCTGGAGCCACGCGGCGAGGACGATACCGACCTGGTCGCCGGCTTCGAAACCGAGCTCATGGAAGATCGCGTGTACGTGCTTTCGCCCAAGGGCGAGGTCATCGACATGCCGCGCGGCGCCACCGTGCTCGACTTCGCGTACCACATCCACACGGAGGTCGGGCATCGTTGCCGCGGCGCCAAAGTGAACGGGCGCATCGTCCCGCTCACGACGCAGCCGCGTAGCGGCGACCGCATCGAGATCCTCACCACGAAGGTCTCGGAGCCGAGCCGCGACTGGCTTTCCGCGCACCATGGCTACCTCTCCACCTCGCGTGCGAAGGAAAAGGTCCGCGCGTGGTTCCGCCGGGAAGCCCACGAGGCCAACATCGTGGCCGGCAAGGCCACGCTGGAAAAAGAGCTGCGCCGGCTGGCTGTCGACGATGTCGACCTGGCCGCCCTGGCAACGCACTTCCGGCTGAAGAGCATCGACGAGTTGTTCGTGACCGTGGCACTGGGCGAGGTCTCCCTCGGCCAGATCGCCCGCCACCTGCAGGAGCCGGTCGAGCCCGATTTCACCCAGTCGTCTGCGCCCGTCGCGGCACGCGGCGCGCAGCACGATCGTGGCGCGCTCTCGATCGAGGGTATCGGCAACCTGCTGACCACGCTGGCGCGATGCTGCCAGCCGCTCCCCGGCGACCCGGTGCGTGGCTTTATCACGCGTGGCCGAGGCGTTTCCGTGCACCGCGCCGATTGCGCGTCGCTGGCGCGTCTTTCGCGCAAGGACCCCGACCGCGTTATCGAGGTGAGCTGGGGCAGGGTGGAGGTCCAGAACTATGAGGTGGACATCGAACTGCGTGGCTACGACCGCAAGGGCCTGCAGAAAGACGTGGCGACCACGATCAACAACGTGGGCCCGCACATCGTCGCCTCGTCGAGCCGCGTAAACACCCGCACCAGCGAAGTGGATATGCGCTTCACCCTGCGGGTGCGCGATTACGAGCAGCTCTCGCTACTGTTGGGCCGCCTCTCGGCACTGCCCAACGTCACCGACGCCCGCCGCGTAGGCAGCCACTGAGCCCGTTACACCCCACCCAGCAACCGCGCCCCCAGATCCAGCAACGGCTGCGCTACCAGCATCCGCGCCAGGAACGACCCGAGCAATACCACGGTGGGCGAAAAATCCAGCCCGCCGACGGTAAGGCGGCCACGCAAAGGGCGAACCAGCGGCTCGGCCAGCGCGGTCACGAAACGGGCCACCGGGTGGTAGCGGTCGGTTGAGAGCATGCTCATCAACGACCAGACGAACACCACGACGATCCACGTGAGTAACAGGAAATCGACGAGGTCAGCGATCCCGAGCACCACGATGCCGACCGGCGAGGGCATGACGCCGGCCAGTACCGCGCGGAGTAGCCATTTCAGGCATTCGAGCAGAAGGGCCACGACAACGGCGGCGAGGCTGATACGGCGCACGCTCGGCAATGCCTTGCGCAAAGGCCTCAATACCGGGTTGGTGAAGCGGTACAGGAACTGGCAGATCGGGTTGTTGAAGTCAGCCCGGTTCGCTTCCGCCAGCAGGCGGAGCACGAACAGGGCCACCAGGGCGCCAAAAAACGTGTTGAGCAGGAAATCGCCGGCATTGGCTACGTAGTTCACGAGTTCGCTTCCATCTGTTCTGAGAGCTCCGCGCCCCGGCGGCGGGCGGCATCGACCGCGCGCGCCACGATGGCGGGGAAGTGGTCGGCCTGGAAACTCTCCAGAGCGGCCTGGGTGGTGCCATTCGGCGAGGTGACCTTTTGCCGCAGCGTCGCGGCGGTATCGCTACCTTCGGTGAGCATGCGGCCTGCGCCGAGCGCCGTTTGCGCGGCCAGTGCGCGTGCCGTCTCGCGGGAAAGCCCTTGGGCGACGGCGGCGTTTTCCAGCGCTTCCACCATGAGGAAGAAGTACGCCGGCCCGGAGCCGGACAAGGCTGTGACGATGTCCAGCTGGTCCTCGTCCGGTACCCATACCGTGAGGCCGGCGGCGTCCAGTACATGCTGCGCTTCCGCCCGCTGGGGAGCGCTGACCCGCGCATTCGCGTACAGGCCCGTCGCCCCCGCGCCGAACATCGCCGGCGTATTCGGCATGCAACGCACGACCGGCAGCGCCGCGTCCAGCCAGCGTTCGATCTGGGCGATACGGATGCCCGCGGCGATCGAGACCACCATGGGCCGGTACTGCTGCACGACCGTACGCAGGCCGCGGCACACCTCGGCCATCATCTGCGGCTTCACCGCCAGCACGAGCAGGGTGGCCCCCTCGGCGGCCTCCGCGTTATCGGTATACGTGGCCACACCGTATTGCCGCGCAAGCTCCTGCAGGGCCTCGGCGCGCGGTTCGGCCACGGCGATGCCGCCGGGCTGGGCACCATGGCGCACCAGGCCCGCGACCAGGGCCGTGGCCATGTTTCCGCCACCGATGAAGGCGATCCGGTTCATGGGTTGATTCGCTCCGTTCGCGACGTCATTCACATACTTGCGAAGCATATATGGTGTGCCGCCTTGCGCCGACCCCCGGGGGTGGTTACCTTTGGCCCACAAAGAAAGGGGACCCCAATGGATATCGCCGAACTCCTTGCCTTCTCAGTGAAGAACAAGGCCTCCGACCTGCATCTTTCCGCAGGCCTGCCGCCCATGATCCGCGTGGACGGTGACGTTCGACGGATCAATATCCCGCCCCTGGAGCACAAGCAGGTCCATTCGCTGATTTACGACATCATGTCGGATAAGCAGCGCCGCGATTATGAAGAATTCCTCGAGGTCGACTTCTCGTTCGAGATCCCCGGCCTGGCCCGCTTCCGCGTCAACGCGTTCAACCACAACCGTGGTGCCGGTGGCGTGTTCCGTACCATTCCTTCGGAAGTGCTTACCCTCGAAGACCTGGGTGCGCCCAAGATCTTCCGCGAGCTGATCGAACAGCCGCAGGGGTTGATCCTGGTCACGGGCCCCACGGGTTCGGGTAAATCCACGACCCTGGCCGCGATGGTCGACCACATCAACAAGAACGAATACGGCCATCTCCTCACCGTCGAGGATCCGATCGAATTCGTGCACACCTCGCAGAAGTGCCTGGTTAACCAGCGCGAGGTTCACCGCGATACGCACGGATTCAACGAAGCGCTGCGTTCCGCGCTGCGTGAGGATCCCGACTACATCCTGGTGGGCGAGCTTCGCGACCTGGAAACCATCCGCCTGGCCCTCACCGCCGCGGAAACGGGACATCTTGTGTTCGGCACCCTGCATACCTCGTCGGCGGCCAAGACCATCGACCGCATCATCGACGTGTTCCCCGCGGGCGAAAAGCCGATGGTCCGCTCGATGCTTTCCGAGTCGCTGCGCGCGGTTATTTCGCAGTCGCTGCTGAAGAAGGTGGGCGGTGGCCGTATTGCCGCGCACGAGATCATGGTGGGCATCCCGGCTATCCGAAACCTGATCCGCGAGGACAAGGTGGCCCAGATGTACTCGGCCATCCAGACCGGCCAGCAGTACGGCATGCAGACCCTCGACCAGAACCTGGCCGACCTGGTCAAGCGCGGCCTCATCACCCGCCAGGAAGGCATGATGTACGCCAAGAACAAGGAAGGCTTCCGCTAAAGGAAGCCCTTCCCGGGTACTGCGAACGAAGGGGGAGCGCGCCTGGGCGTGGCTCCCCGCCGGTGTGACTACCGTCTCTGCAGCCGTCATCCGGCAGGTATATGATCGGCCAAGGGGTGCCGGCCCATTCCGGCAACGGGGATCCAGGCCATGAGCGAGTTCGATTTCACCTCCTTTCTGAAGCTGATGGTGCATAAACAGGCGTCCGACCTGTTCATCACCGCTGGCGTCGCACCTTCCATGAAGGTCCAGGGCCGCATCGTCCCGATCACACAGAGCCCCCTGTCCGCGCAGCAGTCGCGCGACATGGTGCTTAACGTGATGACGCCGGCCCAGCGCGAAGAGTTCGAAAAGACCCACGAATGCCAGTTCGCGATCAGCGCCTCGGGCGTCGGCCGCTTCCGTGTGTCGTGCTTCTACCAGCGCAACTGCGTGGGCATGGTCCTGCGCCGCATCGAGTCGAAGATCCCGACGCCGGAAGAACTGAATCTGCCGCCGATCATCAAGCAGCTGGCGATGACCAAGCGCGGCATCATCATTTTCGTGGGCGGTACCGGTACCGGTAAATCCACCTCGCTTGCCTCGATGATCGGTTACCGCAACCAGAATTCGACGGGCCACATCATCACGATCGAAGACCCGATCGAATACGTGCACCGCCATGAAGGCTGCATCATCACCCAGCGCGAACTCGGCATCGATACCGACAACTGGGAAAACGCGCTGAAGAACACCCTGCGCCAGGCGCCTGACGTGATCATGATCGGCGAAGTGCGTACGCGTGAAACGATGGAGCACGCGATCAACTTCTCCGAAACGGGCCACCTGTGCCTGTGTACGCTGCACGCGAACAACGCCAACCAGGCCCTCGACCGCATCCTGCACTTCTTCCCGGAAGACCGCCGCAGCGCGTTGTTCATGGATCTTTCGCTGAACCTGAAGGGCATCGTGGCCCAGCAGCTCATCCCGACGCCCGATGGCAAGTCCCGCCGCGTCGCGGTGGAGGTGCTGCTTGGTACGCCGCTCGCGCAGGATTACATCCGGCAGGGCGAGATCCACAAGCTCAAGGAGCTCATGCGCGATTCGAACCAGCTGGGCATGCGCACCTTCGACCAGAGCCTCGTCGAGCTGTACCACGCCGGTGAGATCTCGTACGAAGACGCGCTGCGTCATGCCGACAGCTCGAACGAGGTGCGCCTGCGCATCAAGCTCGCACAGGGGGGCGATGCCCACACGCTGTCACAGGGCCTCGAAGGCGTGGAAATTGACAAGGCCAACGACAAGAACACCTTCGGCGGCATGCTCCACCGCTGACGCTGTACCGGCCGTTGTAGCAGCAAAAAAAAGGGAGCCCCGCGAGGGACTCCCTTTTTCATTCCCGCGAATGATCGCGAGTTACTTGGCGGCCGCCGATACGGTCAGGCCGGTAGCATCCACGCTCTTCACGCCCTTGATCTTCTTGGCGATCATTTCAGCGTGGCTCTTTTCCTTGGCCGTGGCGACCGTGCCGGTCAGGGTCACGACGCCTTCGGTGGTGCTGACCGAGATATCCGTGGCCTTGACGCTCTTGTTGGCGGCGAACTCGCTCTTCACCTTGGTGGTGATCCACGTATCGTCGGCCTTGCCGGCGACCGTCTGGTTATCGCCCTTCGAGGCGGCCGCAGCGGAGTCCTGGGCGTACGCCGAGGCAAACGGGACCGTGCCGAGACCGGCAACGAGAGCGGCAGCGAACAGGGCCTTGCGAATGTTGGCGTTAATCATGGGGAACTCCTTTTTACGCATCGGTAATGGGTCGGCGACCAGCGCCACGCGCTGTGGCTGCCTTCGTCGCGGGCCAATCACACCAGCGCATCCGTGAACGATGCGTGCCGGGAAAGTCACAAGGTTCAGCTTTGCCGACTCCGTCTTCACATGGTGTTTTTCCGCTTTAGACGTCGGGCCGCAGGCATAAAAAAACCCGGCACAAGGCCGGGTTTTCCAGTGAGCCGAAGCAACGTGGATTACTTGTATTCCACGCCGCCCGAGATCACGAGGCCCTTCTCGTCCATGTGCGCCTCGCCACTCACCTGCACGACGCGCGCGGCCTGCGCCTTCATCGCATCGAACTGAGCCTTCGAACGCTGTGCGGCCGCCGTATCAGCCGCCTGCGAATCCGGCGCACCATCCGCCGTCGCCGCCTGCGCCATCGCCGTCGCATAGGCCTGAGCCTTATCCGACATCACATCCACCCACGTGCGATACATATCGCCGTTGAGGTGCAAGCGGCTCATCCGGCCAGCGTCACCCGTGCTACCCATCAGCACGTCATCGAGCTTGTTATCTTCGCCATCGCCGAGGCCAATCGCGATCGCCTGGCCATTCATGGCCGCCCATGCCGGCATACCCAGCGACTGGGTCAGGTTCGCCGGCAGCGCCGCCGGCTTGCCGTCGGCCGCGAGCTTGAACTCGCCACCCAGGACCGCCTGGCTCATCGCCAGCAAGCCAGCCGGGTTACGCGTGGCAAGCACGATGCGGCCCGAGATCTGCGGGATAACCGCGCCCGGGGCGCCCGGCTTGTACGAATCGAGCACCAGGCGCACGCCGCGGATATCGCCGAACGGCGGGATCGCGGCCTGCTGCATGGTCGAACCCAACTTCGCGTAACTATCGTTGAGGCTGGCGAACGCCGGGCACGAGAACGGCTTGGCGGCCACGGCCTCGGCCTGTGAGGTGAAGAAGGTACGGATCTGCTCAACCGGGAGCGCGAGGCTCACGTCGAACGGACCCGTGGCATCGCTGCCCAGGCCCGGCAGTTCCACCTTCAGGCCCGAGAAGGCGCTGGTGATGTCGTTTGCGAGCGCGACGTCGAAACGCTGCTCGACGTGATGCAGGTCGAGACGGGTGTAGCCGAAGCTGAAGGACGGCACGCGCGCAGCGATGCGGGTGGCTTCTTCCTGGCAGCTGGCCGGGATCTGCGGCGCCGGTTCGCCGGTCTTCGCGGTCTGGTGCTTGAGGAAGCTGGCGAACAGGGGATCCTTGCCGGCAGCGACGAGCGGCAGCAAGCGGGTGAGATCGACCTGGCCGACCACGTAGTTCTTGTAGCCCTTGTCCTTCGCCAGATCGGCGAGGCGGCCATCGTCCTGGATGTTCTTTTCCGGGCGATCGGCGCCGAGCGCCTGGCGGATGAGCGGCTGTGCGGCATCGGCCGGGAGCAGGGCGGCGACGGCGTCCTTGCCCACGGTGGCGATGACCACCTGGGTGCCGGAATCGCCCAGGGCGACGTGGCGGTACGCCTGGCCACCGGCGTCAGCCGTGTCGAGCTTCTTGCCGTAGGCGGTTTCGAGACGGCCCACGAACGTATCCCATGCTGCCGGATCGGACAGCGCGGCGCGGAACACCGGGCTGAGGCCGACGCCGTACACGGCGGAACCCGACTTCAGGTCGATGCCCAGGTTCTTGAGCATGGTCTCGGCGTTCTTGCCGTCCATCTCGGCGACCAGGGCGCGCAGCAGGCGGGCTGCATCCGCGTTGCCCTTGGTATCGAACTCCTGGGCGTAGGACTTGAGCTGGGACACCTGGCCCGGAATCTCGTTGTTCAGCTGGGCGAGCACCGCTTCGTAGGTGTCGTCGTCCAGCTTGTCGACGGTGCCTACTACGTACGGTGTATCGGCCGGCACGAAGGCCAGCGGCGCATCCTTGTCCTTGTGGCCGCAGGCCGCCAGCAGCACGCTGGCGATGCCGAGCGCGAGAAGTCGCTTCGTCGGTCGCATTCTGTATCCCGTTGATTGGTCCCTTGGAACCGCCATTATGCCGGAAGCCGCGCCACAGCGCGGCACGGCATGTGATTTACCGCCCCATGACCTCGCACAGCACGGCCATGCGGACGAAGACGCCGTTGCCCACCTGCTCGAGAATGCGCGACTGGGCGCCGTCCGCCACATCCGAGGCGATCTCGATGCCGCGGTTGATCGGGCCTGGGTGCATCACCAGCGCGCCCTTCGCCGCACGGGCAAGGCGCTTGGTGTCGAGGCCGTAGCGCTCGAAGTAAGCGGCTTCATCGGGGAGGTCGGTCGAGGCCATGCGCTCTTTCTGGAGGCGCAGCATGATCACTGCATCGACGCCCTCGATCGCTTCGTCAAAATCCTCGTGCAAAGTCACGCCCTTGAACTCGCCTTCGGCCGGCAGTAGCCGTGCCGGGCCGGCGATACGAATATCCTTAGCGCCCATGGCCGTAAGCACATGCACGTCGGAGCGGGCCACGCGGGAGTGGCGCACGTCGCCGCAGATGGCGACCTTCAGCTTGCGGAAATCCGGGTGGTGGTTGCGGATGGTGAGCGCGTCCAGCAGGCCCTGCGTGGGGTGGGCGCGGTTGCCGTCGCCCGCGTTCACCACGGAGACGCCGCTCATGGCGTGCTTCACCAGCTCTTCCGGGGTACCCGAGACCTTGTGGCGCACGATGATCGCATCCAGGTGCATGGCTTCGAGCGTGTGCAACGTATCGAACAGCTCCTCGCCCTTGCTGGTGGACGACAGGCCGATATCGAAGTTGATGACATCGGCGCCCATGCGGCGAGCGGCCAGCTCGAACGAGGTGCGCGTACGCGTCGAGGGCTCGAAGAACAGGTTGAGCACGGTGCGGCCGGCGAGGATATCGAGCTTGCGCGTGCCGTGGGCGCACTGGTCGCGCAGGCTGATCGCCTTGTCGAGCAGGCGTTCAATGGTTTCGCGCGGCAGGTTCTCGAGGGTGGTCAGATGGCGCAGGCGGTTTGACATGACGTCCTCAAGGCTAACGGTGGATGGCGTGCGATTTTACGCTTGCAGCAGGTACGACTCGAGGATGACAGCGGCAGCCTCGGCGTCAATGGATTTGGCGTCCGAGCGCTTGCGGGTGCCCGCGGCGCGCCCTGCGGCGAAGCGCCGGGCGGCTTCCTGGGAGCTCATGCGCTCGTCGGTGAATACGGCAGTCATGCCGTAGCGTTCGCCTATGGTCTCGGCGAACCGGCGCGCGGTGCGCGTCATGGGCTGCTCCTTGCCCTCGTTATCGAGGGGCAGGCCGACCACGAGCGTATCGGGCTGCCATTCGCGGCGCAGCTGATCGAGTGCCTGCCAATCGGGTACGCCATCGCGGACCGGCAGGGCGGCCAGTGCGCGTGCGGTACCGGTCAGGCGGTTGCCGACAGCTACGCCGATCACCTTCGTGCCGACGTCGAAACCAAACAGGCAGCTCATGGATCAGGCGTGCCCGGCGTAGCCGGTGAGCAGGGCGGGATCGCTCACGCCCATCTTGCGCGTAGCTTCGAACCAGCGGCTTTCGATGGGTGTATCGAACACGATGCGTTCGTCGGCGTGGGTGTTGAGCCAGGCGTTTTCCATGACTTCCTGCTCAAGCTGGCCGGCTTCCCAGCCGGCGTAACCGAGCGTGACCACGGCACGGCGCGGACCGTCGCCACGTGCCATGGCGACCAGGATGTCGCGCGAGGTGGTGACCGACCATTCGTCGTTGATGCGGTAGCTGGAATCCCAGTGGCCGTGCTCACGGTGTAGCACGAAGCCACGCTCCTGCTGGACCGGGCCGCCGATGAGGACGGGATAGTCCGCGATCTCGGGATCTTCGCAGGACAATTTCATCTGGGCGAGCACATCGCCCAGGCGGTATTCGGAAATCTGGTTGATGAGCAGGCCCACTGCGCCGTCCTCGCCATGCTGGCAGAGGAAGGCTACGCCACGCGCGAAAGGCGGTTCGGCGATGGAGGGCATCGCGATCAGGAACTGGCCGGCGAGAGTGTTAGCGGTACTCATGGTTTTATTGTAGCCGCAGCGGCCGTTAGCCGTGCGGAAATGTTCAGTGCGAGCTGCGTACCGTGTGAGCCGGTTCACAAGGAGGCAAGTCATGCCGAAGATGATGTTTGTTAAGGGTTTTGTGGGCACCGCGACGGCCCTTGCCGCACTCGCGGCACACGCTTCGGCGCCTTCTGCCTGGAAGGACTATGACCAAAAGGTAACCCAGGCTTGCCTTGCGGCCAGTGGCCTGAAGGACGCGAAACCGGTGGGTGGGCTGGTGAAATACGACGACCGCGTCCCCGTCACGGCATTGGTGCTAACGGGGCGCTATCCGCAGAAGCACATGAAGAATGCTCCCGGCCGGGAGCTGTGCGTGTGGGATCGCAAGGCGGAGAAGGCCTACGTCAGCGAGGCCGACCAGCTATTGCCTCAGTAATTTCTCAGGACGTTGCCGGGCAGGAACTGCCACGTGCGGGTGATATACAGCTCATCGACCTTTTCCTTGCTGTCCTTCGGTAGCGCGGGGAAGGGCGCCGAGAGGCGCACGATGCGCTGGGCTGCGTCGTCGAGCAGCTTATGGCCTGAGCTCTTGATCACGTCGATGCTCTTGATCGTGCCATCGCGGTTCAGGCCGACGGTGAGCACCAGCTCGCCATACACGCCCTGGCGGCGGGACTCATCGGGGTAATTGAGGTTGCCCACGCGCTCCACCCGGTTCACCCAGCCCTTCATGTAGGCCGCGTAGACGTATTCGCGGGTGTTCGACGAGATGAACTTTTTCTTCGGGCGCTTGGCATAAGCCACTGACTCGTCGCGCACCTCGGCCGCGAGCTTTGCCATTTCCAGCTTCCGCTGCACGTCCTTGTCCGAGGGCGGGAGTGGCTGCTCCTTCTGCTCGGTCTGCTGCTGGGTGGTATCCACGTGGAAGGTGCTCTGGCCCGCCGTGGTCAATACCTGGTCGGGCGTCGCCTCGCGAGGGGCGGGCGCCTGAGCCTCTTCCACCTGCGGTGCCAGGCCGGTTTTGGGCGTGGGCAGCGGCCCGCTCACCGGCTCGGACGGACGCGAGGCCTTATCGCGGTCGCCGCCGCCCGAATTATTGGCCTGGGCCAGGAAATCCGCCTTGTCGGGCTGCTCCTGGTTGGCGACGTCCACGAGGGTGACATCCAGCGTCGGAACGCTGGGGGCGGGTTTTTCGGCCTGGAACGTGACGCCGAGGATGACGACACCGTGCAGCAGCAGCGAAAACAGCAAAGTCGCGCCGATCAGGTCGGCGCCGGTGGTACGGGTCGTCATCGGGCCTCGATCGCGTCGAACATCAGCCCGGCGATGTTAATGCCGAACTGGGCATCCAGTTCGCGGATGCACGTCGGAGATGTGACGTTGATCTCGGTCAGGTAGTCGCCGATCACGTCCAGGCCGACGAATCGCAGGCCGCGGCGTACCAGCTCCGGCGCCACCTGGGCGGCGATCCAGCGGTCGCGGTCGGTCAGGGGGACGCCGACGCCCCGGCCGCCGGCCGCCAGGTTGCCGCGGAATTCGTCGCCCTGGGGGATGCGCGCCAGGGCGTACGGCACGGGCTCACCGTCGATAAGCAGGATTCGCTTGTCGCCCGAGGTGATTTCCGGGATGTACTTCTGGGCGATGGTGAAGTGGTGGCCGCCGTCCAGCAGGGTTTCCAGCATGGAGTTCAGGTTGCTGTCGCCCGCCTTCACCCGGAAGATGCCGCGCCCGCCCATGCCATCCAGCGGCTTCAGCACCGCCTCGCCATGTTCGGCCACGAAGGCCTTGAGCTGGCCCCGATCCCGCGAGACCAGGGTGGGGGCGATGCACTGGGGAAACTGCAGGGCGAACAGCTTTTCGTTGCAGTCGCGCAGGCTGCGAGGGTCGTTCACCACCTTTACGCCAGCCTTCTGGGCCGCCTCGAGCACCATGGTGTCGTAAATAAATTGCGGATCCACCGGCGGATCCTTGCGGGCGAGGACGATGCTCATCTCGGCCAGGGGGCGCCAGCTGGGCTCGCCCAGGGTGTACCAGCCGGCCGGGTCGTCCTTCACGGCGAGGGTGCGCAGGCGGGCCCAGGCCTCGTTGCCGCGCAGTTCCAGGTCCCCTTCCTCCATGTAAAACAGGGCGTGGCCGCGGCGCTGGGCTTCGAGCAGCATCGCGAAGGTGGAGTCCTTGGCGATCTTGATAGCGCGGATCGGGTCCATCAGGACGGCGACGGAAAGCGGCATGGCGGGGGCCTGGGGGTCTGGAAAGGTGTCAAGTTTAGTGGAGCGTGGCCGATGATTTCACAAGGCATTGTCCCTTTAGGAACAATTCATCTTGACGGAATGCCCAGCCACCCATTAAACAGCGTGGCACGGGCCGCCGAAGAGCGGTGACCGGCACCGGGGGTGCCGGGCTTTACGACCTGGCGCACGGATACCCAGATCAAAACGGGCTATCCTCTTGCCGGGACTTGCAGTTTTTTCGTTTGACGGGGGCGTAGTGAACGACAACGGACGCGGTACGGACCTGGCCGGCTTGCGGGTCATGGTCATCGATGATTCGAAAACCATCCGCCGTACGGCAGAAACCCTGTTGAAAAAAGAAGGCTGCGACGTGCTTACCGCCGTCGACGGCTTCGAAGCGCTGGCCAAAATATCGGACCAGAAGCCGAACATCATCTTCGTCGACATCATGATGCCGCGCCTCGATGGCTATCAGACCTGCGCGCTCATCAAGAACAATGCGCAGTTCCGTGGCACGCCAGTGATCATGCTCTCCTCGAAGGATGGCCTGTTCGACAAGGCGCGCGGCCGCATCGTGGGTGCCGAGCAGTACCTCACCAAGCCGTTCACCCGCGACGAGCTCCTCGGCGCGATCCATCGCTACGCGACGGCTAGCTGACCTACCCAATTCGTAAGCGTCCAGGGGGACGTGTGGCAAATATCCTCATCATTGACGACTCGCCCACCGACGTCCGCGTGTTCACCACGCTGCTCGAGAAGGCGGGTTTCTCCGTTTCCAGTGTCGACAATGCCGAAGCCGGCATCGATCGCATTCGCGCGAGCAAGCCCGACCTGGTGATCATGGACGTGATCATGCCGGGTATGAACGGCTTCCAGGCCACGCGCACGCTCAGCAGGGATCCGGCTACGGCTGACGTACCTGTCGTGATGATCACCACCAAATCGATGGAAACCGACCGCGTGTGGGGGCTGCGCCAGGGCGCAAAGGCCTTCATCACCAAGCCGGTGAACGAGAAGGAACTGCTCTCGACCATCGACGACCTCCTGCCGAAGCAGAACTAAGAAGGGCACGCCATGAGCGAGAACGCTGCACTGACGCCCTTCGAAATGCTCGCGCACTACGAGCGCGCGTGTCTTGCGCACTCGGCCGGCACCCCCGAGCGGGTGGAGAACCTGGGCCTGTGGCGCGGTATCGGCTTCCGCGTCGGGCGCCGGGCCTTCGTGAGTGGCATCGACGAGATCAACGAACTGCTGGCCGTGCCCGCGCTCACCAATGTCCCGGGCACGCAGCCCTGGCTCATGGGCGTGGCCAATGTGCGTGGCAACCTGGTCCCGGCGATCGACCTGGGCCGTTTTCTTTTCGACGAACGTACACCGTCGTCGGAGCGTATGCGTTTGCTCCTCGTGCGTCAGCATGGCGGCACCGTGGGCTTGCTGGTCGACGAAGTGTTTGGCCAGCGCACCATGGATGAAGACCAGCGCGGGCAGGGCGACGACGAGCAGGACCCGCGCCTGGCGCGGTTTGTGACGGAGAACATCCAGCTCGGCGAGCAATCGTTCGGGCTGTTCAGCATGAACCGGCTGGTTCGTGCGCCGGATTTCCGGCAGGCGGCGCTGTAAGGCGCCCAGTGTGGGGGACGGGACGGCCGGATGGCCCTCCCGCACAGGATAAGCGGGGGCGGTTAGCCGGCCACGCGACGGGAACGAGGGGGTGGCCTTGTTGCAAGGCCACTCGTCTGCCGGGGGCTGCCAGAAGCCTCGGTCACCAGGTTTTGTTTGGGTGAGGTGGATATGAGCACGACAACAGGGGGCGCAGGCCGTGAAGGTGGCTACACGATGGTTATCGTGTTCCTGCTGCTATCCATTGGCCTTGCATCGGTTGACTTCTGGCTGTTGAACAGCAAGAACGGCGAAGACCGTGAAGCGATCGCGCTGACGACGCAGGTGCAGGTGCTTTCGCAGCAGACCGCGAAGTACGCGCTCGAAGCCTCGGATGGCAACCGCGATTCATTCCGCGAACTATCGGCCACGCGCAACACCATCGATTCGGCGGTGCAGCGCCTGGTCGCCGGCGATGAGAAGACCGGCATGCCGGCCTACCAGCAGCAGGCGGGTGCTACCGGCCGTGCCATCGGTGCGCTGGCTAACGCCTGGCATCAGCTGGATGCGGATATCGGCAAGATCCTCTCGAACAAGGAGCTGGTGCTCGCCTCCGGTGAGCGCGCCGACCTGTTCTCCAAGCAGATGCCGCTGCTGAACGCCCGCACGGACGAAGTGCTCAACATCGTCCAGCAGAAAAACGCCTCGGTGGAGCAGACCTTCACCATCGCGCGCTGGATGCTCATGGCTGACCGCATGATCCGCCGCGTGCAGGAAATCCTGCAGGGTGGTGACGGTGCACAGTCCGCCGCCGATGGCCTCTCCCGTGACGCGCAGCTCTACGGTTCGGTGCTGAAGGGCCTGCTCGAAGGCAACCCCGACGGTGGCGTCCGCGCCATCGGCGATGCCAACGCGCACAAGATCCTTGCCGACATGCAGACCTCCTGGGGCGACCTGGTGGATCCGGTCAGCCAGCTGGTGACTGCTTCGCCGAACCTGCAGGACGTGAAGCGCGCAGGCAACCAGGCATCGCTCGATTCGCAGACCGTGCTGCTGCGCGCAAACGAATCCGCCGACCAGATCGCCAAGCTACCGCTCACCCGCCTGTTCCCGAACGTGTGGGCCGGCTTGCTCGGCGCTATCGCGACGGTGGCGTTCGCCCTGGTCCTCGTGTTCAGCCTGGTCCGCGACCAGCGCCGCCGCCTGGAGACCACCAGCGACCTGAACCAGCGTAACCAGACCGCGATTATGCGGCTGCTGGACGAGATGGGTACGCTCGCCGAAGGCGACCTGACCATCAAGGCCACGGTGACCGAAGACATCACGGGCGCCATCGCCGACGCTATGAACTCCGCGGTGGACGAGATGCGCAATCTCGTAACCACCATTAACGAGACGGCGGTGCGTGTATCGGCCGCTGCGCAGGAAACCCAGGCTACCGCCATGCACCTGGCCGACGCGGCCGAGCAGCAGGCGCAGCAGATCACCTCTGCCACCTCCGCGATTAACCAGATCGCGACCTCGATGGATACGGTGTCGAGGGATTCGGCCGAATCGGCCGACGTGGCGCAGCGCTCGGTGCAGATCGCATCGCACGGCGCGGAAGTGGTGCGCGAGACGATCCAGGGCATGGACTCCATCCGTGACCAGATCCAGGAAACCTCCAAGCGTATTAAGCGGCTGGGTGAGTCCTCGCAGGAAATCGGTTCCATCGTGGAACTGATTAACGACATTGCCGAGCAGACCAACATCCTGGCGCTTAACGCGGCCATCCAGGCGGCATCCGCCGGTGAGGCGGGTCGCGGTTTCGCAGTGGTTGCGGACGAAGTGCAGCGCCTCGCCGAACGCTCGGCGAGCGCGACCAAGCGAATCGAAACGCTGGTGCAGACGATTCAGAGCGATACGAACGAAGCGGTGAGCTCCATGGAGCAGACCACCGCGGAAGTGGTGGCGGGTGCCCGCCTCGCCGAGGATGCCGGTACGGCACTGGGCGATATCGAACGCGTGTCGAACGACCTCTCGGCGCTGATTCAGAACATCTCCGCCGCGGCACGCCAGCAGTCGGCAGCGGCGACGGACACGTCCGCCACGATGAACGTCATCCAGGAGATCACCTCGCAGACGTCGCTGGGTGCCAGCCAGACGGCCGAATCGATCGGTAACCTGGCCCAGCTCGCGAACGACCTGCGCCTGTCCGTCGCGAACTTCAAGCTGCCGGGCTGATGCAGTGAGACTTCAAGACCATACCGATTTCACCACGCTGCACTGGGTCAAGGCGGAGCTCGACGACGCCTTGTCCAAGGCACGCCAGGCGCTCGAGTCGTACGTCGAGGATTCCCACGACACCTACGTCATGCACACCTGCGCCGCAGACCTCCACCAGGTCCACGGCACGCTGCGCATGGTCGAGCTGTATGGCGCGGCCATGGTCGTGGGCGAAATGGAGCAGCTTGTCGCGGCGCTCATCAGCGACCGCGTGGCCAACCGTGATGAAGCCTATGCCGCCCTGATGCGCGGCATGATGCAGATGCCCGATTACCTCGAGCGCCTGCAGAGCGGCCATCGCGATGTGCCTATTGTGCTGCTGCCGCTCCTTAACGACCTGCGCGCCAGCCGTGGCGAGCAGTCGCTCGACGAATCTGCGCTGTTCACGCCGAACCTTGATTCCCCGCTGCCGCTCGGCGCGCCGGGCGCCGCCGATCCGGCGGTGGCCGAAGCCCACAGGGGCGAACTGCCGGAACTCCGCGCGCGCTTCCAGCAGCAGTTGCTGATGTGGTTCCGCGGGCAGGGCAGTGATCGCCAGCTGCTCGGCATGCGTGCCACGCTCGATAGCATCGCTGCTCGTTGCTACACCATCGCGGGCCGTCGCCTGTGGTGGATCGCCGCCGGTGTGCTCGAAGGCCTTGAGCGCGGCGTGCTGCGTGCGCATGAAAAGGACGTGCGCCAGCTGATCGGCCGCGTCGACCGCTCCATCCGCGAGCTCGTGGATGGTGGCGAGGAAGCCATGCTCACGGGCGATTCGGATGAACTCGCCCGCAAGCTTCTCTATTACGTCGCGCAGGCCAAGTCCGGCAGCGATCGCATCGACGAGCTGCGCCAGGCTTACCGCCTGGATGGCCTGCTGCCGCGTGCGGCCGAGGTCGAGCACGCCCGTGGTTCCATGTCGGGCCACAACCGCCAGCTCCTCGATACGGTGTCCGCCGCGATCAAGGAAGACCTGCTGCGCGTCAAGGAATCCCTGGACCTGTTCCTGCGCCGTCCCGACGGTGACCCGGGCCAGCTCGGTCCGCAGGCCGACGTGCTCGATCGCGTGGGCGATACGCTGGGCATGCTTGCCCTGGGCGTCCCGCGTCGTGTCGTGGGCGAACAGCGCCGGATCCTCGGTGAGATCGCCACGGGCGCGCGTGCGCCGGACGAAGAATCCCTGCTCGACGTGGCGGGTGCGCTTCTGTACGTCGAAGCCTCGCTCGATGACCACATTGAACGCCTCGGCGCGGAAGGCGATACGCCGTTGTCCGATAGCGGCCCGTCGCCGCTCCCGCGCAGCGAAGCGCGCCACATCCTTACCGCGCTGATGCGCGAAGCCACCGCGAACACCTCGAAGGTCAAGGACGCCATCGTCGCCTTCGTCGAATCGCAGTGGAACCATGACGAGCTTGCCGGTGCGCCGGAGCTCATGGCTGAAATCGGCGGCGCCATGCGCATGCTGGGCGCGCCGCGCCCGGGCGATCTCGCCGACGGCATCGGCTTGTTCATCCACCGCGAGCTGCTCGGTGATCGCCGCGTGCCGAACGGTGCCCAGATGGACCGCCTGGCCGATGCCGTGGCCGCACTCGAGTACTACCTTGAAGCCGCCCGCGAACATCGTGGTGGCCTGGACCACATTCTTGACGTAACCCAGCAGAGCCTGGCCGAGCTCGGCTACTGGCCCGTGCCGGTCGATGAGGCCAGCGAGGGCCTTGGCAGCGACGCCATCGAAGACATCGAGGCCGCCGCCGTCGAGCACATCGCAGTGCCGTCCAGCAGTGCGGATGCCGGCGAAGCCGTGTCCAGCTTTGCCGATAGTTTCGATCTTGTCGACGAGCCGCCGACCGACGCCGAAGTGGCGGCAGCGGCTGCCGCCGCCACGACTGCCACGCCCTCCGGCGCGGACGAGGAGTGGGTGGAGATCGAGGAAGAAATCGAACAGGAAGTCGGTGGCGACGCCGGCGTGGCCGACTTTGCGGGCTTCCAGATCACCGTCGACGGTATCGACGACGAGATCCGCGAAATCTTCCTTGAGGAAACCCAGGAAGAAATCGATAACCTGCGCAAGGCGCTTGCCTCGTGGGTTGCCGACCCGGAACGCGCGGATGCGCTGATCCCGATCCGTCGCTCCTTCCACACCCTGAAGGGTTCCGGCCGGTTGGTCGGCGCCCGCCTCCTGGGCGAGTTCGCCTGGAAGGTCGAGAACATGCTTAACCGCGTGCTCGATGGCACGATCGCTCCGAACGAAGGCGTGCAGGCGCTCGTCCGCCACGCGGTGGATGCCCTGCCGCAGTTGAAGGCGGCACTGGAAGGCGATACCCAGGTGACGGCGCCGATCGCCGCGATCATGGAGACCGCCGACCGCCTCTCGCTGGGCGACACGGCGTTCGTCGAAGACGTTGCACGCAACGCGGTGCAGAAGGTCCGCACCAAGGTGAAGCGCCGCGTGCTGCGCGACACGATCGCCGCCGTGCCCACCGCCGCGTTCGCTGGCTACGGCCAGGCCACGCCGGCCGAGCCGGAACCCGCGCCGGCCGAAGAACCGATCTACACCGCACCGCCGCTCCCGCCGGTCGATGCCGTGCTGCTTGATATCCTGCGCACGGAAGTCGCTCAGTACCTGAATATCATCCGCGCGAACCTCGCTCGCGCTGGCGATGGCGAACTGCCGGTGGACGATGGCCTGCTGCGTGCCGTGCATACGTTGCACGGCGCGATCGGCATGGTCGATATCCCGGTGCTGATCCAGGTGCTTGCCCCGCTGGAAGGCCTGATCAAGCGCGTTCGCGCGAGCGGCGTGCCGCTGCGCCCGGCCGGCGTGGATGCGCTGACCGACGCGGCCGATCTCGTCGATCACGTCATGGACCTCTTCGATACCGAAGACCCGCGCGTGCCGGACGTGTCGGCCCTGGCTGCCCAGATCATCGCCCTGCGCGATGAGCAGCCGGAAGCCACGGTCGCCCATATCCTTTATGAGCCCGACCCGCTGCCGCTCGACGATGAGCCGGTGGCCGAAGCGTCGGCCTACGAGGCACCCGTCGTCGAGCAGCCGTTGGTCGACGAACTGGCTTTCGATGCACCTGCGTTCGAAGCGCCGTTCGTTGCCGAGCCCATCGAGGACGTATCGGAAACCCCGGTGGTCGCGGAAGCGTCCCCCGAGGCACCTGCCGCCGAGCCGCTCTCCGAGCTTGACGAAGCCGAACTTGAAGCCTTCCTCAACGAGGAAACCCGCTTCGATGCCGACGTTCGCGAAGCCGAAGCGCATCTGGCCCAGCATGCTGCCGACGAGGCAGCGCACGCCCACGACGCGCACGTGCCGGAGCCGGTCGTGGGCGACTCGCTCGAAGCCGAGCTGGAAGCCATGCTGGCGGGCGAACTCGCCGATCTGGACGCGGCCGCAACGCCCGAGCCGTCGGACGATGCCCAGCCGACGGATTTCGTTGCGTCGTTGGACCTGCCCGAGTCGCTGGAGCTGTCCGAGCCGGAATCGGTCGAGCCGGAACAGACCGAGCCGGCGTTCGCCGTGTCCGACGAGCCGCAGCCGCTCGTCGACGCCGACGAACCAGTGGCTCTGGATGCCGAGCTGGCGCCGATCGAGCTGACGCCGATCAACCTTGTCGACAACGAGCACGACCTGACGGCCGAGCTGCTGGCGTCGTTCGAAGGGTTCTCCGTCGAGCCGCCGCCGGTCGACGTGACGCCCATTACGCAGTACGACCCGAACGAAGAGGCTGCCTGGCGCAACCTCGTCGGTGAAGCCCAGGTCGAATCGCGCATCGCCTTCGACGAGCCGCCGGTCGTTGATACGACGCCCTCGGTCGAAGCTGAAGCTGAAGCCGAGTCTGAGATCGAAGCCGAGCTGCCGCAGCCGATGTCGCACGACGGCGACGTCCTGCACACCGACGACGGCCTCCTCGAGGAAGTCCCGTTCGCCGACGCTCCGTCCAGCGAAGCCGAAACCGAAGAACCGCAGGTCGAAGCGACTACCGCTCCCGAAGCCTATGCTGTCCACGCAGAGGAAGAAGAACCGGTCGTCATCGAAGACCAGTCCCACGAGCCTATCGCCGAGCCGGTGCACACTCCGGTCGAAGACGAAGCGCCGGCACTCGTGCCGGAGCTCTCGCCATACGCCGACATCGACCCCGATCTCCTCGAAGTGTTCGTGGAAGAAGCGCGTGAGATCCTCGACCAGGCCGATGCTTCGCTGGCAGGCTGGCGCTCGGAGCCGCAGCAGGGCGAGCATGTCGCCGCCTTGCAGCGCGACCTCCACACGTTGAAGGGCAGCGCACGCATGGCGGGCCTTGCTACCGTGGGCGATTTCTCGCACGCGATGGAAGCCCTGCTCGATGCGGTCGCCGGCGGCCAGCGCGAAAGCGATGGCCCGGCCATCGAGGCGATGGAGAACGGCTTCGATCGCCTGCACCGCATGATCGTGGCGATCTCGAAGGATCAGCCCATCGGCATCAGCGAGGCGGACATCGAACCGTTCGCGCGCCTTGCCGGTGCTCCGATCGCGCCCGATACGGTCACGGCCGAGAGCTATCGCGAAGAACGCGAAGCCGCGGCACAGCCGGAGGCCTATACACCGGCCGCTCCGCAGCCCGAGCCCGTGCCTGTCCTCGACCGCGTGTTGCCCGACCTTCTCCCGGAAATGGAGGAGGAAGAGCTCCAGCGTGCTTCGCAGGAACAGATCCGCGTCCGCGCGGACATGCTCGATACGCTGGTGAACCACGCCGGCGAAGTGTCGATCTACCGTTCGCGCCTGGAACAGCAGACGGCCAGCTTCCGTTCGACCCTTACCGAGCACGAACAGACGGTAAGCCGCCTGCGCAGCCAGCTGCGCATGCTCGAAATCGAGACCGAAACGCAGATCATCGCGCGTTACCACCAGGAGAACCGCGATACGGCGGCCACGTTCGATCCGCTCGAACTCGATCGCTTCTCGCAGCTCCAGCAGTACTCGCGTGCGCTCGCCGAATCGGTCTCCGACCTTGTGTCGCTGCAGACCATGATGGACGACCTGACCCGCCAGACCGAAACGCTGCTGTTGCAGCAGCAGAAGGTCAACGCGGAGCTGCAGGAAGGCCTCATGCAGACGCGCATGTTGCCGTTCGACGCGATGGTGCCAAACCTTCGCCGCACGCTGCGCCAGGCCGCCTCGGATGTGGGCAAGCGCGCCCAGCTGGTGGTGGAAGGCGCCAACGGCGAAATGGACCGCAACATGCTCGACCGCATCAAGGCGCCGTTCGAGCACATGCTGCGCAACGCGGTTGCCCACGGCATCGAAGCGCCGGACGCGCGCGAAGAAGCGGGCAAGAACCCAGAAGGCACCGTTCGCATCCAGGTGGCTCGTGAAGCCACGGAAGTGGTCGTGCGCCTCTCCGATGACGGTGCCGGCATGGATCGCGACGCGATCCGTGAAAAGGCGATCGAGCGCGGCCTGCTGCGCCCGGATGCCCGTGTTTCCGACGACCAGATCTTCCAGCTCACCCAGGTCCCGGGTTTCTCCACCGCGGAGAAGGTCACCCAGGTGGCGGGCCGTGGCGTCGGCATGGACGTGGTCGCCAACGAGATCAAACAGCTCGGCGGCACGCTGGCGATCGAATCGCAGCGCGGCACGGGTACGACCTTCGTGATGCGCCTGCCGTTTACCCTCGCGGTGACCCAGGCCCTGATCGTGCGTATCGGTGAAACCAACTTCGCCATCCCGATGACCTCGGTGCATGGCGTGGCCAAGGTCGAGCCGAACGAGCTGGCCCATCGCATGGCGGATACCGATCCGCTGTTCGAGTACGCCAGCGAGGACTACGCGATCCACGACCTGCCACAGCTGCTCGGCATGCACATCATCGGCTCGCCTGATGATGGCGATATCCCGCTGCTGCTCGCCCGCTCGGGCGATCTCCGCGCCGCCATCCGCGTGGATGCCGTGCTCGGTTCGCGCGAAATCGTGGTCAAGCCGGTCGGTCCGCAGGTCAGCTCGGTCCCGGGTATCCTCGGCGCCACCATCATGGGTGACGGCTCGGTGCTCATGATTCTCGACCTCGCCCCGCTCGTCCGTCACGGCGTTGCGCGCCGGGCGTTCGAGGCCGAGGCGGCCATCCCGCATGCCCCGCGCAAGCAGGACGAAGTACGCGTCAAGCCGCTTGTCATGGTGGTCGATGATTCGATCACCATGCGCAAGGTGACCGGTCGCGTGCTGGAACGCCACGAGTTCGAGGTGATGACGGCGAAGGACGGTATCGACGCGCTTGAAAAGCTCAACGAACGCGTGCCCGACCTCATGCTGCTCGATATCGAGATGCCGCGCATGGATGGCTATGAGCTCGCCACGGCCATGAAGGCCGACGAGCGCCTGGCCGGGGTTCCGATCATCATGATCACCTCGCGTACGGGCGATAAGCACCGCCAGCGCGCGTTCGACATCGGTGTGGACCGTTACATCGGCAAGCCCTACCAGGAGAACGACCTGGTGGTGCAGATCAACGACGTGCTCGGAGTAACCCATGGTTGAACGCGAGCCGTCCGTCGCGCTGCTCTTCGATGACGCGGGCCTATCGGCCCACCTGCGCGACGCCCTCGTCGCGCAGGGCGCGCGGATCGTTTACGAGTCCGACCTGAAGGCCTTCGCTCCGGCAGAACTCGTCGGCTCGTCGGCCGATGTCGTGGTCGTCGACCTGGACGATCCCAGCGACGACGACCTCGATCGCCTGTACGAGACGGTCGAGGGTGGGCACCCGCGCCTCGTCTTCAACGATGCCGATGCCAGCCGCACGCTGGAAGGCTGGGACCGCGCCCGTTGGGCGCGCCACCTTGCCGCGAAGCTTGTGGGCGTGTCGCCGCTTGATCCGCCGCGCCCGGAAGATGCCCGTGCCATCGAGCCGCGTATCGCCGCGCTCGCAAGCGAGCCCGCGCCGGCGGAAGAAGCCCTTGCCGAACCGGTGGCTGGCGACCTGTCGATCACGGGCGTGCACGGGTATCCCGAGGTGCCAGCGTTCGAAGCCGGTGCCGCCGAGCCGCTCGTGTCGCTCGACGCCGTCGCGGATATCGAGAGCGATGTCGCGGATGAACTCGAGTTTTCCACGCCCCTTGCCGACCCGGTCGAAGAAGGGGAGGGCGGTGATGTCGTTGACCTCGCCGCTGAGCTCGAAGCCGCACTAGCCGAGTCTGGCGCGGCAAACGTGCATGGCACCGACGGGATTGACGATCTCCCGTCCATGCCGCTTGAGTTGACCGACCTCGCGTCGCTCGACCTTTCAGGTTTTGAAGTCGTCGACGAATCGCCGGCGCCCACGGCGCCCGTCGAACGCGAGTTCGATGCAAGCCAGTTCAGCCTGGCACCCGTGGACGAGGCTATCGCCGACACGGTTGCGGAGGCGTCGCCCAAGCTCGAAATCACCTCGCGCACCACGGATTACGTGCCGCCGCCGGTCCCTGAGTGGGATCTGGTGGACCACGACACGATCGTGCCTGAAGCAGCGCCCCGTCCGGACGCATCGGAGTTCGGCATCGAAACCATGACGGCCGCCGAATTCCTCGCGCAGGATGTCGTCGACGATGGCAGCGTGGCGATTGAACCGGGCCTCAAACTGGAACTGGTTTCGCTGGAAGAGGCTATCGCGCCCAGCACGGACGGAAAGTTCACCCACGAAATGATCCTCGAGACCAGCACCCGAGCGGTTCGCCGCGTGGTGGCGTTGGCCGGTGGCGTGGAGAGCGAGGACGCGATCCGCCTGTTCCTCGCGGCCATGCCGGGAAGGCTGCCGGCGACCATCCTGGTCGCGGCACACCACACCGGCGATACCGCCGCGCTGGTGCAGCGGCTCGGGCGTGGGCAGGTAGCCGCCGATGGCGTGCCGACGGCGCATGGCGAGGTCCTGATCGTTCCTCGTGGGGCCCATGTCCAGGTCCGCCGCGATGGCACCGTCAGCGTGCGCGACGACGGTAGCGCCTACAACGCGGCTGGCCCTTCGATCGACGGCATTCTCAGCACGCTCGCCGGAGGCTTCGGCGCGGATGCGCTGGCAATTGTGTTTGCAGGGCAGGGTAACGATGCCGTCGCGGGTTCGCAGGCGGTGTATGACGGTGGTGGCCGCGTCTGGGTTCAGGCTGTTCCACCCGAAGACGAGCGCGGCCACATGGTCACGGGCATCCGCGAGGAGCGCGTGGCCGGCTACGCAGGCGATGTCGCCGCGCTGGCCAGGAAACTGAACGAGGAATTCCCATGAGCGAACCGTTACCGCGCGAAATCCGCTGCGTCCTGATTCCCAGCGGTGGCCTGCGCCTGCTGCTGCCGAACGCCGCCGTGGCCGAAGTGATCACCCTTGCCGGTGTCGAGCCCGTGGCGGATGCCCCTGAGTGGCTGGCTGGCCGCATCGAGTGGCGCGGCTGGCACATCCCGCTGGTCAGCTTCGACCACGTGGCGAAGCTGCCCGAGGACGCCGCGCCGCAGGCGGCGCGCGTGGCCGTGCTCAAGGCCATCGGCAACCGTGCCGAGATGCCTTACATCGCCGTGCTCACCCACGGCTTCCCGCGCCTGACCACGCTCAACGCGGAGCTCCTCCTGCCCACCCACGACGGGCACGACCTGCCGTTCGGTGTCCGCGCCTACGTGCTGGTCCGCGACGACACGGCCGTGATCCCGGATCTCGAGGCCATTGAAGCCACGCTCGTGGACATGCAGGAAGCCGCCTGATCCCTACCGCAAGCGTGCCCCTAGCCTGTAGGTGTAGGAGCGCGCTTGCGCGCGATCAGCGCCGATACGAGCGGTAAGCCACAAAAGGCTTGACTCGTAATTGAGAATCATTATCATCAACTCCGCACCCTCACTTGCGGAGAGTTAGCCATGTTGATGAGAAGCCTTCCCCTGAACGAAGCCGCCGGCCGCGACAAGGTCGTGCCGCTGCGCGCTGTCGCCGCCACCGCCCGCCGTATCGAAAGCAAGAACCTCCTCGATGGTTCTCGCGAGCTCGTCATTGAGCACCAGGGCGCGGAGTACCACCTGCGCCTGACGCGCAACGACAAGCTCATCCTCACCAAGTAATCCCGCTTTCATCTCCCCGACGCCAAGCCACGCGGGCCTCCCCTCGCCGCCAGCCAGGCATCTCTTACAGGCCGTCACCGGGAGACGCCCATGTTCGGTTGGCTCGCATCCTTTGGCGTGCAGTCGCGCGCTCGCAACGGTTCCATGACCCGCTGGCTCGCGGTACCGCCGCGCACGCTGGTGGAGGGACTCGGCCAGTTGGGGGGAGTGCTTTACCTCGCGCCGCCGTCCACCCGTTGCCCCGACCAGGCCGTGCCGCCCGCCGGCTGCCTCGTCGAGAACGTGGAACTGGCACCGCTCATGTCCACGCATTGTGTGGGGCTAACCTGCGCGGTCACCGCCGAAGGTCCCCGTGAGTGGCTTGATTGCGTCAGCGCGGACGGCGACACGCTCGCGCGTATCTATCTGCTCCCCGATACCGATTACCTCGCATGGGACGGCCTGTTCGCCGGTGCCACGCCCGTCGACGCGCCGGACCGCCGCGCGCCGGATCGCGACTGGCTGCGCGCATGCCGTGCCCGCGTGCTCAGCTTCCAGCGTCGCCGCCTCGTCGGTTTCGATGTCCTCGGCGCGCGTGAAGTCAGCATTTCTTCGCTGGGCCGCGGCGTCGCCCGCGATATCGCCGTCTCGGAATCCGTCGCGATTTCCCGCTGATACCTGCACTTGTAGGAGCGCGCTGGCGCGCGATGGGGGCTTGCGGCACGCCCCATCGCGCGCAAGCGCGCTCCTACGACAGCTGGCGGTGACCGTTGTGGGTTCGGGTACTGTCCGGACACCTGTCCGCGGACACCGCGAATGAACGAGTGCTTGTCTGTAACTTGCGGAAATAAAGCGAGTTTTTAGGTTGGCACGCGGCTTGCTCAAGTCCCTGGCAAGTACTCCAGGGAAGCCGCCATGATCCGAGACACCTCCGCCCAGGACCGCCTTGTCGCGGTCGCCCCCAACCGCTACCGCAAGCTGATCATCGCCGGTGGCGCGCTGGCGGTGCTGGTGGCCATTGGTTTCTCCATTCCGAAGATTGCGACGATGTTCTCCGCGGACACGTCGGTCAGTGCTTCACGCCTCTCGTTCGGCACCGTGACCCGTGGGCCCTTCGTTCGCGATATCGCCGCCGAAGGCAAGGTTGTCGCTGCGGTCAGCCCCACCATGTATGCGCCTTACGGCGGTGCCGTGGTCATGCAGGTGCATGCCGGCGATGTGGTGAAGAAAGGCCAGGTGCTCGCGGTCGTTACCAGCCCGGAGCTCACCAACAAGCTCGCGCAGGAACAGTCGGCGGCCGATGCCATGGAAGTCGAATACCTGCGCGCGCAGGTCGATGCCCGCAAGAAGCGCTCGGAGTTGCAAAAGGCTTACGACAGCGCCGTGGTCGACCAGACCGCCGCCGCGCGCGACCTCAACCGTTATCAGGGTGCGTTCGACAAGGGCGCGGTCTCGAACACTGACGTCGACAAGGCGAAGTCCGCACTCGACAAGGCAGCGATTACACAGAAGCACGCGCAATCCGATCTGACGATCGACAACGATAGCCTGACCTTCGATATCCAGGCCAAGAAGCTCGCGCACGATCGCCAGGTCTTGCTGGTAAAAGACCTGCAGCGCCAGGTCGATGATCTCAACGTTAAATCGCCGGTCGACGGCCAAGTCGGCCAGCTCTTCATCGCCGAGCGCGCCACGGTGGCCAAGGACGCGCAGCTGGTCAGCGTCATCGACCTGACCGCGCTCGAAGTCGAGATGAAGGTGCCTGAGAGTTTTGCTCGTGACCTCGCCATCGGCATGCCCGGCGAGATCACCGGCAACGGCAAGGAATGGAAGGGCAAGGTCAGCGCCATCTCGCCCGAAGTGGTGAATGGCGAGGTTGCAGCCCGCCTGCGCTTCGATGGCCAGTCGCCGCAGCAGCTGCGCCAGAGCCAGCGCCTGTCCGTGCGCATCCTGCTCGATCACCGCGAAAACGTGCTCACCGTGCAGCGTGGCTCGTTCGTCGATGAAAGCGCTGGCCGCTACGCTTATGTCGTCAACGACGGCATGGCCGATCGCCGTGATATCCGTGTCGGTGCCAGCAGCATCGACAAGGTCGAAATCCTGGACGGCCTGAAGGAGGGTGACAAGATCGTCATCTCCGGTGCCGACACCTTCGGTGACGCCAAGCACGTCGCCATCGCCCGCTGACCGTTCAAACCACTTATCCACGAGGGAACCGACATGCTGAAGATGAACCACCTCGCCAAGGTCTACCGCACGGAAGTCGTCGAGACCTACGCGCTGCGCGATTTCAACATCGACGTGAAGGAAGGCGAGTTCGTCGCCGTCACCGGCCCGTCGGGTTCGGGCAAGACCACCTTCCTCACCATCGCGGGCCTGCTCGAAACCTTCACCGGTGGCGAATACCACCTGGATGGCATCGAGGTAAGCCAGCTCAACGACAACGCCCGTTCGAAGATCCGCAACGAAAAGATCGGCTTCATCTTCCAGGCGTTCAACCTGATCCCCGACCTCAACGTCTACGACAACGTGGAAGTGCCGCTGCGCTATCGCGGCATGAAGGGGCCGGAGCGCAAGCAGCGGATCATGGACGCGCTGGAGCGCGTTGGCCTGGCCGCGCGTGCCCGCCACTATCCGGCCGAACTCTCCGGTGGTCAGCAGCAGCGCGTCGCCATTGCCCGCGCGTTGGCCGGTTCGCCCCGCCTGCTCCTGGCCGACGAACCGACCGGTAACCTGGATACGCAGATGGCCCGCGGCGTCATGGAGCTGCTTGAGGAGATCCACCGCGAAGGCGCCACCATCGTCATGGTCACCCATGATCCCGAACTCGCCGCCCGCGCCCAGCGCAACGTGCACGTGATCGATGGCCAGGTGGTGGACCTCTCCGAAGAGCCGCGCTTCCACGCCCATACGCACGCCCATACCGCCCGTTCCTGATCCCTGGCCCTGCGCCGAAGGTGGCCCCCATGTTCGCCTATTACCTCCAGCTGGGCCTGCGTAGCCTGCGCAAGAACCCGATGCTCACCGCCCTTATGGTGATGGCCATCGGTTTCGGCGTGGCCGCATCGATGACGACGTACTCGGTATACCGCGCCACGTCGCGTGATCCGATCCCGCAGAAGTCGCACGTTCTGTACAACACGCAGGTCGATGCGTTCGGTCCGGAGAACATCGAGAACGGGGAGCCGCCGCCGTCGCTGTCGTATATCGACGCCACCGCGATCTACCGCGCCCACAAGGCGGCCCGCCAGTCGATCATCTACCCGGTGAACGTCTCGGTGATCCCGGATGATCCGTCCCGCCTGCCCATGCGCGAAGGTGCGTACGCGAACGGCGCCGACATGTTCGACATGTTCGATGTGCCGTTCATCCAGGGCCGGGGCTGGACCCGTGACGACGACGAAAAGCACGCCAGCGTCGTGGTGATCTCGCGTGAACTCAACGACAAGGTGTTCAACGGCGGCCAGAGCGTCGGCAAGCAGATCAACCTTGATGGCCGTCTGTTCCAGATCGTCGGTGTGATCGACAACTGGGCACCGCAGCCGGTGTTCTTCGACGTACCGAACACGGGTGGCTTTGACGACGGCGCGGCGGTGTTCATGCCGTTCACTCGCGCCATCGATCTGCAGCTGCCCACCAACGGCAACAATAACTGCGTGAAGGAGCCGGAGCAGGGGTGGGATGGTTACCTGCATTCGGAGTGCATCTGGCTTTCGCTGTGGAGCGAGATGAGCTCACAGAGCGAAGTGGATGCCTACCGCAACTACCTCAACGGCTATGCCGCTGAACAACAACGCGCCGGCCGCTGGAACTGGGCGCCGAACGTGAAAGTGCGCAATGTCGTCGACTGGCTCGATGTGCAGAAGGTCGTGCCGAAGGAATCGTCGATCTCGCTGATCGTCTCGCTTGGCTTCCTTGCGATCTGCCTGGTCAATACGGTGGGTCTGTTGCTGGCGAAGTTCATGCGTCGTGCGCCGGAGATCGGTGTCCGCCGTGCCCTGGGGGCGTCGCGTGCCACGATCTATGCGCAGTTCCTGATCGAAGCAGGATCCGTCGGTGTGGCGGGTGGCTTGCTCGGCCTGATACTCACGGGCCTGGGTACCCTCGGGACCAAGCTGGTCTTCCCCGAGCGCATCGCCCACCTGGCCACGCTCGATCCCACGCTGATCGCCCTGACGTTGCTGACCGCTATTGGCGCCTCGGTGATCGCCGCTTTCTATCCCACGTGGCGCGCCGCTCAGGTGCAGCCGGCGTGGCAGCTGAAGTCCAACTAAGGGCACGCTGGCATGAATCTCCAGATCAAACCCATCCTCTCCGCGCTGCGCAGGCATAAGGCCGGCACCATCCTCATCGCGCTGCAGATCGCGCTGACGCTGGCGATCGTGTGCAACGCGCTCTTCATCGTCCACCAGCGCGTCGACCGGGTAAACCGCACGACCGGCATGGACGAAAGCAATGTCATCGCGGTGCTGAACCGCTACGTGGGTAAGCCGGATAGCTTCATTCCGCTGACCCAGACCGACGTGGCAGCGCTGCGCAACATCCCGGGCGTGGAATCCGCCTATAGCACCAACGCCTACCCGCTGCGTCAGGGCGGCTGGTCGACCGGCATGCAGATCGATCCGAACAAGACCAAGGACAGCGTGCCCAGCGCCCTGTACTTCGTCGACGAGCAGGCGCTCAAGACCCTGGGTGTGAAGCTGATCGCCGGGCGCAACTTCAACCCGTCCGAGGTCGTGACCGTGGGACCGCAGAGTACGCCTGCGCCGCCGCAGGTGATCATCACCAAGGCGATCGCGGATAAGCTTTTCCCGGGGGTGAGCGCACTGGGCAAGACCATCTATTACGCGAAGGGCAAGCCCTCCACCGTCATCGGCATCGTCGAGAAGCTGACCGTGCCCTGGGTAGAGTGGGACCACATGGATAACGTGACCCTGATGCCGGTGCGCTTCGACAGTGGCTACCAGCAGTTCCTGATCCGCACCAAGCCGGGCCAGCAAGATGCCGTGTTCAAAGCGATCCCGGGGGCTCTTTTCAAGGTCAGCCGCATGCGCGTGTTGCCGGAGAAGTACGGCCTGCGCACCTTCGAAACCGTGCGCGCCAAGGCGTATGAAGCCGATCGCGGCATGGCGATCCTGATGAGCATCGTGTGCGCCGTGCTGCTGGCGATCACCGCGGCCGGTATCGTGGGTCTGTCGAGCTTCTGGGTGGGGCAGCGTCGCAAGCAAATCGGCGTGCGTCGTGCGCTGGGTGCGCGCCGCTCCGATATCCTCAGCTACTTCATGACCGAGAACTTCCTGATCGCCCTGGGTGGCGCGGTGGTTGGTACCGCGCTGGCGCTCGGCCTCAGCCAGTGGATGCTTACGCACTTTGAGATGCCCCGCGTGTCGGTCACCTATGTGGGCGTGGGCGTGGTGTTGCTGCTGGCGCTCGGCCAGGCCGCGGTGTTCGCCCCGGCGCTGCGAGCCTCGAAGGTCTCGCCGGTGGAAGCGACGCGGAGCGTCTGATCCGCGTCACCTGAAGGAGTAGTGATGTTCGGTTATTACCTCGAGCTGGCCTTGCGTAGCCTTAAGCGAAGCAAGGCCCTCACGGCGCTCATGGTGCTGGCGGTGGCGATGGGCATTGGTGCCTGCATGACCACGCTCACCGTGCTGCACGTGGTGTCGGGCGACCCGATCCCGGAGAAGAGCCACGCGCTGTTCACGCCGCAGCTTGAGCCGCGCGACAAGGACAATGGCTTTTATTCCCGTGGCGAGCCCCCGGAGCAGGTTTCCTGGCAAGACGGCATGGCCTTGCTGAAGGCGCATCGTGCGGATCGCCAGGTGCTGATGACCGGTGGCATGGCGCCCGTGCAGCCGGCCAATCCGTCACAGGATCCGTTCTTTGTCCACGCCAGGTATACGACGGCCGAGTTCTTCGCGATGTTCGATGTGCCGTTGAAGTACGGCCACACATGGTCGGCGACGGAGGATGAGCGTCGGGAACGCATCGCAGTCATCAGCAGCGATCTCAACGAGAAGCTGTTCCATGGCGAGGACAGCACGGGCCGGACGGTGCGCTTCAACGGTGCGGACCTGCGCGTGATCGGTGTCATCGAACCCTGGCGACCACACCCGCATTTCTACGACCTCAACGCCGGTAATTACGCCGAGAGCGAGGACGTCTACATGCCCCTTGGCACGGCGCGTGACATCCGCGGACCGCGCGCCGGTTCGCGCGATTGCTGGGGCGTGGGCGCCAACGTGGAGGAAACCACGCTCGAAACGTCGAACTGCACCTGGTTGCAGCTGTGGGTCGAAATCGATGATCCCGCCCACGTTGCCGCCTACAAAGCGTTCCTCGTCCACTATTCGGAAGACCAGCGGGCGGCTGGTCGCTTCCTTATGCCGGTGAACGTACGTTTGCGCAACGTCGTCGAGTGGCTGGATTTCCAGAAGGTGGTGCCCAGTGATGTGCACCTGCAGGTCTGGCTCGCCCTGGGTTTCTTCGTGGTCTGCCTCGTGAACACCGTCGGGTTGATGCTTGCCAAGTTCATGCGCCGCTCGGCCGAAGTGGGCGTACGCCGCGCCCTGGGTGCCTCGCGGGGCGCCGTCTTCGCCCAGCTTGTGACTGAGGCGGGCATCGTTGGCGTCGCCGGTGGTGTCGGTGGCCTGCTGCTGGCCCTGTGCGGCCTGTGGATGGTTCGGCAGCAGCCCGACCAGTACGCATCGCTCGCCCACCTGGACATGGACATGCTCGTCGCCACGTTCGCCGTTGCCATCGGCGCCACGGTCGTGGCGGGCCTGTTGCCGGCCTGGCGCGCCTGCCAGATCACTCCCGCCCTTCAGCTGAAGAGTCAGTGATGCTCGATATCCGTCCCATCCTGTCGACGCTTCACCGCCACAAGGTGACCGCGGTCCTGCTGGTCCTGGAAATCGCGCTGACGTGCGCGATCGTCTGCAATGCGGTGTTCCTTGTGCGCCAGCGGCTTGACTGGATGCACATCAGCTCGGGCGTGGACGAGGCGAACGTGGTGGATGTCCGCCCCGTGAACATCGGCGACACGCCTGACATGCACGGGCGAATCAATGGGACCCTGGCCGCCCTGCGTACCATTCCCGGTGTGGACCAGGTGACGCTCGCGAACCAGATTCCGTTGGGCAAGGAGTCCTGGAATTCGGGCATCAAGCTGGACCCGAACGTCGTCGCCCCAGTGATGAACGTGACCAACTACTACGGCGAGAACCTGTTGCCGACCCTGGGTGCCGAGATGCTCGAAGGGCGCAACTTCCGCTCGGATGAGTATGCGTGGCTCGACGACATTACCGGCGGCAGCAAGGACGTCATCATTCCCCACGTCGCCATCGTCACGAAGTTCGTAGCCGACCGGCTCTTCGAAGGCCATGCGCTAGGCAAGACGATCTACTACGACGACATCCCGCTGCAGATCATTGGTGTCACGCAAGACATCGCACGGCCGAACGTCAACGATCGCGCCACCACCTATGGAAGCATCTTCCTGCCCGTACGCATGACCGAAGGCCTGGGTGCCACCTACGTTTTCCACACGAAGCCGGGGCAGGCCGATAGCGTCATCAAGGCGGCCGTCGCGAAGTTGCGCGAGATGGATCCGAATCGCGTGATCCTGAGCAAGCGGCACTACAGCGACGTGCGCGACACCTTCTTTGCCAGCGACCGCGCCATGACGAGGCTCCTCGTGGGCGTGTGCATCGCACTGCTGATCGTGACCGCACTAGGCATCGTGGGCCTCGCCAGCTTCTGGGTTTCGCAGCGCAGGCGGCAGATCGGTGTGCGCCGGGCGTTGGGGGCCACGCGCGGCGACGTCCTGCGCTACTTCCAGACCGAGAACTTCCTGCTGGCGACGATGGGTATCGTTCTGGGCATGCTGCTGGCCTACGGGATCAACATCGTGTTGATGGTGCGCTACGAACTCCCGCGCCTGCCGGTGACTTACTTGCCGCTGGGCGCCGTGGTCCTGTGGCTCCTGGGACAGGCGGCGGTGTACGCGCCCGCCCAGCGCGCCTCGCGCGTACCACCGGTCGAGGCTACCCGTGGGAACTGAGTTCGCTTACTACCTCGAGATGGCGGTGCGCAGTTTGCGCCGGAACCCCATGCTCACGCTGCTCATGGTGGTCGCCGTGGCCCTGGGCATCGGCGCGTGCATGACGACGCTAACGGCGCTGCACGTGCTCAACGGCGATCCCCTGCCGGGCCGTAGCGGCAGCATCTACATGCCACGCATGGAGCCGCGCAGCGCGGATTCTGTGAACGAGCCGCTCCCGCCCGACCAGGTGACGTGGACCGATGGCATGGCGTTGTTGCACGCCCGTCGCGCGACACACCAGGCGCTCATGTTGGGTGGCGAGGTGACACTCCGGCCCGATGATCCGTCGATCGATCCGTTCATCATGCCTGCGCGCTATACCAGTGCCGATTTCTTTCCGATGTTCGACGTGCCGTTCCAGTTCGGACAGGGCTGGGCGGCCGCCGACGACGAGAACCGCGCCCATATCGCGGTAATCAGCGATGCGTTGAATCTGCGTCTCTTCGGCGGCGGCAACAGCGTAGGGCGATCCATCCAGGTTAACGACACGTCGCTGCGCGTTGTCGGTGTCCTGCGGCCGTGGCGTCCAATACCGCATTTTTATGACGTGAACGTGGGTGCATTCGCAAGCGGCGAGGATGTTTTTGTACCGCTGACCACGGCGCGCCAGACACAGCTTCCACGTGCCGGTGGCATCCATTGCTGGGGGGCAGGCAGTACGGAAGAGGTCAAGATGGAAACGGCGCAGTGTGCGTGGCTGCAGTTCTGGGTACAGCTGGATTCGCCAGCCGCCGCCGGTGCCTACCTGGCTTATCTGAACGATTACGTCCGCGAACAGCACGCATTGGGCCGCTTCGAACTGTTGAAGCCAGCCCAGCTGACGAGCGTCGAGGCACTGATGGATGAAGAGGGCGTCGTGCCTAGCGACGTACGGCTGCAGTTCTGGCTCGCCTCTGCGTTCTTCGTCGTCTGCCTGGTGAACACTGTTGGCCTGATGCTGGCGAAGTTCCTGCGTCGCGCGGGAGAGCTTGGCGTGCGCCGCGCACTCGGTGCCTCCCGGCGCGATATCTTCACCCAGCTGTTGGTGGAGGCCGGCATGATCGGTCTGGCTGGCGGGGTGGTGGGTCTGGCGCTTGCCTGGGTTGGCCTCTTGCTTGTCCGCCTGAACCCCAACCGCAGTGCGCAGCTCGCCCACATGGATCTATCCATGTTACTCACCACGTTCGTGCTATCAGTGCTTGCGGCGTTGCTTGCTGGACTGTTGCCAGCATGGCGCGCCTGCCAGGTGCCTCCGGGCCTCCATCTGAAGAGCCAGTGACATGCGCCTTGATATTGCTCCCATCTTGGCGGCCCTGCGTCGTCACCGGATCACCTCGACGCTGCTGGTCCTCCAGATCGCCCTGACCTGCGCCATCGTGTGCAACGCCGTGTTCCTGGTGACTGACCGGATACGTTGGATGGATACGCCTAGCGGCATCGATGAAGACCGCATCGCAGCCATCCGCATGTCCACGCCGGGGCAGGGTGTGGATATCCATGCGCGTGCCGAGGCCGATCTTGCGGCCCTGCGCGCCGTCCACGGCGTCGAGGATGTGTCGACGATCAATTCGCTACCGTTCGGTGGGCGCTCGTGGACGTCCGGAGTCCGTCTGGATCTCAGCGAAAAAGTGCCGGTTGCCAGTATGGCTATGTACTACGGCGAACGTGCGCCACAACTGCTCGGCGCCCAGCTGCAGGAAGGACGCTGGATCCGACCGGATGAATACGGATGGATCGACGACATCGCGACGAAGAAAGTAGCTTCATCGCACGTGGTCATGCTGACCCAGCCGGCCGCTACGCGCCTGTTCCCCGGGAAAGACGCGGTGGGGCAAATGATCTACGTGGGCGACGATGGTTATCGTGTGGTCGGTATCGTTCGCCGCCTCGCCAATGCGGACCTCAACCGGGCCACCATCGGCGAGGCCATCATCACACCCTTTCGCATGCTGCCTACGTACGGTGCTGGCTACGTGATTCGTACAGCGCCGGGACAGGCCGGCACGGTGCTCGCCGCCGCTGCGGCGGCCTTGAAGAAGGTGGACGCACGGCGTGTTGTGACGGAAAAGACGACGTACGCCGAAGTTCGCAGCGATTTCTTCGCCAGCGACCGGGCCCTTGCGGCCATGCTGGTGGGTGCTTGTGTGGTGTTGCTGGCGATTACCGCCCTGGGCATCGTGGGTCTCGCGAGTTTCTGGGTAGCTCAACGGCGCCGTCAGATTGGCGTGCGCCGCGCGCTAGGTGCTACCCGTGGCGACGTGTTGCGCTATTTCCAAACGGAGAATTTCCTGCTGGCTAGCATGGGAATTGCTTTAGGTATGGTGTTGGCCTACGGGATGAACGTGGTGCTGATGGTGCATTACGAGCTCCCCCGGCTGCCTTGGGGCTATCTGCCAGCCGGGGCCCTGTCCCTGTGGCTGCTAGGCCAGCTAGCGGTACTGGCTCCCGCCCTCCGTGCCGCCGCGGTCTCGCCCGTGGAGGCGACCCGTGGCTAGAATGGGCATTGCAACCTTTTCCCGGGGAGACGCATCCATGACCGCATGCAAAGGAACCGAATGCGCTGCGTACTGATCATCGATGACAACCCCGCCGTGGGCGAGGCGCTGTCGCTTGCGCTCAGCCTGCGCGATATCCGCCCGCTGGTGGCGCTTACCCCTGAGGATGGCTTGGCCACGCTCGCCCGCGAGCGGGTCGATGTGGTCATCCAGGACATGAACTTCACCGCCGACACCACGTCGGGCGAGGAGGGCGCGGCGCTGTTCAAGGCGATCCGAGGTCGCTACACCGACCTCCCGGTGATCCTGCTCACCGCGTGGACACACCTGGAGGCGGCCGTGGAACTGGTGAAGGCCGGTGCGGCCGACTATCTCGCCAAGCCGTGGGACGACACCAAGCTACTCGCGACGGTGGAGAACCTGCTCGAGTTGTCCGAAACCACCCGCGAGGTCACGCGTGCGCGCAACGAGCGCCGCCGCCGCCGCGAAGCACTGGAAAGCAAATACGACCTCGACGGCCTCGTGTTCGCCTCCGAGGCCATGAGCCGCACGGTGGAACTGGCCTGCCAGGTGGCGCGTTCCGACGTGCCCGTGCTCATCACCGGCCCGAACGGCGCCGGCAAGGAGCGCATTGCCGCCATCGTGCACGCCAATTCACCGGTGCGCCGTGGGCCTTTCGTGGCCGTCAATTGTGGTGCCTTGCCGGGCGAACTGATCGAAGCCGAGCTATTCGGGGCCGATGCCGGCGCTTACACCGGCGCCAACAAGGCCCGCGAAGGCCGCTTCGAGCTCGCCGATGGCGGCACGCTGTTCCTCGACGAGATCGGCAACCTGCCGCTGCCCGGGCAGATGAAGCTGCTCCGCGTGCTGGAAACCGGCCAGTTCGAGCGCCTGGGTTCGGGCCGCACCCGCCAGGTTAAGGTGCGTGTCGTCAGCGCAACCAATGCCGACCTGAAAGCGATGATCGCCGCCGGCACCTTCCGTGAAGACCTCTACTACCGGCTCAACGTCATTGACGTGAACCTGCCGCCGCTGGCTGAGCGCACGGACGATATCCTCCCGCTGGCCGAGTTCTTCCTCGATGGCCAGGCCGAACTGAGCGAGGACTCGCGCGAGGCGCTGCTCGCCCATGCGTGGCCCGGCAACGTGCGCGAGCTCAAAAACGCTATGGCGCGCGCGGCGCTGCTAGCCGCGGGCGGGCGCATCGAGCCCTCGCACCTCAACCTGCCCGTGCCTACGGCGGCCACCAACCGGAATCTGGACGAGCCCAGCCGCGAATCGGTCGAGGCCGCGCTGGCGACGGCCGGTGGCGTGATCAGCCGTGCCGCCAACAGCCTGGGCCTATCGCGCCAGGCGCTGTACCGGCGGATGGAGCGCTACGGGCTCGCGGTCTGATACGTTCGCACCCATGAAGCGCTTCTCGCTGGAAGGTCGGATGGCCCTTGTCGTCGGCGCCTCGGCGGTCGTGGGAGCGCTCGTGTTCGCGGGTATCGCGATCTGGCCATTCCCGCAGGCCATGGCGTGGCTGGATGAACTCGGCAAACACCCGGGCCACCCCGTCGTCCCGGGCACGCCGCAGCCGTTGGATATGCGCACGGCGCTCATCATCTGCCTGCTCCTGCTCGTACCGCTTTCAGCGTGGATGGCCCACGTGCTCGTCGAGCCCATCCGGCGGCTGATGCGCGCGCTGGAGAGCGCCGTGGCGAGCTATCGCGATGGCGACTACAGCATGTCGATCGGTACCGACCGCATGGACGAGCTGGGTGACCTGATCCGCATGCACAACCAGCTCGGCACGATCCTGCGCGACCAGCGGCAGCACCTCGCCCAGCGAGAGTTGTTGCTCGATACGGTGGTGCAGAACACGCCAGTCGCGCTTGTCCTGACCGACGCCTCGGGCAAGGTCACGTACGCGAACATCGCCGCACGCCACCTGTTCAACGAGGGCAGGGCGCTGGCAGGGCTGGATTTCGCGACCGTGCTGGCCACCATGCCAGAGAATCTGCGCACGGCCGCCGCCGCGGGCGAGGATGCGCTGTTCACCGTGGAAATGGAGGGCAGCGAGGAAACCTTCCATCTTTCGCAGCGTGGCTTCCGCTTGCAGGGGCGCCCGCATCGCTTGCAGCTGTACCGTCGGATGACCCGCGAATTGTCACGCCAGGAAGTGCACACCTGGAAACGCGTCATCCGCGTCATCAGCCATGAGCTCAACAACTCGCTCGCGCCGATTTCATCGTTGTCGCACTCGGGTGCCGAGCTGGCACGCCGTGGCGACCTGGCACGCCTGCCCGGGGTGTTCGCGTCGATCGGCGATCGCGCCAAGCACCTGCATGGCTTCATCTCGGGTTATGCGAGCTTCGCCAAGCTGCCGGCGCCGCAGACGCGCGAAGTCGCCTGGGCGCCGTTTCTCGAGGCACTGGGCCTGCATGCCCGCTTCAAGCTGAGCGCGCCGCCGCCCGAGCATCCCGGCTGGTTCGATCCGACCCAGATCGAGCAGGTGCTGATCAACCTGATCAAAAATGCGCACGAAGCCGGTGGCGACGAAGAGGAAGTGTCACTGGGCGTCCATGTGGTTGGCCGCGATTGCCTGATCGATGTTTCCGACCGGGGGCCGGGCATGAGCGAGACGGTGCTGGCCCAGGCGCTGCTACCGTTCTATTCCACCAAGCGCTCGGGCACGGGCCTTGGTCTGGCCCTCGCCCGCGAAATTTCTGAGGCTCACGGGGGCCGCATCGCCCTGGCCAACCGCGATGGTGGCGGCCTGCGCGTGACCCTGGTGCTACCCGCCGGCCCGCACTGATTCGCTTCGCCTATACTCCCGGGGAATCAACGCCGAAGGGAGAAGGGCACCATGGGAAGCATCGTTGCACTGGTCGTGATCGTCGTCGCGGTCGTCGTCCTCGCCAAACTGATCCGCATCGTGCCGCAGGGCTACGAATGGACTGTCGAAATGTTCGGCAAATACACGGGTACCCTGACCCCTGGCCTGCATTTCCTGATCCCGTTCGTTTACAACATCGGCCGCAAGATGAACATGATGGAGCAGGTGCTCGATGTTCCCTCGCAGGATGTGATCACGAAGGACAACGCCGTGGTCCGCGTCGATGGCGTGGTGTTCTACCAGGTGCTCGATGCCGCCAAGGCCGCCTACGAGGTCGCGAACCTCGAGACCGCGGCGCTGGCGCTCATCATGACCAATATCCGCACGGTGCTCGGCTCCATGGATCTGGATGAAAGCCTTAGCCAGCGCGATGCCATCAACGCCAAGCTGCTCACGGTCATCGATGAAGCGACCCACCCGTGGGGCGTCAAGGTTACCCGCATCGAGATCAAGGATATTTCGCCCCCGCGCGACCTGGTCGATGCGATGGCCCGGCAGATGAAGGCCGAGCGTGAGAAGCGCGCCAACATCCTCGATGCCGAGGGCTTCCGCCAGGCCGCGATCCTCAAGGCCGATGGTGAGAAGCAGTCGGCCATCCTGGAGGCGGAAGGCAAGAAGGAGGCCGCGTTCCGTGAAGCAGAGGCGCGCGAGCGCCTGGCCGAAGCGGAAGCCAAGGCGACCACCATGGTGTCCGATGCCATCGCGGGTGGTGACGTCAACGCACTGAACTACTTCGTTGCCACGAAGTACGTGGAAGCGCTGGTGGAAATGGCCAAGAGCCCGAACCAGAAGACCCTGCTGCTGCCGATGGAATCCACTGGCATCCTGGGCTCGCTGGCCGGCATCGCCGAGCTGGCGAAGGATTCGCTGGGCAGCCAGCGGTCGCAGGCCCAGGTGGCCCCGCAGCCGCCGCGCACGCCGCCACAGGTACGCTAAGCCGCCATGGGGGAGGTCGCCATGCACTACATCTGGTGGATCGTGGCGCTGCTGCTCATTGGCGGCGAAGTCATCATGCCCGGCTATTTCATGCTCTGGATCGGCATCGCTGCCGCGGCCATGGGCATCGTGTTGTTCGCGGTACCCGACCTGGGCCCGCTGTTCCAGGCCGTGCTGTTCGCGGCGTTCACCTTCGTGTCCTGCTTTGCCTACTGGAAGTTCGTGCGGCCACGGCTCGCGCGCGTCCCTTCGGGCAACGAGCGTCTGAACCGCCGCGGCGAGCAGCTCATCGGCCAGCGCTTCACCCTGTGCGATGCCATCATCAACGGTCGTGGCAAGGCGAAGGTGGGTGATGGCATGTGGCTGGTGAACGGGCCGGATCTACCGGTCGGGGCCACCGTCGAAGTGACGGGGATCGATGGCACCACCTTGCGGGTCAAGGCGGTGGAGGTTGGCTGAGGTCGTACCCCTCACGGTGCCCGTGGGCTTCGCCACCACGGCGATCAACACCCGCATCGCGTTCCTGACCGAACTGGCCCGCCGCCTGCACCAGTACGGCACCACGGCACCGCGCCTCGAAACGGCGATCGCGCGCTCGGCGCAGCGGATCGGCCTTTCCGCCGAGGTGTGGTCCAGCCCCACGGCGATCATCGTGTCGTTCGCCGACCTGGGCCAGGGCGAAGATGGTGTCGCCCAGGTCACGCAGGTGATGCGCCTGCCGCCCGGCGACGTGAACCTCGCGCGCCTGGTCGAGGCCGACCGCATCGCCGATGCCGTTATCGATGGCCAGATGGAACTGCGCGAAGGCTTCCATCTGCTGCGCAAGTTGGGAGCACCGGAGACCTTCCGCGCCGAAATGGGCGTCATCGCCAGCTATGGCCTGTGTTCGGCCTGCGTCGTGGCCCTGCTGCTGCACAGCGCGTGGCCCGATCTGATCACCGCCGGCATCATCGGTGTGGTCATCGGCTGCATCACCGTGGCCTCGGGCAGCCGTCCGCGCCTTGCGGCCGCCAGCGAAGCGATCAGCGCGATGGTCGCCACCACCATCGCCACGGTCGTAGCGGCCTACATCGTGCCGCTGGCCCTGAAGTCGGTGATCCTCGGCAGCCTGATCGTGCTGCTGCCTGGCATGGCGCTCACCACGGCGGTCCGCGAAATCTCCAGCCAACACCTCGTGGCGGGCGTGGCCCGCATGGGTGGGGCGGTGGCAACGCTGCTCAAGCTCACCTTCGGCACCGTGGCGGCCACGCAGCTATGCGAGGCACTGGGCATCATGCCTCACGACTACGCGTTGCCACCGCTTCCCGCGTGGGCTGATTGGCCGTCGCTGGTGCTAGGCGCGTTCTCGTTCGCGATCCTGTTCCGAGCCGCCCGGCGCGATTGGCTGGTCGTGATGGGGGCGGTGATCGTGGGTTACCTGGCAACACGGTGGGGCGGGCAGGTATCCGGTTCATTGCCGGGTGCGCCGTTTGGCGTCTTCATCGGCGGCGTGCTGCTGGGCTCGCTCAGCAACGTCTACGCCCGCTTTGCCCAGCAGCCAGGCGCGGTGGTCCGCGAGCCGGGCATCATTCTGCTCGTACCGGGTTCGGTGAGCTTCCGTAGTGTTTCGTTCCTGCTGGACCACGACACGTCGCTAGGCATGGATACTGGCCTGCTGGGCGTGACCCTGCTGGTTTCCCTCGTGGCGGGCTTGCTCTTCGGCGATCTGATCATCGCGCCACGCCGTTCGCTCTGACGGCATCGCGGATAAACAAAAGGCCCCGCGATGCGGGGCCTTTTTAGTGCACGGCCGATTATCTCAGGCGAGCATGTCGCTTTCTTTCTTTCCCGCTTTCAGGGCGTCGTTAAACCAGCGCGGACGCTTTCCGCGGCCGGACCACGTCTGCTCGGGATCGGTGGGGTTGCGATATTTGGCGGCGACGGTGGTGCCGGCGCGCTTCGATTTGGGGGCGCGTGCGCCGAAGACGTCGTCGAAGGTAAGGCCTTCGGCTTTGATCATGGCGTTGATCTTGTCACGCAGGACGGTGACCTTTTCTTTTTGCAGCTCGCCCTGGCGGCTCTGTGCCTTGGCAATCAGCTCGGTGAGCTGGGTGTGGCTGAGGCTTTTGATATCGACGGCCATTGGCATCCTCCCGATTGGTGGTATCGACGGGCCATTAGGTAATGGCCATTGCCCGGCATTGTGGCGCAATAAAATGGCTTAGGGGAGTGGTTTGATTATGTTTTATCTAATATCAGAAAAACCCTACAAGATATCGGGGTAATCCCTCTCAAGCCTTGTGAGACTTTTCCTAAGCGGGGGCGAGGCGGCTCGCCTTCGGCATCGCGTGGCTCGGCCGTTGGCCATCGCGTTAGCGCTCGTACGTGGTCGCAGGAGAGCCCTCGGCGCCCACCCTCGCTGCTCAGACAGGTCCTCGTCGTTCGAAAGGGAGTGCCGCTGACGCGGCAAATGTACTTATTGCCCTACGGGCGCGAACCGGTCGCCGGGCGGGGGTTTGAAACTCGCCATCCTGGCTCGGTTTCAAACGAGCGGCCATCCATGGCCGCTCCCGCCTGTGGCGGCTGTTCCCGCCCGTCGCCCTCGCCTGCGAAACTCGCCTCGAGGGTGGGCGCCGAGGGCTCTCTGAGGCACTGAGGGCGTGTGATGGGAGAGCCAGCACCACGGTCGTGGCGGCAGACCTTGTCGCCCGAGGTACAAACCACCGACAAACCAACGCCGCCCCCCGTAGGAGCCCACCCTGTGGGCGACGCCGTTCGCGCCTGACTCCGGATCTTGCGGCGTTTGGCTCTTGTGTTGCCGTTCTGGGCGGGAGGGCCTGAGCGGTGAGGCGAAAGATGTCGCCCACAGGGTGGGCTCCTACGGCCGTTTGGCAGGTGTGGGGCGCCGCGAGGTCGGCCGTGTTGCCGGCGGTGGCTTTCCCACCGATCCGCCTCAGTGTGTCCGAGAGGCCTTGGCGCCCACCCTCGAGGCGAGTTTCGGAGACGAGGTGGGCGGACGGGAACAGCCGCCGCAGGCGGGGCCGGCCATGGATGGCCGGTCGTTTGAAACCGAGCCAGGGAAGGCGAGTTTCAAACCCCCGTCCGCACGCCGGTTCGCGCCCGTAGGGCAATAAGTACATGGCCCCGGAGGGGCCTCCCTGTCGAACGTTGGAGACTTGTCTGAGCAGCGAGGGTGGGCGCCAAGGGCTCTTTCCGGAGACGTCCGAGCGCAAACGCGATGGCGTAAGCCGAGCCTCGCGAAGCCGAAGGCGAGCCTTATCGAGCCGCCAAAAACAAAAAGCCCGGCGAGTGCCGGGGTTTTTGGGAACGCAGAGCGTACCGGCTTAGCCGTTAAGCAACGCCAGCAGCTCCTCACGCGTGACATTGCGCGACTCGGCATCCGTGCGAGCACGGTACTCGAACGTGCCAGCCTCCAGGCCGCGGCCGCTCACCACCACGCGGTGCGGAATACCAATCAGCTCGATATCCGCAAACATCGAACCCGGACGCAGACCGCGATCATCCAGCACCGTATCGATACCCGCCTGCGACAGCTCCTGGTAAAGCGACTCCGCCGCCTCAGCCACCGCCGCATCATTCTTCGGATTGATAACGCACACAGCCACGCGCCACGGCGCCATTGCATCCGTCCAGATCATGCCGTTCTCATCGTGACGCTGCTCGATCGCCGCCGCCACGATGCGGCTCACGCCAATACCGTAGCAACCCATGAACATCGTGCTCATCTTGCCGTTGTTATCCAGCACGCTGGCGCCCATGGCCTCCGCATACTTCTGGCCGAGCTGGAAGATGTGACCCACCTCGATACCGCGCGCCAGGCGCAGCGTGCCCTTGCCATCCGGCGAGGCATCGCCATCGACCACCTTGCGGATATCTTCCACGCGGGTGACCCGTGCATCGCGGTCCCAATTGGCACCGGTGTAATGCGTGCCATCCTGGTTGCCGCCGCAGACGAAATCCGCGAGCAAGGCCGCGCTACGGTCGACGATGACCGGGATGCCCTCGGGCAGGCCGACCGGGCCGATGAAGCCAGGACGGGTGCCAGTGGCGGCGAGAATCTCTTCTTCGCTGGCCAGTTCGGGCTCGTCCGCCAGCTCGGCCAGGTGCGAAACCTTCACTTCATTGATTTCATGGTCGCCGCGCAGGCACAGCGCGACCAGACCTTCGACGCCACGGACCAGGATGGTCTTCACCGTCTGCGTGGCAGGCACCTTCAGGAAGGCGCTGACCTCGTCGATGGTGCGCTGGGTCGGCGTATCGACGCGCTGCAGCGCGGCCGACGGCGCGGGGCGCTCGCCCGTGGGGGCGAGGGCTTCGGCCTTTTCGATGTTGGCCGCGTAAAGCGATGCATCGGAGAAGGCAATCTGGTCTTCGCCCGAATCGGCCAGCACCTGGAACTCATTGCTGGCGCTGCCGCCGATGGCGCCGGTATCGGCATCCACGGCGCGGAATTCCAGGCCCAGGCGAGTGAAAATGCGGGTGTACGCGTCGTACATCACCTTGTAGGTATCGCCGAGCGACTCCGGGGTGAGGTGGAACGAATACGCATCCTTCATCAGGAACTCGCGCGCACGCATCACGCCGAAACGCGGGCGGATTTCGTCGCGGAACTTGGTCTGGATCTGGAAGAAGTTGAGCGGCAGCTGCTTGTAGCTCTTCAGCTCGTTGCGCGCGAAGTCGGTGATGACTTCTTCGTGCGTCGGGCCGTAGCAGAATTCCTGCTCCTTCCGATCCTTCATCTTGAGGAGCTGGCCGCCGAATTTCTCCCAGCGACCGGTCTCTTCCCACAGATCGCGCGGCTGCACCGACGGCATCAGCATTTCGATGGCGCCGGCGCGCACCATTTCCTCGCGGACGATGGCTTCCACCTTGCGCAGAACGCGCAGGCCAAGCGGCGACCACGTGTACAGGCCCGAGGCCAGCTTGCGGATCATGCCGGCGCGCAGCATGAGCTGCTGGCTGGCGATATCCGCGTCAGCGGGAACTTCCTTGACGGTGGCGAGGTGGTACTGGCTGAGGCGCATCGGGCGGATATCGTCGGGGAAAACCGGAATTATAGGGCGTTACGACTTGCAGTAGAGGGTCATCTGGGCCTGGGTGGTTTCCACCTGGCGCTGGCGCCCAGCGGCATCGAGCTGCTGGCTGCCGCCCTTGCCGTCATCGACAGAGACCACGGCCTCCTTTTGCAACACTTCCATGTTCTTGCTCAGCTGGCTGCAGAGCGCCTTGCGGTTGGCCGGGTTGTCGGCCACGGGAGTGCCCGGCGGCGGGTTACCGGCCGTGCTGGATTTCGCCGGTGCGGGGGCGGCCGGGGAGGGGGCGTTCACGCCGCCCTTCATCTGGATCTTCTCGACCTTGGCACCCTGGCCCGGGGGCGGGGAGTCCGAGTAATGGGTAACGCCCTGAGCATCCTTCCATTTATAAGCCTGGGCCAGGGCCAGCGGGCAGACGGTGACGAGTAGGGCCAGGACGACGTAACGGCGCATTTTGGGGGGTCCCCAGGCGTGTTTGAATGTGGTCGACACATCTATCACCCACCCCGGGGCCACGCAAGCGACGCGCGTCCCGCTTTGTGCCGGGAATGCACGGACTGACGCTTCACGACGGCTGGGCTAAACTGGGGGCCCAAGTGACGACTGAGCCCATGAGCGATCCGATCCAAGCCCGGGGGCCGCGCCACCGCGGCATCTACCTCCTGCCGAACCTGTTCACCACGGGCGCGATGTTCGCGGGTTTCTACGCGATCATCTCGGCGATCCATGGCAATTTCGAGACCGCGGCACTGGCTGTGTTCGTGGCTGGCGTGCTCGACGGCATGGATGGCCGTGTCGCGCGCCTGACCAACACGCAAAGCGAATTTGGCGTCCAGTTCGATTCGCTGTCCGACCTGGTCAGCTTCGGCCTGGCTCCGGCGCTGGTCATGTACACCTGGTCGCTCTCGTCGCTGGCGGACTACGGCCGCACGTGGGGCAAGATCGGCTGGGCCGCTGCGTTCATCTATGCGGTGTGCGCCGCGTTGCGCCTTGCGCGCTTCAACACGCAGGTCGGCGTGGCCGACAAGCGCTATTTCCAGGGGCTGGCCAGCCCGGCCGCCGCGGTGCTCTGCATGTCGTTCGTCTGGACCATGACCCGGTTCGACGTGCCAGGCCCCGATGTGGCGTTCTTCGCGATGCCGCTGGCCGTGATCGCAGGCCTGCTCATGGTCAGCAACGTGCGTTATTACAGCTTCAAAGCCTGGCCCAAGGGCGATCGCGTGTCGTTTATCTGGCTGATCGCCGCTGTGTTGATCGTCGTGCTGCTGGTTATCGACCCCGCCCGCGTGCTGTTCGCCGGTACCGTGATCTATGTGGTTTCCGGCCCGGTACTCACGTTGTGGGGCCGTGCGGCGCACCGCCGCCGCGTGCGCCGCCACGCCAAGGCGCCGGAGTAAGCCATGCCTGCCGTCTCGGCCGAACGCCGCGAACATCTACTGAAGGCCATGGGCGTGACGCCCTGGCGTCTGCGTGGGGTCGCGGCCGCGGCGGAGGCCGTCGTGGCGGGCAACGACGCCCTCCAGGGTGATCGCGTGCCGTGTGTCGTCGTGTTGCCGGCGGGCGCCAGCGAGCGTGAGCTGGAGCTCGTGGGCCGTGCCCTGCGTGCTTTCGGTCCCGTAATGGGCCGCGCCGCGCGCCTCGAAGCGGGCGAACGTGGCCTGGGCCAGGTCCCGGCCGCCGCGCATTACCTCGTGTTTGGCGAGGCCCAGGCGCGCGCGCTCGGACATGAACTGCCGGCGGCCGTGATGAGTGCCGCACAGATCGTGCTTGTCGATACGCCGTCGGCCCTCATCGCCGACGCCGCCGCCAAGCGCCGCTTGTGGAATGGCCTGCGCGCGCTGGGCCGCTCGTTAGGCCGGAGCTGAGGCCATGGTCGCCGTCGCCCGTCCGTCCACCGAAGTGCGCGCGATGCGCCGCGAGGATCTCGACGCAGTCGTCGCTATCGAACATGCGTCCTACGAATTCCCCTGGAGCGCGGGTATTTTCCGCGATTGCCTGCAGGCGGGGCACAACTGCTGGGTCATCCTCCACGAAGGCGAAATCGCCGGTTACGGCATTCTCTCCGTAGCAGCGGGGGAGGCCCATGTCCTGAACGTGTGCATCGGCGATGCCCATCGCGGCCTGGGTTACGGTCGGCGCATGATGCGCCGCCTGGTCGATCTTGCCCGATGGTACGGCGCCGAGCGCATCTTCCTTGAAGTGCGGCCCTCGAACCCCGTGGCGCACGCGCTATACGAGTCGATGGGCTTTGCCGAGATCGGCCGCCGTCCCGCCTATTACCCGGCGAAGAACGGCCGGGAAGAGGCGATCGTCATGGCCCTGGAAATGCATATCGCCGACTGAGGCGGCGCTGGATCGCGCGCAAGCGCGCTCCTACAAAAGCCTGCTGCAGGAGCGCGCTTGTGCGCGATGGGCGAGCGCGACCCCACGAGAGCCCGTTGTAGGAGCGCGCTTGCGCGCGATGGCCGTGCCTCACTCCCGCAAAAGCGCCATAGGCGATGTACGCAGCACCCGACGCGTACCAAAAAGCCCGATCAACATCACCACGAACGCGGCGATCGCAGCAGCGGCGAACAGCGGCCACAGTGGCGGCACGAAATCTTCCAGGCGGAACACCGCCTTGCCAAGCCACCAGCCGGCACCGGCCGCGCCCAGTCCCGCGGTCAGCCCCGCCACCAGCCCCAGCAAGGCGAACTCGCAGGCCGCGGCGGCACGAAGTTGTGCGCGCGTCGCGCCCAGCGTGCGTAATAGTGCCGCTTCTTTTCGACGCTCCTGCGCGCTGGCGGCCAGGGCGGCGGTGAGCACCAGAGCTCCAGCCAGCAAGCTGAAGCCGAGCACCCAGCGCACGGCACCCCCCACGCGGTCGACGATCTCGCGCACGCGATCAAGCAAGGCATCGACATCGATCAGGCTGAGGTTGCCGTAGTTGCGCGACAGTTTCGACAACTGATCGCCATGCCCGCGTGGCAGGTAGAAGCTGGTAAGCCACGTATGCGGAATATCGCCGGCATGCGCGGGGTCCACCATCAGGAAGAAATTGACCCGGAACGAGGTCCAGTCCACCTTGCGCACGCTGGTGACGCGCGCATCGAGCGTGCCTTCGCCTACTTCAAAGCGCAGCGTATCGCCCAGCTTGAGGTGGAAGCGGTCGCGCCACGACGTATCAACCGATACTTCGGCCTGTGCTGGCGAGGCGCCCGGCCAGGTGCCGGCAACCACTTCATTCGAGGGCGGGAGGTCGGCCGTCCACGACAAACGCAACTGGCGATCGGCGGCATCGCGTGCCTCCTCGTCAGCCAGGAACGGCAGTTTGTCGACGGAGGTGCCGTTGATCGCCGTGAGTTTGCCGACGGCGAGCGGCATCATGTTGGTCTTGGTTGCGCCGATCGCCTGCAACTGCTTTGCGAAGGCATCGCGCTGGTTGTCCTGGAGGTTCAGGGCAAACCAGTTCGGTGTATCGGCGGGGAGCTCGCGCCGCCAGCCTTCAAGCAGCGAAGGCGCGATGACCGCCAGCAGCAACAGGGCGCACAGGCCAAGGGACAGGGCCGTGGCCTGCACGAGCGAGAGGCCGCGGCGGCGGGCGAGTGCAGCGAGGCCCAGCCGCAACGCCGGATGGGCGCCTGGGGCGACGCGCCGGGCGATCACCAGCAACAGCGCAGAGAGCAACGCGGCAACGAGCGCCACGCCGCCCAGGCTCGCCGCGAGGATCCCCGCCAGCTTCGCGGAATCACTTTGCAGCCAGAGCAAGCCAATAGCGGTCGCCAGTGGCACGAGGTAGAGCACATCAAACCGGCGCAGGCGGCGCTGCATGGATTCGCGGAACACGGCCACCGGCGGTACTTCGGCCAGCCGCACGAGCGGCGGCAGGGCGAAGCCGGCGAGCACAGCCAATCCCATGGCTGCTGCTGCGAAGGCCGGGGCAAGCGGGAGAGTGGTGGGAATGTTGTCGAACAACTGGCGCGCGAAGTACCACGCACCTTCGGTGAGCCCCAACGCGATGACCACGCCAAGCGCGGCCGCAGGCACGGCGAGCGCCGCGAGTGTCATGACCAACAAGGACGCCACCTTGCGTCGCGGCGTGCCTAGCGCTCGGAGCAGGGCGACTTCGCCCGCCTTGCGCCGCGCGTAGCGCGCCGAGGCCAGTGCGATGGCCACGCCGGAGAGCAACGCGGACAACAAGGCTGTCAGGCGAAGGAATGCACTGGCGCGATCGAACGCACTGCGCATGCGCTCCTGCATCTTTTCGGGGGTGATCAGGTCGGCGCCGGCGGGCAGGTGCCCGTCTTCCACGCTGGCGCGCCAGCGCGCGACGGCGGCCGGCGTGCCGGACACCAACAGGCGATGACGCGCGCGGCTGCCGACGCCGAGCAGGCCAGCAGCGTTGGCGTCATCGAGGTTCATGACCGCACGCGGCGCCAGTGCGAACAGTTCGCCACCATCGGGCTGGCGGACCAGTTCGGCGGAGGCGGTGAGATCCTGGCCGCCGATCTGCACGCGCTGGCCTGGTGCGATACCAAGGCCCACCATGGCCCGGTGGTCGAGGTAGACCTCGCCACGCGGAGGGCCGTGCGCCACGCGGGTTTTGCCGTCGGCACCGCTGACCTCAAGCGTGCCGCGCAAGGGGTAAGCCGCATCGCTGGCGAGGACGTCCAGCAGCTGGCTGTGCTCACCCACGAAGGCCACGCTGCGAAACTGCGCGCCGCGGGTCATCGTCAGGCCGTCGTCGCGGGCCGATGCACCCATGGCGTCGGGTAACGGCGCGGGCGCCGAAACACCGACGTCACCGCCGATAAGTTCGGCGGCGCTGGCCAGGATGCCGCGCTCGATGCGCGTGGAGAGCGTCGCCACTACGCCGAGGGCTACGACGGCCAGCACCAGCGAGGCGGCCAGCGTGCGTAGCTCGACAAGATGCCATTCGCGGCGCAGCGTGCGCAGGGCCAGCCGCGTCACGTTCATGCGGGTACCCCGAGGCGGCCCTCGCGCAATTCCGCCTGCCGGGCGCAGCGTGCGGCAAGGCGTGGGTCGTGCGTGACCAGGATCAGGGTGGTGTGGTGTTCGCGGTTCATGTCGAACAGCAGGTCGCCCACGTGTTCACCGGTGTGCTGGTCGAGGTTGCCGGTGGGCTCGTCGGCGAACAGGATGCGAGGCCGGTGAACAAAGGCCCGCGCCAGGGCTACGCGTTGTTGCTCACCGCCCGAGAGCTGGGCTGGGTAATGGCGGCGTCGCGCCGCGAGCCCCACGGCTTCCAGTGCGGCGTGGGCGCGTTCGCGGGCATGGTCGTCGCCCTCGAGCTCCAGCGGCAGCATGACGTTTTCTTCCGCCGTGAGGGCGGGCAGCAGGTGGAAGGACTGGAAGACGAACCCGACGAGCCGGCGGCGAACCGCAGCGCGGGCCTCTTCATCCATCGCGCCAAGCGATTGACCATCAAGGCGAATGCTTCCCGCGGTGGGCACATCGAGGCCGGCCAGCAAGCCAAGCAGGGTCGTCTTGCCCGAACCCGATGCGCCGACAATCGCGAAACTTTCGCCCGCGGCCACTGCCAGGTTCACGCCCGACAGGATATCCAGCTGCCCCTCCGGCCCGAAGACCGACTTGCTAACATCCGCCACTTCGAGAAGAACACGGGAAGAATCGCTCATGCGTCGTAGCCTGGTCCTGTTGCTGCTTATGGTTTGCTGCGCCATCGCCCACGCGGCAGAGCCGCGGAAGGTGCTGGTGCTCGGGGACTCGTTGTCGGCGGCGCACAACATCCCGGTGGAAGCCGGTTGGGTGCGTTTGCTGGACGCGCGCACCCAGAAGATGGCGACGCCATGGACAATGGTCAATGCCAGCATCAGCGGGGAAACCTCACTGAGCGGCCGTAACCGCCTGCCGGGGCTATTGAGCCGCGAAAAGCCGGGCGTGGTGGTGATCGAGCTGGGCGCGAACGATGGCTTGCAGGGGCTGGCCCTCGGGCAAGTGGCATCCAACCTGGACGCGATGATGACGGCGGCAGGGGCGGCAGGCGCGAAAGTACTCCTGCTCGGCATCGAGTTGCCGGTGAATTACGGCCCGCAGTATCGTGATGGATTGCGCAAGGTTTACGTGGACGCGGCGGCGAAGCACAAGGCCGCCCTGGTGCCCTTCCTGCTCGACGGCGTGGCGCTGGATCCCGCATTAATGCAGGACGATGGCCTGCATCCCACCGCGAAGGGCGAGCCCCGCGTAGCGGAGAATGTGTGGAAAGCGCTTGCACCGTTGCTGAAGTAATCGACGAAACGTCGACGTTCGCCTACCCAGAATGAACCATTGTTTTCGGTCTTCACGCTGTTCTCACCGGTCCGGCCGTTAACTCTTCACATTTGTGAATCAGCGAAGGAGAGTGGAGCGATGAGCAACCGCGACGAACAAGCAGGCCTGATCCTCCTCGTCGAGGACAACCGTCAGATTGCCGAGATGGTGGGCGAATTCCTTGAGCGCCGGGGCTACTCCGTCGACTACGCGGCCGATGGTGTCAGCGGCCTCCACCTGGCGGTATCCAACAGCTACGACGTCATCGTGCTCGACCTCATGCTCCCGGGCATGGACGGCCTGGATGTGTGCCGCAAGCTGCGCAAGGATGGCAAGAAGTCCACGCCGGTCCTGATGCTGACGGCGCGCGATACGCTCGAAGACAAGTTGGTGGGCCTGGAAGCCGGCGCCGACGATTACCTCGTCAAGCCGTTCGAAGTCCGTGAGCTTGAGGCCCGCCTGCGTGCCCTGATCCGTCGCGATCGCCGCCAGGTCTCGTCGGAAGTCCTGACCGTGGGCGATATGACCCTCGACACCGCGACGCTGCGTCTCACGCGTGGTGGCCAGGAACTCACCGTGTCGCCGATCGGCCTTAAGTTGCTCGCCATCCTGATGCGCGAATCGCCGCGCGTGGTCAGCCGCCGCGATATCGAACGCGAGATCTGGGGCGATACGCTGCCCGATTCGGACACCCTGCGTTCGCATCTCTACAACCTGCGCCGCGTCATCGACAAGCCGTTCGACCGGCCGCTGCTCCACACCATCCATTCGGCGGGTTACCGCCTGGCCGACCTCGATTCCGAGGTTGCCGCCTCCCAGACGGCATGAGAAGGGTGCGGGGCCGGAAGTAATCGATGGAAGGCAGGTCATCGCAGGGGACACGACGGGGCTGGCGCGGATCATTCCGCGCCCGCATCGCTATCGTCTTTGGGTTGCAGACGTTGGTAGTGGTCATCGCTTCGCTGATGACCGCTTACAACGTCGCGCCCCTGGGAGCCGCGCTCGCGATCATGCTGTGCTCGGGAGCGCTGTCATGGCTAGCCGTTTCCCGGGCCTGGCTGCCGATTGCCGCGCTGGCAAAGCTGTTGAATGGGTGGGATCCCGATCATCCGGATATGGAAGGGCTCGCGGCGGAAGAGGGCAGGGGGCGTGGCAAGGATAGCGACGTATCATCGCTGGTCCGTGGCCTGCACGGGCTTGCCTCGCGGATCGAAGGGTTTGGCGAGCGAGAGCGCAACTTCACGCGCGATGCCAGCCACGAGCTGCGTAGCCCGCTGACGGTCATCAAGATGTCGTCCGACATGCTGGCCGACGAGACGGACCTGTCCGAGTTCGGCCACCGCTCGCTCGAGCGGATCCGCCGTTCCACACGCGAGCTTGAATCGCTGGTGGAAGCGTTCCTGATCCTCTCGCGGGAATCCGACCAGGGTCTTGCCGAGGAAGACTTCATCGTCAACAAGGTGCTGCGCCAGGAAGTGGATTACGCGCGCGAGCTGATCGCAGGGCGTCCGGTGGAACTTATCCTGGACGAGCCCGCGGCGTTTGCGTTGCATGCGTCACCGCGCGTGTTCGCGGTGCTGTGCGGCCAGCTGATCCGCCATGCCCTGCAGCAGACCGACCAGGGCACGATTGTCGTGACGGTGATGCCGGGTAGCGTCAGTGTGATCAATCCTGCGATCGACGCCCCGGAGCCAGGCAGCCGGCGGCACGCCTCGGTGGACCGCCACGGTTTCGATCTGGCGATCGCCCGTCGCCTGTCCGATCGTTTCCAATGGCCGCTCGAACTGCGCGCGTTACCCGGCGCCTCCCGCGTCGCCAGCGTCCGGTTCCCCAACCCCCAGCCCATCGAAGCCTGACCGCGCTTGTATAAGCGCGCAAGCGCGCTCCTACAGGGACATCAGTTTAGCGATGCGCTCGGGCGTCAGTGCGCCGCTGTAGCTCTTGCGCGAGCCATCGGCGTGGATCACCAGCGTGCGCGGTGTCTCACCACCCCAGGTTGGGTCAATCATGAAATTCAGGTGGTCCGGCGTGGCCTCGGTATACGCGCGCGCTGGGACGTCGTCGAGCCTGGCCTTCGAGAGGCGAGCTTCGAGGACGTCACGCTGCGAGAGAGGATCGGTCGCCACGTAGATCAGGTCGACGTCCGCGTGCTGGCGCCGGTAGGCCCGCAACGCGGCGAGGTTCTCTTCGCAATACGCGCAATCCAGCGACCACAACGCCAGCACCTTGGTGCCGTGCGCGGGCGGCGCCACCAACGCTTTGACATCCGCCGCGGACAACGCCTCGGGAGGCGCCGCCAGCGCGGGAAGCGCGAAAGCCCAGGCCGCAAAGGCCAAGACAGCCACGCATCGGAACCCAGTCACTGCACCGCCTCGGTCGGCACCAGGCGGAACTGCCCACCCGGATTCCACGCCACGAACGCACGGTGGTCATGCAGCACCAGCTTCGGCCAGCCAGACGGGCCATCGGTATGCGCGACAGCGCGCGGCTCACCAAAGGACACGCCACCATCGGTTGATTCCCTGAGCATCAGGTCGAGCCCGTGGTCCGTCATCTGGTGCCACGCAATCCACACGTGCTTGCCATCGACGATCAGGTCCGCATGCGAGGCGCCATTCCCCGCGACGGTCATGGGGTGGAGTGGCGGCTTGCCAGGCTGGATCTGCCCATAGCTGATCTCGGGCTTGCCATCCACGGCGCTGAACCACACTGCGTGGCGCGTACCCGCGCCGTCGATGGAAAGCGAGGGCCCATGGTGCGGGCAGCCTTCGATATGCCACTGGGTAAAGGTCGCGCGCGCCACCGACGGCGAGCCGCCTACGGGGAGCGCAGCCAGGGCATGGTCGCGGATGTTGTCGCCGTAGATGGCACGGAAAAACGCATCGATATGGCCATCGGGCGTGCGTGCCAGCGCGATACGGCAGCACTCGCAGCTCTGGTCGGTGATCTTCTGTTCCGGCGCGAACGTTGCGCCGCGATCAGTAGACCAGCTGTAGTAGGTGGCCGCGCCCAGATACGGCTTATGTGCCTTCGTCGCTGCTTCCAGGTCGCGCTTATCGATCCACGCGACGATCAGGTTGCCCTTGCCATCCACCGCGAGCGAGTCGAAGCGATGGGTGATTTCAGCGGTGTCCTTGTGCACGGTCTTCGGTGCATCGAAATGCGCACCGCCGTCGAGCGAGCGCGAGAAGCGCACGAAGCCTGTCCATGGGGCCTTGCGTGGCTGTGACCAGGTCACGTAGAGCTCGCCCTTCGGACCCAGCGCGATCTTCGGGCGGTTTTCGCCTTCCGCGTAGATCGGTTCGCCCGTGGGGTTCACGATGGTCGAGAGCGTGAAATCACGGCCCATATCGTCGGAGCGCCGCACGCGCACATGTTCACCGACCGTATCGACCACCCACAGGTGGCCGGTGTTGTCGATGGCGGCGTCGAAGCCGAGTGGGGCTTCGTTGCCCATGCTGCCCATGTCGTGGGCGTGGGCTGCCGGCGCGGCGAATGCCACGGCCAGGAGCATCGCGCGCAAGCGCGCGCCTACAACGGGGGCTTTCATTGGGTGTCGTCCGGCCGCTCGCGTACGGGGTGTTTGCTCAGCTTGCGCTGCAGCGTACGGCGGTGCATGCCGAGCCGGCGTGCGGTTTCCGAAATATTGCCTTCGCATTCGGTCAGCACGCGCTGAATGTGTTCCCACTCCAGCCGGCGCAAAGGCAGCGGCGCATCGGGCGCATCGGCGAAATCATCGGCGTCGGCGGGGCCGGCATCGCCATCAAGGAGGGCGCGCACGACGGCGTCGGCATCCACGGGCTTGGCGAGGTAATCGTGCGCACCACGCTTGATCGCTTCCACCGCGGTGGCGATCGAGGCATAGCCGGTGAGCAGAAGCACGCGGATATCCGGCACCAGCGATTGCAGTTCCGGGATCAGGCGCAGGCCGTTCTCGTCGCCAAGCTTCAGGTCGAGCACGCAGTAGCGCGGCTGGTGCCGGCGGGTGAGGGCGCGCGCATCGTCGGCGTTGTCGGTGGTGATCACCTCGAAGCCCCGCGAGCTCATGGCCCGGCTCAGTACGCGGGCAAAGGTGGCATCGTCATCGACGATGAGCAGGGGGCGGCCGCCGGGTGGGACAAGTTCGTTCATGTGTGGTCTCCAATGACCGAAAGGGGCAGGCGCAGGCGCATCTGGGCGCCATGGCCGGTATTGCTGGCGGCAAGCTCGCCATCGAGCCGCTCGGCGGTGGCTTCCGCCAGGGCGAGGCCGATGCCGAGGCCGGTTGCCTTCTGGGACAAGCCTAGCGTGCCGAGTTCATCGACTTCGTCAAAGCCCGGGCCTTCATCGGTCACCGTGAGGACCAGCCAGGGGCCTTCCACACGGATATCAAAGCCGACGAAGGCGCTGCCGTTGATCGACGATGCGTCGACCGCGTTATTCAGCAGGTTGATCAGCGCATGGCGCAGGCCGGCCGGCGAGCGCAGGGCCAGCCGTTCGGCACCCGGCTCCACGCTGAGTGCCACGTCGGCTTCCGGACGCAGTAACTGGAATCGCTCCATGCACACGTGCACGAACTGGCTGACGGTAACGCGCTCGGGCACCTGGGAAAGCTGCGCCTGCCCAAAAGCGACCATCTCTCGAAGGATCGTGCGGCAACGCTGGACCTGGCCTTCGAGCAGGTCGAGGTCATCTCCCAGGGCGTTATCGCCAGCGTGCTCGCGGCGGATTTCGGGCAGCAACGTCCGCATGGTGGACAGCGGGGTGTTCAGCTCGTGGGCGGCACCGGCCGCCTGCGTGGCGATAGCGAGGATGCCCTCGTCGCGCAGTGCGCGCTCGCGGACGCGTTGAACCTCGCCTTGCTGGGTGCGGATCGCCTTGGCCAGGTTGCTGATGAAGACGCCCAGGAGGATGGCCATGATGACGAAGTTCACGCCCAGGCCGGCTACGTAAAGATCGAAATCGAGGCTCTTGTTGCCCAGGGTGGGGAGCGGCAGGTGGTACGGCACCAGCAGCACATAGGCCACGCCGGTGAGTACAGACACCAGCGCGACGCCGACAATGGAGAGTGCTGCCGCGGAAAGCGCGATGGGCACAAGTAGCAACGTCACGAAGGGATTGGAGGCCCCTCCGGTGAAATAAAGAAGGTAACCCAGCACCAGCGTATCGAACGCGATATGCACGATCGCCTCGCCCTCGCTGATTTTCCAGGGCATGCCCAGCCGGAATGAGGCGCCGGCGGCAAACACCGCAAGCACGCAGACGCCGATCATGAGGGGGAGCAGGGGAATGTCGAGCTTGAGCAGCGTGACGCACGACAGGATCGCGACGCTTTGGCCCGCGATGGCGCAGAGGCGCAGCCAGGCGAGGGTACGTGCCAGGACGAACGGACCAGAGCGGGAAGATGGAGTGTGTAAGTGGTCGCTCATGGTCTCTTAAAGCGAAGGGCCGCCCCGGGTGGGACGGCCCTCGCCGTATTACAGGTCTTCGTTATGCACCGGGGGGACCGGCTGGACATCCGCCAGTGCGTGGTCAAGCGACAGCTTGCGCATCAGCGGCAGCATCAGCACGGCGAGCACGGTGCAGCCGACGCCGACGAAGCCCAGCTTGTTGAACAGGCTGGTGTAGATCGGCAGCGACTGCAGCGGATCGTTGATATCGCTCGGGATCGCGGCGTAATTCGCCACCACGCTACCCAGGTACTGGGAAACGCCGACTGCCACGTAGTAGGCACCCATCATGAAGCCGCCCATGCGCGCGGGCACGTAGCGGGCGATCATGGCCAGGCCCAGGCCGCTCACCAGGATCTCGCCCAGCGAATACAGGCCATAACCCCAGACCATGTACCAGGAAGAGATCAGGCCGTTCACGGCGGTATGCGCGCCCAGGCCGTACATGAAGAAGCCCGCGGCCACGGCGACGAAACCCAGCGCGAACTTCGCAGCGACGGGGAAATCCTTACCGTGCTTGCCGAGCGTGTTGTATAGCCACACAAGGATTGGCGAGAGGATCACGATCCAGATCGCGTTGAGCGACTGGAACTGCTCGGGGATCCAGCGGAAGATTTCGAAGCCGAAGATACCGAACGAGAGATCGACGTTGCGCTGGGCGAACAGATTCAGCGACGTCGACATCTGCTGGTAGAAGATGAAGAAGAAGATCGTCTGGATGGTGAGCACCAGCGCGGCGATCAGGCCGGCGCGCTCGCTCTGCTCCACCGAGCGGATGAGGTGGGCAAAGATGCCCAGGACCACCACGCCAGCGGCGTAAACGCAGATCTTGGCGATGGTCTGGTTCTGCAGGATGGCCGCCGAGACACCGATGATGATGATGCCACCGACGATCACGCCGAGGATGCTCTTCATCGGCGGACGGGTTTTATCCGGTGCCGAGCCAATGTGCGCCAGGGTGTGGCGCATGAAGTAGTAGTTGACCAGGCCGAGCACCAGGCCGATCGAGCACACGCCGAACGCGGTATGCCAGCCCAGCGCGTCACCGTAGTGCTCGCCCACGTAGTCGCGGATCCACGGGGTGAGCAGCATCGAAATCGTCGAGCCGACGTTCACCGCCATGTAGTAGATGGTGAACGCGCTATCGATCTTGACCGGGTCACCTTCGTAGATCTGGCGTACGAGGTTGCCGGCGTTCGGCTTGAACAGGCCGTTGCCGAGGACGATCACGCCCAGGGCGAGATACAGGAAGATGGCGTTATCGGTGGGGACCCACAGCAGCGCGTAGCCGATCATCAATACGACCGCGCCGGTGAGCATCGTGCGGCGCGTACCGAGGAATTTGTCGCCGATCCAGCCGCCGATGGCGGGGGTGGCATAGATCAGGGCGGCGGCGGCGCCCCAGACCAGGTTGGAGTCCGCTTCGGCGAAGCCGAGCTTCTTGACCATGTAGGTGACCATCAGCACCTGCATGCCGTAGAAGCCGAAGCGCTCCCACATTTCGATAAGGAAGACCGTGCTGAACGACTTGGTCTGTGAAACAGGCGGATTCTGAATTGCCATGAAAATTCCGGACACATTGGAAACAGCGAACGGCCACGAATGGCCGTTCCCGTTGCCATGACCCTGAACCGGGCCACAACCGTTCAAGCGTAATACAAATGGTCCGCCGGGTTGTGCTGCAGCGCCAGAGGGGCGCGGCGATTCGCCACAAGGCGAGCGGCTAAGCCAGTCCAAAGGCCGTCTGTGGCATCATATTGGGCCATACCAAACCCTCCGGCCGCCTTTCATGCCGCAGCGCACCCACAATTCGACCTCGCGGGCCTCCCGCCAGGCGCCCCAGCGGCAGGCCTGATCTCCATGGCATCGACGGTTCCCCGCGGTCCGCGGCAGATCTATACGGCGTTTGGCTGGTCCATGAAGGGCCTGAAAGCCTGTTTCCAGTACGAGGCCTCGTTCCGGCTCGAGGTGTTCAACGCCATCGTCGTGATCCCCCTCGGCCTGTGGCTGGGCAACGGTGGGGTCGAAAAGATCATCCTGATCACCTTCCCGATGCTGGTCCTGGCCATGGAACTGCTGAATTCGGCCATCGAAGCCGTGGTCGACAAGGTCAGCCCGGAGTTCCATGAGCTGGCCGGCCGCGCCAAGGACATGGGCTCCGCCTCCGTGTTCCTCATGATGGTCATGGTCGTCGTCAGCTGGGCCCTGATCCTGATTCCCCGATATTTCTGAAGCCTCTGTCGTAGGAGCCCACCCTGTGGGCGACAGCTTTCGCCTAGGCTTGGGTGGGCCTGCGGCTCTTTCGCGAACGACGTCGCCCACAGGGTGGGCTCCTACAGGGCGTCCCAGCTCGCGGCCGGGCGGATCTGGGCTTGCTGAAACAAGCCGCCAGGCGTCGACTTGGGTTACCGTGTGCCCCGCACACCCAAGGAAACCGCTGCCATGAAGACATTCCTCCGCGTTTTTGCCCTCGTTGCCCTTGCCGGGTTCCTCTCCGGCTGCGGTTACAACTCGATCCAGCGTGAGGATGAGGCCGTCAAGGCCGCCTGGTCCGAGGTCCTGAACCAATACCAGCGCCGCGCCGACCTGGTGCCCAACCTGGTCAACACCGTGAAGGGCTATGCCCAGCACGAAGAACGCGTGCTCACCGAAGTGACCGCCGCCCGCGCCAAGGTCGGCCAGGTCCAGCTTTCGCCCGAGCAGGCCAACGATCCTGAGGCGCTCGCCAAGTTCCAGGCCGCCCAGGGCCAGCTTTCCGGTGCGCTCTCGCGCCTGCTGGTGGTCAGCGAGAACTACCCCCAGCTGAAGGCCGATGGTTCGTTCCGTGACCTCCAGGCCCAGCTGGAAGGCACCGAAAACCGCATCACCGTGGCCCGTAAGCGCTACGTCGATGCCGTGCAGTCGTACAACACGCTGATCCGTTCCTTCCCGAACAACCTCACGGCCAAGGTCATGGGTTACCAGGTGAAGCCGAACTTCAGCGTCGAGAACGAGAAGGCCATCTCCACGGCACCCACGGTCGACTTCAACAGCGCCCCGGCGCCCGCCCCGGCGGCTTCGGCCGCGCACTGATGCGCCGGTTCGCGGCGAGCCTGCTGCTCGCCTTCGCCTTGCTGGTGCCGTCTCTGGCGGCACTGGCTGACGATACGGCCAGCGTCCCCAAACTGACCCGGCATGTCACCGACCTGACCGGCACGCTCAGTGCCGATCAGGTGAACCAGCTGGATGCCCGGCTGGTCGCGCTCGAGAAAGCCAAGGGCGCCCAGGTCGTCGTGCTGATGGTGCCGACCACCCAGCCTGACGATCTGGAGAGCTATTCGCTCAACGTGGCCGAGACCAACAAGGTGGGCCGCAAGGGGACTGATGATGGCGTCCTGTTGCTTCTCGCCAAGAATGATCGGCGCGTGCGTATCGAGGTCGGCTATGGCCTGGAAGGCGCGCTGCCCGATGCCATCGCCTCGCGGATCATCCGCGAGTACATGGCGCCCAAGCTGCGCGCCAATGACTACGACGGCGCCATCACCGAAGCGCTCAACGCCATCACCCAGATCGTCAACGGTGAAACCCTGCCGCCGCCGGTCAAGGCGGACAATGAACGCGAGCGCCGTGATGGCGGCGGGGCGCAGATTCTTTTTCCCCTGCTGTTCGGCATCATTTTCCTGCGCGGCTTTGTAGGCTGGGCACCGCGTAGCGTGCGCATGATCATCGGTGGTGGCATTGCGGGCGTGCTGGGTGCGCTGCTCACGAGCTCCCTGTTGCTTGGCGCCGTGGGCCTCATCGTCGGCGCGCTGTTCATGGCGATCCCGGGCGCGGCCGGCCGTTCCATTGGCGGCGGTGGCTGGGGTGGCTGGGGCGGCGGCGGCTTCGGTGGCGGCGGTTTTGGCGGCGGTGGAGGCGGTGGCGGTGGCTTCAGCGGCGGCGGCGGTAGTTTTGGCGGCGGCGGTTCGTCGGGGAGCTGGTGATGGGCATGCAACGGATCGCGACCAACCTGTTTGGCGCCTGGTTCCAGATCGGCAAGCAGTTTCCGAAAGAAACACTTGATGAAATCGCTAAGCGCGTAGGTTTCGGCGAATGCACGCATCGCGGCGAGCTGCGCGTTGCCGTGGAATCACGCCTGCCGCTCGCGGCGGTGCTGGAGGGCGTGACGGCACGCGATCGTGCCGCCGCGCTGTTCTCGCACCTGCGCGTGTGGGATACCGAAGAGAACTGCGGTGTCCTGCTTTACGTATTGCTGGCCGAGCACCGCATTGAAATCGTGGCCGACCGCGGTATCGCGCATAAGGTGGCGCCCGCGGAATGGGATGCCATCACCCAGCACATGCGTGATGAGTTCGCCCAGGGACGATTCCGCGAAGCCGTGTTGACCGGCGTCGACGAAGCGGGCGCCTTGCTTGCGCGGCATTTTCCGAGCGATGGCACGCCGCGAACCAACGAGCTGCCGGATCAGCCGCTTCTGCTCTGACGCTCGGCGAATCGCGCGCAAGCCCGCTTCTTGTAGAAGCGCGCTTGCGCGCGATAGCCTGATTACCTCTGCATCGAAGGCGCCTGAGCCTGCGCCTGATTCTGCGTTTGCGTCTGCGCCAGATCCTGCTGCTGTCCCTGCGCGGCCTGCTGGTGCTGGCTCGCCTTCTCCCACGCGGCCGTGGACTGCATTAGCGAGGTGTTCACCGCCTGATTCAGGTCAACGCTGGCCAGCTGCTTGAAGGGATCGTTGGTCTGGCCCTGCACGGCCCAGCAACGCGTCGCATCGGTGTTAAGGGCGACACTGTCGATGCGGTTGAGACCCTGGGCTTGCGATTCGGCAGCGAGCGCGCCGGCGACATTGGCGGTGATGTGGTCGGAGGTGCGTCCCTGGGCGGCATCGACCTTCTGCATGCCTTCGAGGGCCTGCTTGTAGATCGCGTGGCCTGCGTGGTTCGGATCGCTAATAAGGGGCTTGTTGCCCGGCGTGTTCAGGCGCCCGAGCGTGGCTGGCCCGGCGATGCCATCGGCCTCGAGGTGGTTTTTCGCCTGGTACGCTTCCAGCGCCGCCTTGGTTGCGGGGCCGAAGCTGGCATCGGCTTTCAGCGGGTGGCCGTGCGCGTCGGTATACCCAAGAGAGCCCAACTGGCGCTGCAGTGCGCGTACGTCTTCGCCATGCATGCCTTCCTTCATGGTGCGGCCGTGCGCGTCCGGCGCGGCGTGCCTGGGTGCGTCGTGGTGCGGGGTGGTGTGCGGCGTTGCTGGCGCGTGCTGCGGCGTGGGGGCCGGCTGCCCTTGCGTCTGCCCCGATACCTGGTTCGCATAGGGCGTAAAACGCTCCATCTGCGTGCCCATGTTTTTATAGGCCGCGGCAAGCGAGATGCTGCCATCACCGTAGAGCGCAGAGTTACGTTCGATGACGGTGGATGAAAGCACGCTATCCACACGCGCATTGGGATGCTCGGCCATGGCCTTCAGGAACTTGGGGCCATCGCCGCCGCCCAGGTTATGCATGGCATAAACGTTGGCCGCCGCATCCGCGCCACCCAGCTTGGCGCCCACCGCGGCGTTTTCCTTGGTGAACTCCGCCAGCATGCCGGCCTGCAGGCGCGTGTTGTTGCGCATGGCTGCCGTATTGGTCTGCGCATCGGTGAGGTCGGCGGCATGTTCAATACCGTATTTCTCGCCGTGCTCGCGGACCATGTTGGCCCAGGTCTTGTTGAGGAACTGGCCGTAGCCGTAGGCGCTCGACATGGCCTTGGTGCCGTCGAACTGGGTTACGGTGTTCAGGTCGGCGTGCTTGTGCCCGGCAATGGGGCGGGCATGCGGGTTATAACCGGATTCAAAACCGGCGATCTTTACCAGCACGCCCGGATCGACGCCTGCCGTGTGGGCGGCATCGACCAGTTCCTGCCGGGCGGCATCAAAGCGTGTATCCAGGGGGTTCTCACCAGCCATCTCGTTCTCCTTGCGTTAGCTCACGCGCCAGCGGCTCAACGGCCAGCGGGCAGGGCGTATACCGATTTGGCCGCATCGAACGGCACGTCAAATGCTTCGGACTTACCGGCCGACTTCTTCACCACGTGCAGTGGGTAGAAGCCCTTGGCGGTGGGGTCATCCTTCACCGAGGCGGTGTAGGTCACACCCTGGGCTTTCTCGGTCACCTGGGGGATCTTGCTGATATCGGTGATCCGGCCCTTGATCGCGGCCACGAGGCTGTAATCGGCCACGCTGACACCCTGCCAGGTGCCCCCGCTGACGAACAGCCAGCCGTAGTCACCGGCGTTGCTCAGCTTCACGAACTGCGCTCTGGTGCAGCCGCAATCGCCAGCGGTGCCATAGTCGGTGGCGGCTTCGGAGGCTTCATAGGTCCAGCCCTGCTTGCCGCCCAGGCGGAGCTTGAACGCACCCATCAGGCCCGGCTGGACCTGGCTGTAGCCATAGCGGGGATCGCCATGGATATCGGTGGCGTTGTAGGTATGGAAGTAGAGCAGCTTCCCCTTCGGACCATCGACCACCTGGGGCGTGCTCGCCCGCATGCAGTAGTCAGCCGATTCGCCCTGGTCATCCTTCCAGGTGAAGGCCCAGCAGGTGTTCTTCGCATCGTAGGTCTGGCCATAGGTGTCATCCATGACCTCTTTGACGATGCCGGCGGTATCGGGCGCGGCGGCCTGGGCAAACGCGCTGCCCGTGGCACCGAGGGCGGCCCATGCGATGGCCGTTGCAATGACTGTTTTCAAGACCATTCCTTTCTTGTTCCCCAAAACGTGGCGGGGCGCATCATAGCGTACGCGCGTCAAAAAAATGGCACAAAAAAAGGGCTGCCCGAGGGCAGCCCTTTTTTCCTACACAAGTGCAGCGGTACGGCTTCTTACAGGCTGAAGTCGTACTGGAGCATCAGGCGCAGCGAACGCGGCGTCTGGTAGTAGGTCGGCACGCGGTAGGTCGAGCCGTAGTACGTGGCATCGCCGCCGTTTTCGCCCACTTCATCAACGGCCGTCTTAGTGTCGTTGTTGAAGAGGTTCATGACGTCGAGCTGCACGGTCAGGCCCTTGACGTACGCCGGGGTGTAGACCACGTTCGGGCTGATCGACCACTGCCACGGCAGGCGCTTGGCAGTGCCGCGCGACTTGATCTGGCCGTCGCAGTAGAAGAACTCCGAGTTGTAGCCCGGGATACCGCCGACGGTCTCGTCGCCGCCGCCGAAGCAGCTGGACGGACGACCCGACTCGAGCAGGGCGTTGACGCCGACCTGCCATTCCGGGGTGATGCGGTAGCCGCCGTACACCTTGAAGCTGTGGCGACGGTCGTTCGGCAGGTAGCCGGTCGCACCGGTCATCAGTTCCGGGTAATCGAACGCGCTGGTCGTGCCCGTATCCTTCTGGCCGTTATCCGACTTCACCAGGCCTTCCGTGTTGCCACGGTTCTTCGACCAGGTGTACGACGCATTGACGTACCAGCTATCGGTGGCCTTCTCGGCCGACAGGGTGACGGCTTCGTACGTGCGCTTGGCCTTTTCGCCGAACGCCACGCCCGGGATCGTCACGTTGCGGAGCTGGCCGCTGCCGTCCAGATCGACGTCAACCGAGACCTTGCTGCCCGGGTTGTAGATGAAGCAACCCGGCATGGTTGCCGGCGGGGTGAACTGGTCGCCGTTGGCGTCCATGTCCAGGCCGATCGACTTGCCGTAAGCGTAGAACGGACGCCAGTCGCAGGTATCGTCGATAGCGTTGTTGAGCTTGCGGTAGGTCGCCTTGGCGCCGACCACCCAGTCGTTCAGGAAGTCGTTGTCGCTGGTGATGCGGTGCTGGATACCGAGGATGAACTCATCCTGCGAGTACGGCTTCAGGTCCTTCGTGGCGACCGAGCGCGGATCCGGGGTGGAACCGTTCTCGCCGTTCACGATGCTCTGGCCGCTCAGCGGAGCGCCCAGGTTCGGCGTACCGGTTGCCTGATCGATATCCGAGTAAGCGAAGTTCTGCATCGTGTAGTACGAGGCCGTGGCGGCGCGCAGGGCGACGTTCGCGGCGATCGGCAGCGAGTAGCGGCCGGCGGTACCGAAGACCTTGGTCGACGAATCGCCGAACACGTCCCACGAGAAGCCCAGGCGCGGCTGCCAGATGTTGCCCTGGCGGACGAAGTTCTGCGCGGCGCCGTTCTTGTTGTTGAACGAGTCGTTGCGCACGCCGATGTAGGCGAGGAACTTGTCGCTGACCTGCCAGTTGTCCTGCAGGAACCACGACTTCTGGTCGATCGCGACCGAACCACCGGTGCGGTAGTTGTACTCGGTGACGTAGTCCTGGCCGGTCTTGTCGGTGCGGTAGTACCACAGCGCGCCACCAGCGTATTCCTGGCCTGCATCCGAGCTCCACTTCTCACGCGAGAAGCCGCCCGACAGGTCGTGGTCGCCCACCTTCCAGTCGAGGTCGACGCGGTAAGCCGTGCGCTGGTCTTCGCCGTTGAAGCGGTCGATGGTGCTGTCGAGGTAGCACGAGTTGACCGGGGCGGTGGCGCCGCTCAGCGTGCTGCTACGACGATCGATGACGTACGGGCAGCCCGAGTTCACGCCATTGATGTTGCCGTCGTACTTGGTGGCGGTGCCGTCAGCCGAGACGTAGTCCGAGGAGTTCTTGGACTTCATCTTGCCCCACTGCGCCGACACGGTCAGGTCGTCAGTGATGTAGCTGGTGTACTTGAAGATGTTGACCGCGCCGCCGGTCTTCAGGTGCTTGCGGCCCAGGTAATCGTCGGTCGACGGCTTGCCGTCGGCATTGATTTCCGAGGTGTAGTACTGGTTGGTCGTGTGCTGCGTGTTGTTCATCCCCGTCCATTCGAGGATGTTCGAGTCATTGATGTTCCAGTCCATCTTGATGAGATAGAACGGATCGCTGTACTCGTTACGCGAAGCCGGGGTGGTCGAGACCGTCGACGGGTAGGTCGTGGTCGATTCCTTGTGCGACTGGAAGATGCCGTAGAAGAACAGCTTGTCCTTGATCAGCGCGCCACCCAGCCAGGCCGAGTAGACGTTGTCGTTGTCGCTGTTCTTCTGATAGGTGCGGTAGAGGTTACCGTCCTTCGTGTAGGTGGTCGGCTGCTGCTCGCGGCCCCACGCCGGGGTGTACACCCACGATGCGCCACCCTTCCATTCGTTGGTGCCACGCTTGGTGATCACCGAGGTCACGCCGCCGGTCGAGAAACCGTACTGCGCGCCGTAGCCACCGGTCTGCACGTCGAGCTGCTGGATGGCCTGGAACGGCACTTCCGAGAACGACAGGTTGTTGTACAGGTTGGTGACGTTGAAGCCGTTGACGTAGTAGCTGTTTTCAGCGACCGAGGCGCCACCGAACGACGGCAGGTTGCCGAAGGCGGAGTCGCCCTTGACGGTGCCCGGGGTCAGCGCGGCGACGTCGACGACGTTGCGCGGGACCGGGAGCTTGTCGAGCTTGTCAGCGGTGAAGCTGGTGCGCGATTCGACCGAAGCCACGTCGATGGCGGTCAGGGCGTTGGCCGAGACGGTGACGGTGTCGAGGGCCTGCGCGCTGCTGTTGCCGCCGTTGGCGGCCGCGAAGTTCAGCTGGGCCGACTGGCCGGCGACAACGTTGATATCGCGGGTCGAGACGGTGGTGCCGTTCTCGATGACGTTCACGCGGTAGCTGCCGATCGGCAGCGACGAGGCGCGATAGTGACCATCCTGGTCAGCGACGACCGAACGCGAAGCGCCCGAGCCGAGGTTCTGGATCTGGATCGTCTGCGAAGCCGAGGCCGTACCGTAGATGTCGCCGACGGTGCTCTGGGCATACGCGGTACCGGCCAGCAGGCAGGCGCCGAGCGCAGAAACGAGCGCAGTGCGCTTCATCACGCGCGAACGCGTGAGCAGGGTGGTGCTAGTCATGAGGTCAAAAACTCCCTGGCCCTGCATTTTCAGCAAGGCTGAACAGCTTGTAGGAGCGCCGCGGGACGGCACTCGATGTGGGTATGTGAGGCAAACGGTGTGGGGACACCGACGTCGCGCCCACCTCGGGGCGAATGGCGACGTAACACGAACATAACGCTCTCGTCATGCGACTGCAAGCTTTTGCGGCATTTCGTGCAGGATGCTACGGGTCTCGCATGGGCCCGCGATCCGCCGAAAACGCCCGTGATTTCCGCAGCTTAAAGCTCGTGCAGGAGCGCGCTTGCGCGCGATTAGCGCCTAGAACCGCTGCTGATACCCGATATAAAAATACCGGTCGATATCAAACGCCGGGTTATACGGCGGGCTGCCGCCGCCAGCGCTGGAGACGTTGTAGTACAGCGGCCCCTTGCGCGCGAACACGTTGTTGACGCCAACGCGCACGTTGCCGTTCCACGGTGTGGCCCAGCGGAACTGCAGGTCGTTGAAGGCCACGCCGCCTTTCTGGCTCACGCCGTCGACGCCGCTGATCACGTTAAGCGTATCGGGCTTGTTGCATTCCACGGTCGATGACCAGCACGAATCCTTCAGCCCGGAGTAGTAGCGCACCGTCCACGTGGCGCCGAAGCGCTCCCAGCTCCAGTCGAGGGAAAGATTGGAGCGCACGCGGTAAAGCCCCTGCACGCCATTCATGTAACCGGCGAGCTGGCGCGGTTCGGCACTCGCGCTGCTGCGTTGGGTGTAATCCTTCAGGTAGGTGCTGTCGGAGAGCAGCGCGAATTCGCCAACACTTGTCTGCGGAAAACGGTAGTGGAGGCCCAGGTCGTAGCCTTCTGTACGCAGCGAGCCCAGGTTGACCAGGCTTTCATCGAGCGACGTGATGCTGCCGTTCGCCGCGCGGGTGAACCGGCCGCAATAGGTCGGGTCGTTGCGCACATAGCAGAAGTTGAGGATGTCGCCCGCGAGGATCGGGGTGATCACGTCACGGATGTCGACCTTGTAGTAGTCGAGCGTGACGTCGAGGCCATCGACGTACACCGGGCTATACACGAGGCCCGCGGTGCGGGTGATCGACGACTCGGGCTTGAGGCGCGGATTGGCGCCCGCCGTAAATGCCGACGGATTCTGGCCGCCGGTGTTCGAGGTGATCTGCGCGCCGGACTGGTCGATCTGGCGGTAGTTCGCCGGCACGCCCGCGGCAGCGCAGCGGCCACGCACCGCGGCATCCGACGCCGCCGCGCCGTAGGCGCTGTCGCAGGGATCGAGGAAGCTTTCGAAGCTCTCCGCCGTGCCGGCATACAGATCGGCCACGGTAGGTGCGCGGAAGCCCTGCGCATACGTGCCGCGCAGTAGCAGGTCGTCGAACGGCTTCCAGCGGAAGCTGTACTTGTTATTGGTACGGCCACCGAACGCGCTGTAATGCGAATACCGCGACGAGGCGTTGACCGCGAGCTCCTGCGCGAAGGGCTGGTCGGTAAGCAGCGGGATATCGAATTCGAGGTAGGCCTCGTTCACCACATAGCCGCCATTCGTCGGTGCGCTGGCAAGCTGCGTGGTGAGGCCCGCCGAATCCGCCGGATCCGGCACGTAGCGGCCATCTTCGCGGCGGTGTTCCAAGCCGCCGGCGACGCGCAGGGTGCCGGCCGGAAGGTCGACGATGCCGCCGGTGAGGTTGGCCGTGACGTCGTTCGTCCGGGTGGTTTCGTGAGCCGTCGTGGTCGACGTGACGTAGCGCCACACGGCATCCGGCGTGCCGCCCGGGCCCGCCAGGATATTCCAGGGCACGCAGCCGGCCGCGCGATCCGCGGCGTTGGCGCAGGCGAGCTGGCCATCAATGGTGGTGGTCGGGCCCAGCGCCTTGCGCGCGTTGACCAGGTTGATGTTGCCGCTGGTGGTGCGGCTGGCCCGGTCTTCGGAATACGCGTAGGTGACATCCCAGTTCCAGGTGTGGTCACCCCACTGGAACGTGCCATCGGCCCCGGCATCGGCGTGGAACACCTTCGATTTCGCCCAGTCCATGCGCGGCACCTCCACCGTGCGGCGGAAAAAGGCGGTGTCGTAGCCGGGGAAGGGGTTGTAGGCGTTGTCCGGGTCGATGAACAAGCCATCCGGGCGGCCCGTGGCGCTCTGCAGCGGGTAACCCGCCGCCTGGCTGCGCGTATCGCGCACGCCATAGTTCGCCATGCCGCGCAGGCTGATGTCGTCGGTGAGGTTGTAGCGGCCCGTCGCGAACAGGTTGCGCAGCTTGCTGCCTGCGCGGAAGCTCATGTCCTGCTGGGTGTTGTACTTGTCCGCCGTGCTGTTCACGTCGTACGGATGGTAGTTCGCGAGGTTCGCGGTATCCGTGGCACCGTGGTTGATGACATAGCGGTTGCCGGGATCACGCGGGTCCACCACACCGCCATAGGGGCCCATGTTGTAGCCATCCAGCGGATGGCGTGGGCCGTAGGCGGTGCGGGTGAGGGCGCGCTTGTCGTCATCCAGCGTATCGCCGTCTTCGTAGCTGGCGCCGAGGATGATGGATGAGCGCTCGGTGCTGCGGCCCCAGGTGAAGTTGCCGTTCTTCTGGGCACCATCACCCTTGCCATTCACGCCGTACAAAACATCGGCCGACGCGCCTTCGAAGCGATCGGTGGTGATGATGTTGACCACACCGCCGATGGCATCGGAACCGTAAATCGACGATGCGCCGTCCTTCAGGACCTCGATCCGGTCGACGATCGCCACGGGAATGGTGGAAAGATCGGTAAGGCCACCCAGGCTGGTGGTCCAGCGGCGGCCATTGACCAGCACCAGGGTGCGTACGGCGCCCAGGTTGCGCAGGTTGACGTAACGGCCACCCGCGTCATTGCTGGAGGAGAGGGTGTCTTGGGGGGTGACCTCGGGTGTCGCGGCCGAGGGCATGCGCGCCACGATGTCGCCCAGGCTGGTGAGGCCCGTGGCGCGGATGGCCGCGCGGTCCATGGTGAAGACAGGCTGGGCGGTTTCGACGTCGATACCGCGGATGCGCGAGCCGGTCACGGTCACATTGACCGGGGCGAGCATCTCGGCCGGCGAACCGGCCTGCGTGGCTGGCGTGGGTTCCTGGGGAGCCTCCTGCGCGAGCAGGGCAACGGGCGCGAGGCAGCCGAGCAGTGCCACGGCAAGCACCGCCCGCCGCGCCGCGACGAGGCGCTTCTGCCCACAACTGACGACCATACCCCGAGAACCTCCCGACCTTCGCCAGACACCACCCGGGCCCAACGATCACGCGAACATAACGCTTGCGGGAGCAACGGGCAACCGCCATGGGTCATGGCGGTTGCCCGGCCGGGCTCAGGGCGCCGCGGATTTGCCCTTGGCGCCTTCACCGATGTTACGGTCCAGGAAGGCGGCCAGCTTGTTGTAGAACTCCTCGACGTTCGCCGGTTTGACGAAGCCGTGGCGTTCATCCGACTTCACCAGGGTCTCGTAAGGCTTGTGCGCGGCGTCGAGTGCCGCCGTCATGGCCTTGAAGTGGGCAAACGGCGAGCGCTGGTCATCCTCACCGTGCACCAGCAGGATCGGAAGGTTCAGCTCGCCGGCCCGCTTGGCCGGGGAGAACTGAGCCAGTTCCGCCGGATCGTTGCCGATCGCCTCGTCCAGATAGCTCCGGCCGAGTTTGCTGCTCTTGATGTCGCCCTTATCACGCATCAGCGCCAGGTCGTAGACACCCGCGTAGCCCACCGCGCACTTGAACATGCCCGGGTCGCGGATAGGGGCCATCAGTGCCGAATAGCCGCCGAAGCTGGCGCCGAACACGCACACGCGCGACGCGTCCGCGAAGCCCTGGCTGATCGCCCATTTCACGCCATCGGCGAGGTCATCCTGGACGCGGCTGCCCCAATGACGGTAGCCGGCGGATTCGAAGGCTTCGCCACGGCCACCCGAACCACGGTAGTTGACCTGCAGCACCAGGTACCCGCGGTTGGCGAGGAACTGTGCGTCGGTGTCGTAGAACCAGTCGTCGCTGATGCCGTGCGGGCCGCCATGCGGCACCAGCACCATGGGCAGGTCCTTTTCCGGCTTGCCTTTCGGGAAGGTAAGGATGGCCTCGAGTTCCATGCCATCGCTGGCCTTGAAGCGGACCGGCCGACGCTCAGCCATCTTCGCCGGATCAACCCACGGCAACGTATTGAACAGGGACGAGACCTTGTAGGTCTTGGTGCTGATCAGCATCACGCGGCCCGGATCGCGGTCGCTCGACACCTTGAACATCAACTGGCTGCCGTCTTCGTTGTAATCGATGAAGCGGACGAATTCGCCAGGAAACTTCTGGGCGAGCGCCATGTGCAGCTTCGCGATCGGCTCCTGCGGGTTCACATACGTGACCGAGGGGATGCCCGTTTCCGACCAGGTGCCGAACGGGCGCAGCGGGGCCGGCGTCCAGAAACCATTAGGGGTGACTTCGCTGAACTCATCACGGCGGATGACCCGTGCGTTGCCGCCATCTTCGTCCTGCTCGACAAAGAGGCCGCCCTTGCCGCCCGGGCTGTAGGTCGCATACATGCGCTTGCTATCCGCGACCTGCGCGACGGGTTCGTACCACTCATGATCGTGGTCGGTCTTCACCGGGGACCAGGCGCCATTGGCATCGCGGTGCAGCACCACGTGCTTGTAGTCCTGGTCGATGCCGGTAGCGAAACGCGGGGTGCCGTCGGAGGCCATCATGAAGCGCAGCCCCGGGATACCGATATCCGCAAGCTGCTTGCGCGTGCTGGTGGTGGCATCCATGTCGTACAGCGTGCTGCGATCTTCGCTGGTCCACAGCGTGGCGCGCATATAGAAATGGCCGTTGGTCTGCGGCGGCGTGCCTTCGATGAAGCCCCAGCCGCGGTCGGTGGCGCGCGTACCGGAGCGCTTGCCGACGTTCTCGTAACCGAACAGGTAATCCGGATTCTTGCCGTTGACGTCGATGGCCATGATTTCGCCGGTCAGCGAAACCCGGCCGATCGAGCCATCCACCTTGCCGCGCGCGACGACCAGGCGCGTTGCGCTTGCCCAGATCATTTCGGCGGGCATTTCATACGGCGGCATGCGGATCAGCGTCATCGGGTTGGACATATCCGAGACGCGGTAGATCGCCAGGCCGTTCGTTTTGCCGTCGGGATCGTGATACGCGACGGACACGTACTGCCCGTCGGGCGACAGCGCCGGGTCGGTGAGCGGCGCGCGCCGGGCAAAGTCGGCGGTCGGGATCAGGTCATCCGCAACGGCCGGTGCGGCGCATGCGGCAAGGCAAAGCGCGGCCAGCAACGGCCGGGCAAGGCGAATGGTCATCTAAGGTGTCTCCCCTGGTGAAACGTCCATTTCCGCCATCACTCCCCAGGATGGCGTTCCGGCAGGCTCTATAGCCCAATCCGGGCCCTCTCCACAAGGCGGCATGCGGCAAGCGGGGGCGGTACACTTGGGGATAGCCTCCTTAGCGTGCCTCCCATGGTCGATCCGTTCGTCGTCAAGTTCGAGCCCGTAGCCTTCCACCTCGGTCCGGTCCAGGTCCACTGGTACGGCCTGATGTACCTCGGTGGCTTCCTCGGGGGCTGGGCGCTGGGTGAATACCGGCGCCGCCAGGGCCGCCTGCCGGTCAATTCGGATCGCTTCAGCGACCTCATGTTCTACGCCATGATGGGCGTGGTCCTGGGTGGCCGCGTCGGTTACATGCTGTTCTACACGGCGATCAACTGGATCTGGACCGACCCGCTGGCCATCTTCCGTGTGTGGGACGGCGGCATGTCCTTCCACGGCGGCTTGCTCGGCGTGCTGGTGGCCGGCCTGTGGTGGTCGCGGCGTAACGGCGTAAAATTTTTCGACACCATGGACTTCGTGGCGCCGCTGGTGCCCGTGGGCCTGGGCCTTGGTCGCCTCGGCAACTTCATCAATGGTGAGCTGTGGGGTAAACCGACGGACCTACCGATCGGCATGATCTTCCCGCATGCACCCGATGCGCTGCCGCGCCATCCGAACCCGCTGTACGAGTTCGCGCTCGAAGGCGTCGTGATGTTCGTGGTGCTCTGGGTGTTCTCGATGAAGCCGCGCCCGCGCTACGCCGTTTCCGGCCTGTTCGCGCTGATGTACGGCGTGTTCCGCTTCACCATCGAATTCGTCCGCGTGCCCGATGTGCAGCTCGGCTACCTCGCCTTCGGCTGGGTCACCATGGGCCAGATCCTCTCGCTGCCGCTGATCGCCCTGGGCATCCTCTGGCTGATCATGTCGCGCCGCGCCCCGTACGCGCCGGTCGCAGCACCCACCGCTACTGCCTCCTGATATCGTCCTAAGCCATGCAGCCTTATCTCGAACTGCTCCGCCACGTCCTCGATCACGGTGCCGAAAAGGCCGACCGTACCGGTACCGGCACGCGCAGCGTGTTTGGCTGGCAGATGCGCTACGACCTGGCGAAGGGCTTCCCGCTCGTCACCACCAAAAAGCTGCACCTGCGCTCGATCATCCATGAGCTCATCTGGTTCCTGCAGGGCGATACGAACACCGCTTACCTGAAAGATAACGGCGTCAGCATCTGGGACGAATGGGCTGACGAGAAGGGCGACCTCGGCCCGGTCTACGGCCGCCAGTGGCGCGCATGGCCCACGGCCGATGGCAAGGTGGTCGACCAGATCGCCTGGGTGGTGGAAGAGATCAAGCGCAACCCGGATTCGCGCCGCCTCATCGTCTCCGCATGGAACGTGGGCGAGCTGCCGAAGATGGCGCTGATGCCGTGCCACACCATGTTCCAGTTTTACGTGGCCAACGGAAAGCTTTCGTGCCAGCTGTACCAGCGCTCGGGCGATATCTTCCTCGGCATCCCGTTCAACATCGCCAGCTACGCGCTGCTTACCCACATGATCGCCCAGGTCACCGGGCTGGAAGTGGGCGACTTCGTGCACACGCTGGGCGATGCGCACCTGTACTCGAACCACATCGAGCAGGCGCAGAAGCAGCTGGCGCGTGAACCGCGCGCGCTGCCGAAGCTGGTGCTGAATCCGGAAGTGAAGACCATCTTCGACTTCCGCTTCGAAGACGTATCGATCGTGGACTACGATCCGCACCCGGCGATCAAGGCGCCCGTCGCCGTCTGATATACCGCAGCCGTTGTAGGAGTTCGCTCCTACAGGGGGAGAGGCAATATGGGCGGGTTGACGGCAGGCCGTGCGTCGCTTGCATGCACTCCATGTGCGCCGAGGCATCTTGCCTGGCACCTTCCGGCCAAGCCCCGGTCTGTGATAAATGGAAGACCGACCTGTGCTCGGTGCACCTATGGACGAACGGACTCCTATGAAACGTTGCCTCTCGGTTCGGCTTGATGGTTTGTTCGTCACCCTCGCGCTTGCGTTGTCTCCGATATCACCCGCATGCGCGCAAGGATTCGATGGCGTCGGTCAGTTGAGAGAGGGGGGCGTAGCCCTCGTGGTCCTGCTTGCGATGTCGGTGATCGCGCTATGGGTAGCGATCGAACGGCTTCGCAATGTCCGTAAGACGTTCGTGGTCCCAGAAGGCCTGGCACGCAGGGCGGACGCCCTTTGGCAGGACGGCAAGATCGACCAGGCCCAGACGTTGGTCGCCAACCACCCGAGCACGCTTTCGCGCATGCTGCATTACATGCTGGCGTATCGCGCGCTCGACCTGGTGACCATCACCAAAGGCGTGGAAGACATCGCCTCCATCGAGCTTCGCGAACATTTACGCCGTATCTACCCGTTGGCAATCATCGCGACGGTTGCGCCGATCGTAGGCTTGCTGGGCACCGTTGCAGGCATGATCGAAGCCTTCCATGCGCTTGCCTTGAACGGTCCCATTGATCCGGCGTTGCTGGCAAGCGGGATCTCCAAAGCGCTGGTCAACACGGCCGCCGGCCTTTGCGTCGCACTTCCAGCGCTGTCCTTCTACCACGGCTTCAAATACCGGATCACTGCGTTTGGCATCGAGCTGGAACGGCAGGCAGGTGCGCTCTTGCGCACCCACTTCGTGCCTACGCCGGCCGGCGTCACCCCGTGAAGATCGACCTGGGCGATGACCAGGAGCCGGAGATCGGACTGGTGGCGTTGATCGACTGTATTTTCTTCCTGCTGATGTTCTTCATGGTGGCGACCACCTTCAAGCAGAACGAAGACAAGCAGCGCAATCGATCCATCCCGGTGGATCTTCCTAAAGCTGCAGCGACCTTTCGCGCCGAAGAGGCGCCTTCGACGGGTGTACTCATCACCGTGGCGCGCGACGGAGCCATCTACGTCGATGGCGTTGCGACCACACAGGGGCGGCTTAAGGATCGCCTTCACGATTTGGCGGCTCACGATGCGCACGCGGTCATCCGCATCGACGGGGACCGCCGCGCTCAGTTCCAGGACGTCGTAAGCGTCATGGACATGTGTGCGTTCGAAGGGCTCACCAACCTCGCGGTCCACGTCCGGAACTGACATGGCCACGCGATCGTCGTGGGATCCGTATCGCCCGGTCCGAAGTGACAACCCGGCTCGCGACGTGCTGTGGTCCATCCTGGCTCACGCCATCGTGCTGGGCCTGGTGTATTACCTGGCCCAACGGTCGCCCTCACCGGATGCCGCGCGAAAGCGGGTGGACGCGACGCGTAATGCTGCATTCCAGGCCGCGGCCGCTCAGCGCCTGAACGATATGGCGTCGATCGAGTCCGCGCTCGCGCAACGCTCGCATGGGCCCGCGCCACCGCCGGTCCAGCCCGCTCGATCGGCACAAGAGGCGCTGGCACAAGCGCGGGCGCGCTACGACGCCTTGAAACAAACGCATGCCGACTTGCCCGCGCTACCGAAGATGCCGCATACGGAGGCCGAGGCACTCGCACAGCTTGCCCAGCTTAAAAGCCAGGCCGCCGCGGCACTGGCACGCGAGATACAAGCCGCGCCACCCGCGGGAGCATCGACGGCCGGGGCAGCAGCCAAGGGTGGTCCCGGGGGACCCCGGCTACTCGGTGCGGCAGGAGACACCAACCTGACCCCGTTTGAGGTTGCGTCCGCCGGCAGCCACGGCGCGGATATCGTTCCACGGGGGCGCTTCTCTACCATCCCGCCCCTAGACGCGCCGGTACGCGCGACAGGAGGGCGCAGCGTGGGCGCGGGTGGCACCTATGCCAACCGCCTGTATGTCGACACGTGGTATGTCGTGGGGCCGTTCGAGGCAATCGGCGACCATCCCCTGGATCATCCGGAGCTACCCGAGATTGCCGTCGATCTGGATGGAACCTACGCGGGCAAGTTCGGCACGCTTACGTGGCGTTACGTCCAGGCCAGCGAGTACCCGCTGTTTCTACCCGATCCTGCGGAGAGCGCCATCTACTATGGATACACCGAACTGAGCCTTGATCGCGACATGGAGATCTGGGCCTGGATCGGGGCCGATGATGACGCGAAGCTATGGGTGGATGATCAGCTGGTCTGGAAGGGCGGCGCGCCGGTGAAGCCCTGGTTCATGGTGGATGCCCGTTCGATGAGGCGCGAGATCGCCGACTACAATTTGAGCGAGGGCAAGGTGCGTCTTCGACTCTCCGCAGGACGCCATCGGCTGCTCTTTAAGTTGTACAACGGCTCCCAGGTGATGTTTTTCTCACTGGTGCTCAGCAGCGCCCTGTAGCGCAGCGCTGACCGCAACCTGGCGTCCCGCAATCACCATCCCCTAAGATGACCCCACCGCAACGGTCGCCCCAGGCAAAACGATGTCCAGACGGATTGGCGTGTTCGCGATCACTACCGTGGCCCTCTGGCTTTTGGCTCACGCCGTTGCATTCCTAACCCACGAATTCGCGCACTCGTTCCTGGCCACTGCCCTGGGTTGGAAGGGCAACCCCCTCGACCTGGATTGGGGGCATGCAACGCCGATGAACATCCTGCTGCTGCAGGATGTCGATGAGAACGTCGATTACGCTCCCGTATTTGCGGGTGGTCACGCGGTGCACGCGGGGCTCATCGCCCTGGCCGGCGTGGCTTTTGGCAACCTCGTCGCCAGCCTGGGCGTGGGCCTCGCACTTCTGGCGGCAGCACGGAAAAGGGCAGCGCCCTTACTTGGTTATTTTGCCTACTGGCTCATCGTGATGAGCGTCGGCAACCTCATTTCCTATGTCCCACTGCGCACGTTCGCATCGCATGCCGACATGCACACGGTGGCGCTGGGATTCGGCTGGACGCCCATGGAGATTCTCCTCCTCGTGGGCATGCCGTTCTTCGCCGTCGTGGCGTGGTTCTTCATACGGTGCCAGCCGTGCGCGCTGGCCTGGCTCTTCCCGGACAGCACGCCCCGCCGAAATGGTGTGGTGGTTCTCACCAGCCTCACCGTGTTTGGCTTTTTCTGCATGGGTGGCCTCACCGGCTATGGCGAAACATCCCGGCAGCTCTGCGAGGCCTTCATGTTCGTCCTGGGCCCGCTGTCGTTGGTCAGTGGACTTCTGCTGACTCGGCGTGCCGGCTGACTGGCGTTGGAACGGCGCAGCGGAGGCCGCCCAGCTTGAGACCATCCCTGTAGGAGCGCGCTTGCGCGCGATGGGCCTTGTCGCAAGCACCCATCGCGCGCAAGCGCGCTCCTACAGGGGCTTTACGGCTGCGTGATGCCCATGTTGGCCAGGGTCGGGTGCAGGTTGCGAACGGGGCTCATGCTTTCGAGCAGTGCGCCGAGATGCAGGAGCGTCGATTCGGCCAGCCACGGCGCAACGAGTTGTACGCCAATCGGCATGCCATCGCTGCTGGTGCCAAAGCGCAGCGACAACCCCGGAAGGCCGGTGACGTTCAGCTGCGCGGTGGCATCCATGACATGCAGCGACGACACGGTCTGGCCGTTGATGACGAACTCCGAAGCGTCATGGCCGTGGCTGGCCACCGGGAGCACGGGGCAGAGCAGGGCGTCGTAACGCTGGAAGTACTGGGCGAAGCCGTCGCGCATCTGTTCGATCTGCTGTTCGGCGATGACAAAGTCTTCGATCGATGTGTCAGGTGTATCGAAGACCGCCTGCACGTGCTTATAGATCAGGTCTTCATGGCCTGCCGTAACCTCGCGGAATGCCGGCTTCGTCTCCATGGCCTGGATCTTCCAGAGCACGTCCAGCGCGTTGATCTGCTCAAGCACGGGGATGCGTACTGGCTCCACCGTCACGCCCGTCGACTTCAGCGCTTCGGCTGCGGCCTGTACCGTTGCGGCGACCTGATCTTCCACCAGCCCAAAGCCCGGTTCGACCAGCCAGCCGACGCGTAGTGGACGGCCAAGCGTCACGCCTACGCCGGTATCCACGGAGAGTGGGCTGATCGAGAAGCCGTCGGCACCATCCGGTCCGGCAATGAGCGAATAGGCCAGTGCCACATCGCGCACGCTGCGGGCGATGGGACCGGCATGCCAGAAACGGCGGGGTACCCGCGGCCAGACGCCCGTCATGGGGATGCGCCCGTGGGTGGCCTTGAGGCCGACGACGCCAGTGAGGGCGGCCGGCCCACGCACGGAGATGGCGATGTCGGTGGCCAGGCCAAGGGGTGACATGCCTGCGGCGACGGCGGCAGATTCACCACCGCTGGAGCCTCCAGGGGTGCGGTCGCGGTTCCAGGGATTCACGGTGCGGCCGGAGAGGAGGTTGTCGCTCTCGATCCAGAAAGAGAACTCGGGAAGATTGGTCTTGGCGAGAAGGATGCCGCCGGCCTTCTTCATCCGGGCGATGCCGGTGGCGTCCGTATCGGGCACGCGGCCCTTGAAGATCGGCGAGCCGAGTTGCGTGAGTACGCCGGCCACGTCGAAGGAATCCTTGGCCGTGAATGGGACGCCGTGCAGTGGGCCCAGCTCGTGGCCCGCCATCACCACCGCTTCGGCGCGCTTTGCGGCTTTGAGGGCGTCGTCCGAGATGGCGACGATGGCGTTGATGTGGGGGTTCGTCGCCTCGATGCGATCCAGGTGTGCCTGCATGACTTCGACAGGCGATACCTCTTTGGTGCGTATCAGTTCGGCGAGCTTCGTGGCGTCCTGGTGAACAAGTTCGGTGGTCATGGGGTTTCTCGGTCAGTGGGTGGGGGCGCAGCAAACTCAGGAGGTCTTTACCTACCTAACGGTTGTTAGGGAGGACGATACGCGCTATGCTGAGCACCCGTCAACGACTTCTTCGACGGCATTTGCGAGAATGCGAATCGCCGCCCGCAGCGGTTTGGTTCACATTGCGAGGTAAGGTTTCGTGGAAGGCCCCACCGGAAAGAACTCGAAGGACACCATCCTTGAAGCCGCGACCCGCATGGCGCAGGCGCACGGTTACGGCGGCCTCAACCTCCGGGCGCTCGCCGATCAGGTGGGCATCAAGGCCGCGAGCCTCTACCACCATTTCCCCAGCAAGGCGGATCTGGCCACGGCCGTGGCGCGGCGTTACTGGGAGGATGCGTCTGCCGGTCTCGATGCCATCACGGCAAAGACCAGCGATCCCGCCGAGCGGCTACGGAAGTTCCCAGGCACATTCCGCACCGCCCTGGAAAACGACAACCGCATCTGCCTGTGCAGCTTCATGACAGCGGAATTCGACGATCTTCCCGACATCGTCAAAAAGGAGATCGAGAGCTTCAACGAGGTGAATATCGCCTGGTTGGGCAAGACCCTTGTCGAAGCGGGCGTCGCCAGTGCCAGGGATGCGAAGAAGCGCGCGCATGCCATCTTCGCCGCGGTCGCGGGCGCGCAGCTCATGGCGCGCGGGCGGGGCGATATCAAGCTCTACGACACACTGATCCGGGCCTACCAGGCCTCGGGCCTGATCCCGGCGTAAAGCGGGGAGGGTGGCCCGACACGCCTTGACACTCGAAATACGTGCATATACGCTTATTTTGAAATGAGTGCATATGCACCTATCTGGAGCCGTGGTATGCCAGCTAGCCGCCAGCGCGATCCTTCTTCCTGCAACTGCGGTGCACTGCGCAAGGCATCGCGGCGGGTCTCCCGGCTCTACGACGAGGCGCTCGCGCCCACCGGCCTTGGCTCGAGCCAGCACACCCTCCTTGCTGAAATCTCCCGTTGGGGTGCCGAGGCGCCTACCCTCTGGGAACTGGCCGAGTCGCTGGTGATGGATCGAACGACCATCGCGCGGAATCTGCGGCCCCTTGAGCGCGACGGTTACGTCGCCGTTCGCCCTTCCGATATCGACAGGCGTAGCAAGCTGGTGGCCCTGACCCCTGCGGGGCAGGCAAAGCTCGCGGAAACGAAGGTGTACTGGCTCCAGGCCCAAAAAACCTTCGAACGCGCATTCGGTGCGTCGGAAGCGGCCCTCTTGCGATCGCAACTCCTGTCGATCGCCAACGCGGATGCCTGACGGGCACCACCATCGTTAACGCGGGGAGAAACCCATGCGCTACAAGCTACTTGGACGCCACACCGGATTGCGCGTTTCAGAAATCGCGTTCGGAGTCGCGCTGTTCGGCAACCAATGGGGTTATGGATCGGAGCCGGCCGACGCACGGCGCGTCCTCGACCGATACCTGGCCGCGGGCGGCAACTTCCTGGATACCGCCGATGGCTATCAGTTCGGTCAGTCCGAATCCGTGCTCGGCGATCTCATCGCCCCGATTCGCGACGAGATTGTTCTTGCCTCCAAATACAGTGGAGGCGCGGCGAAGGAGGCGTCCCTGGCCTTCACCGGGAATAGCCGGAAGAACATGGTGTATTCGGTCGAGCAATCGCTACGCCGCCTGAAGACCGACCGCCTGGATCTGTACTGGGTACACCACAGCGATAACGTCACCCCATTCGAAGAGATTCTCCGCGGACTCGACGACCTTGTGCGAGCGGGCAAGGTGCTCTACGTCGGCGTCTCGAATTTCCCGGCGTGGCGCATATCGCGCGCGGCGTTGCTCGCTGACCTCCGCGGCTGGGCGCCACTGGCGGCGGTCCAGTTCGAATACAGCCTCGTGGAGCGCGGCGGTGACAGGGAACTGATGCCCATGGCAGAAGCCCTGGGGCTTGCAGCCTTGCTGTGGTCGCCGCTCGCGGGCGGCCTCCTCACGGGAAAATACCGGGCGGGCGAGCAGGGGCGCTTGCAGGGGTTGGGCCGCGTCATCCGCACGGAAAAATCCCAACGCGACAGCGCGGTGGTGGATGCCGTCATCGAAGCGGCGGGCGAATTGGGCGTCACCGCAGCCGAGGTGTCGCTTGCGTGGATCCTTGCGCGTGCGCGCAGGTCAACGACATCGGTGCTGCCCATCATCGGCCCGCGCACCGTGGAACAACTGGAGAACAACCTCGCGGCCCTCGATGTCATCCTGCCGGAAGAACTCATCGCGCGACTCGATGAAGTGAGCCAGTCCGAGCCGGGCGCACCGTTCGACGTCAACGCAAGCACGCTTCCACGCATGCTCGGCGGCCGGCCAGAACTTATCGACCTGCCGGTCACACCCGCCATCTAGGCTAAAAACGCAGTTGTAGGAGCGAGCTTGCGCGCGATGGGTGCTTGCCGTAACACCCATCGCGAGCAAGCTCGCTCCTACAACAGCCGGCCTGATGGCGTTAGAGCGGGCCGAAGAACTTCTCGAGGCTGCCGTCGCGGGGCAGGCCGCTTAGCTTCACCAGCTTGCCGTCGTCACCCTTCATGAGGATGCCGGGCGTACCCTCGAAGCCCATCTTCAGCATCAGCATCTGGTTGTCGTCGAGCTGGCTCTGGATAGCTTCAGGGATGGTCTTCAGCGCGGTTACGCCGCCCTTCTCGTAGGTGGTCTCGTTCTTGACCAGAGCCGCGTCAGGATCGGCGGCGCCAATGATCGCGGCCGCCTTGTTCGGACTGTCTTCGCGGATCACGCCGACGAGCAGGTAGCGAACCTGCACCTTGCCGGCGTCGACCCACGGCCGGGCCGCCTTCCAGAACGCATGGCAATAAGGGCAGTTGGGATCGGAGAAGGCGTAGACGATGCGCGGTGCGTCGGCCTTGCCATCGCGGATCCACTTCGCCTTCGACAGCGTCTCCATGAAGCTGTCGCCCAGCGGCTTCATGACCAGGTCGGTGATCGTGCTGTCGTCAATGCGCTTGCCGGTCACGTCCACGCGCGTGCCGATGATGGCGTTGCCATCCGGGGTCACGTAGATCGCCATCGGCTGGTCGCCGACGGCGCCCGCGAAGGCCCGCAGGCCGTTGCCGGCAGGGAATTCCTTGATGTGGTCCAGGCCCTGGGCGCGGAGCGCCTCGAGCACCTTGGGCTGGTCCTGGCTTGGTGCCGGCTGCTTCTTGGCGGGCGCTTGCGCCTGGGAGGTGGCCGGGCTCTCGGCCTGGCTGCAGGCGGTCGCGATCAATGTGATCGCAGCAAATGCTGCGCGAGCTACGTAGCGTGGTGCGGTCATGCCTTTCCTTTCTTCTTCGTCGCGCGAGGTGAGCGCCAACGCCCAGTATGGCGGGGTCTATGACTTTCAGCCCAGACCCGTCGTCAAATGTTATGTTATAACAATTGATGAATCTAACAGGTCGATGGCTCAAAGTGGGTTGTCTGCCTATCTATTCGCTTCGACCCGCTCGACGGTTACAGCGCGCCGGCTCAGGAATGAAACCCATGCCAACGAATGAAAGATTGCGGGAACCCCTGCCCGTTACGGTCCTCTCCGGGTTCCTCGGTGCCGGGAAGACGACCTTGCTCAACCACGTGCTGCACAACCGGGAAGGGCGCCGCGTGGCTGTCATCGTGAATGACATGAGCGAGGTGAACATCGATGCCGCGATCATTCGTGATGGCGGCGCCGGCCTCAGCCGTACTGAAGAAAAGCTGGTCGAGTTCTCAAACGGCTGTATCTGCTGCACCCTGCGTGACGATCTGATGCACGAAGTGCGGCGCCTGGCGGATGAAGGGCGCTTCGACTACCTCCTGATCGAATCCACCGGCATCGGCGAGCCGCTGCCGGTGGCCGCTACCTTTCACGTCCGTGATGAGGATGGTTTCTCGCTTTCCGATGTGGCGCGGCTCGACACCATGGTCACCGTGGTCGACGGGCGCAGCTTCCTCGCCGATTTCTGTTCGACGGATTCGTTGGCCAGCCGCGGGGAAAGCAACGGCGAGGACGATGGCCGCGCACTGGTGAACCTGCTGACCGAGCAGGTCGAATTCGCCGATGTCATCGTCATCAACAAGTGCGATCAGTTGAATGACGTCGAGCGCGAGCAGGTACACCGCGTTCTGCGTGCCTTGAATCGCGATGCCCAGCTGGTGGATGCCGCGTTCGGCGAGGTTCCCCTTGGCCTTGTCCTGAACACGGGCCTGTTCGATTACGAGAAGGCCCAGCTCGCACCTGGCTGGGTGAAAGAGTTGATGGGCGCGCATACGCCGGAGACCGAGGCGTACGGCATCACGAGTTTTGTTTACCGGGCCGCACGACCGTTCCACCCGGCGCGTCTGCATGCGCTGTTCGAGGCGGGGGTGCCGGGCGTCCTTCGTGCCAAGGGCTACTTCTGGCTCGCCAGTCGCATGGATTGGGTTGGCAACCTGGCCGTCGCGGGCGGTGCCACGGATATCACGGCGGCCGGCCATTGGTGGGCCAGCCGCGAACGCGTCCGTGCGGGCCTTAAGCGCCCGTTTGCCATCGAGGATTTGCGCGTTGCGCCGCCGGGCGACCATGAGATTCCCGATGCCGAGCAGCGTCGGGCGCTGCGCGACCTCTGGCATCCCCGCTATGGCGATCGCCGCCAGGAACTGGTGATGATCGGTGTCGACCTGCCCGAAACCACAATCCGCGCTGCCCTGGACACCTGCCTGCTGACGGATGACGAAATGGTCCGCGGTCCGGTAGCGTGGCAGCTGTTGCCCGATCTTTTCCCGGCGTGGTCACGCCCGTCACTGTCATGAGGCTTCCCTTGATCGCTTCCCGCCTGCTCTCGATCCGCCCCCTCGCGCTGGCTCTCGCGCTTGCCGTATCGGCCCCGGCCATCGCTGCCGATACCTCGCCCGGCAAAGGCGGGTACAAGGAATTGCCGAGCGAGACACCGGCGACCTTCAAGCCCGTGCACGACGCGTTCGATTACGAGACGCGCGACGTGATGATCCCCATGCGCGACGGGGTGAAGCTACACACCGTGATCCTGGTACCCAAGGGCGCGAAGAACGCCGGCATCCTGTTCACCCGTACGCCCTACGATGCGACGGAGATGACCAGCGCGATCGAGAGTGGCCACCTCGCCATGGCGGTGAGCCATGACGACGATGCCAGCGACGTGCTCGTGCAGGATGGCTATATCCGCGTCGTGCAGGACGTGCGCGGCAAATACGGTTCGGAAGGCGATTACGTCATGAACCGCCCGCTGCATGGCCCGTTGAACGCCACGCCGGTCGATGATTCCACCGATGCGTACGACACCATCGACTGGCTGGTGAAGCATGTGCCGGAGAGCAACAAGCGCGTCGCGATCCTGGGTATTTCCTACGATGGCTTCGAGCCCTTGATGGCTATCATTCACCCGCACCCGGCGTTGAAAGCCGCAGTGCCGATGAACCCGATGGTCGATGGCTGGATGGGCGACGACTGGTTCCACAACGGCGCCTTCCGCCAGCAGAATCTCGAATACATCTACGAGCAGACCGCCTCGCGCAAGAATCACTACAAGTGGTGGTCCAATTATGCGGACGACTACCAGTTCTTCCTGGAAGGTGTTTCGGCTGGCGCAATCGCGAAGCAGTACGGCATGGAGCAGTTGGGCTTCTGGAATAAGGTCGTGGCGCATCCGGCCTACGACAGCTTCTGGTCGGAGCAGGCCGTGGACAAAATCCTCGGGCGTGAGCCGGTAAGCGTGCCGACCATGCTGGTCGCCAGCCTTTGGGACCAGGAAGACATCTACGGTGCTTTCGCGGTGTACAAGGCGATGGCACCGCACGATGATGCACACAAACTGTTCCTCGTCGCGGGCCCGTGGTTCCATGGCCAGGAAGTGCGTGATGGCAGCTCGCTGGGTGCCGTGCGTTTCGGTAGCGACACCTCGCTGTACTTCCGCCAGAACATCCTTCGCCCGTTCCTCGCGCATTACCTGAAGGACGCGCCGGCCGTGACGGCGCCGGTCAATGCGTACGTCACCGGTGAGAACCGTTGGGAAACCGCGCCGGCGTGGCCGGTAGCCGCTGGTGGCGACGCCACGCTGGTGCCCGAAGCCGATCACTCCCTGCGTATCGCAGGCAGCGCAACGCAGGGGCAGGACACCGCTGGTTCGGTCGAGTACGTCTCCGATCCCGCGCATCCGGTGCCTTACCGCCCGCGGCCGGTGGGGCCGATGGCTGGCGTGGGCTGGCAGCACTGGCTGACCACCGACCAGCGTGAAGCTGCCTCGCGTCCGGACGTGGCCACCTTTACTTCGCCTGTGCTGACCGAAGCGGTGCAGATCAGCGGCGCGCCTCGCGTCCACCTGATGGCGAGCACCACGGGTACCGATGCGGATTGGGTCGTCAAGGTGATCGACGTGTATCCGGACCAGGTGCCGAACCAGCCGGAGATGGGTGGTTACGAACTCGGCGTGTCGATGGATATCTTCCGCGGCCGTTACCGCGAAGGTTTCGAAACCGCGAAGCCGATCGCTGCAAACACCGCGTTGCCTTATGACTTCGCGCTGCCCAACGCCAACCACGTCTTCCTGCCGGGCCATCGCATCATGGTCCAGATCCAGTCGTCGTGGTTCCCGCTGTACGACCGCAACCCGCAGAAGTTCGTGCCGAACATCTTCCTGGCCCAGCCGTCGGATTACATCCCCGCCACCCAGAAGATCATCACCGGCACTGGTGGCACCACGATCGACCTGCCGCTCGGCCGCAAGGCCTGACTCTTGTAGGAGCGCGCTTGCGCGCGATGGGTGCTCGCGACAAGACCCATCGCGTGCAAGCACGCTCCTACAGAAGGTCCTTTGCAACGTGGTGGCCGCGGCGGATGGCGTACAACGCCAGGGCCGCCGCGGCGATACCCGATGCCGCACCTACCCCCAGCGCCCAGCGTGGCCCCACATGGTCGGCGATCCACCCGACCAGGGGCGCGCCTAGCGGCGTACAACCAAGCGCGATACCGACACGAAGGGCCATGACACGGCCGCGCATGGCAGGCGCCGTTGACAACTGCATGAGGCTGTTCGTCGTGTTGGTGAGGGTCAGTGCGGAGATGCCGATCACGACCAGCGCCGCACCGAAGAACGCATAGTTCGGTGCGAGCGCAGCAAGCGTGCAGCCGAGTCCGAACACGCCCGCGCCGTACATCAGCGCTTCAAACCGCGGCTTCGCGCGATGCGCGGCCAGCAGCGCGCCGGCCACGGTACCGACCGCCATGATCGAGGAAAGCAGGCCGAAGCCCCTTGCGTCCTGATGGAAGGCGCCCACGGCCATGGTGGAGATAAAGATCGGGAAGTTGAGGCCGAACGTACCGATGAGGAACAGGATGCCCAGGATCGCCATGAGGTCGGGGCGCTTCATGACGTAGCGGAGGCCTTCGGTGAGGCTGCCCTTCGTCTTTACCGCGCGGACGCGCGCCTGCAAGCGCGAGGGGTGAAGCTGGGAAAGCGAGGCAAGCACGGCGATGAAGCTGGCGCCGTTGAGCAGGAATGCCCAACCCGTGCCGACCTTGGCGATGACGAGGCCAGCCACGGCGGGGCCCACCATGCGCGCCGCATTGAACGACGTCGAGTTCAGCGCCACGGCATTGGGGAGTTCCGCATCGCTTACCAGTTCGCCGACGAAGGTTTGCCTCACCGGTGCATCGAACGCGGCCGCGCAGCCGGAAAGCAGGGCGAACACGTAGACGTGCCAGAGCTGCACGACGCCCGTGAGTGTCAGGGCGCCCAATACGAGTGCGAGCACCCCTAGCGTCGCCTGCGTGCCCATCAGCAGCCGGCGTTGGTTGAAGTGGTCCGCCGCATAGCCGGACCACGGAAGCAGGAGAAGCTGTGGGCCGAACTGCAGCGACATCACCGTGCCCACCGCTGACGCGTTGTGATGCGTCAGCTGGGTGAGCACGAGCCAGTCCTGAGCCGTGCGTTGCATCCATGTGCCAATGTTCGACACGAGTGCACCGGCGGCCCAGGTGCGGTAGTTCGGATTCTTCAGAGAGCGGAACGCCCCGTGGCCGGTGGCGCTCACGGTTGCTTCGGGAGATGGCCGCCGTGAAACCGTCCGAAATGCCGCGCGCCGAACAGGCCCAGCGCGAGCACGCCCAGTCCGAATGCGGCGACGTCGGCGGTCGACTTCCAGTCGAACTGGCCAACACGGCACACCAGCGCGTAGCCGGCGGCCAGATTGAAAAAGCCCCACAGCACATTCACCGTCGACGACGACAGGCCTTCGCCGGGTGGCGTGGCGAATGGCGTCTGGAACGGCTCGCCGCGTACACCGCTGATGAAGTGGGGCAGGGCGTTACAGAGCAACGCGCCGCTGAGGAAATACGAGAGGAGGGGCAGCACGTTCACGATCAGGCACTCCGGGAGTTGAGCAGGTGGATGACGTCCTGGACAGGTGCGGGCGAGGTCAGAATTCGGCGAGGCGTTGCAGGAGCGGCACCGCGGCGGCGAGCACGCGCTGTTCCTCGGGGGATAACTGCGCGGCGATGGCCTGCGATAGCCAGTCTTCCTTGGCGGCGCGATTGGCGTTCAGTGCTTTCCTGAAGCCCGGTGTGAGGTCCACCAGCGTCTGCCGGCCGTCGTTGGGGTCCGGCTTGCCATGGATCGCCTTCATCTTCTCCAACGCGGCGACTGTCACGCGCATGGATTGCGGCCGCACGCTCTCCGCCCGCGCCAGCGCCGACACGGTCGCTGGACCGTCGCGATCGAGGCGGAGCAACACCGACTTCTGAGCCGTGGTGAGATCGTTGGGGCCGGCCTGTTCGCGGAGGCGGCGGAGGAGCTTGCTGATTGAGAGGCGCAGATCGGCGGCGAGCGGTGCCGCGGTGCGTGGCTCGGGCGATGAGGTAGGCATGGATAAAGCCTAACATCCATACAGCTAAACTGTACAGCTAAACTGTATATATCGAGCTTGTGTAGGAGCGCGCTTGCGCGCGATGGGTGCTCGCGGCAAGACCCATCGCGTGCAAGCACGCTCCTACAGGAGCTTACGCGCGCATTGGCGCGTAGCGTTCCAGCCAGTGGGCATACGAGGGCGGGAGCGTCCACGAGGGGCGCGGCACGTCCAGGGCCATCGCGGCTTTGTACGGCCAATGCGGGTCGGAGAGGTGCGCGCGGCCGATCATCACGAGGTCCATCTGGTTTTCCGCGACCACGCGGTTCGCGGCGATCGGATCATCGATGCCCCACGACGAGGCGACCGGCAACCCGGCTTCGCGACGGACGCGCTCGGCGATGGTGCCGAGGAACGCGGAGCCCCACGGGATGTTCGTTTCGGGGATGGTGAAGCCGACGCTGACGTTGAGCAGGTCGAGCCCTTCCGCGTGCATCTTGCGGACCAGGTCGATCGATTCGACGAGGGTTTCTTCGTCGCGGCCGTCGTATTCGAGCACGCCAAAGCGCGCGGTGAGCGGCAGGTTTTCCGGCCATACGGCGCGCACGGCGGCAAGCGTTTCGAGCAGGAAACGGCCGCGGTTTTCCGCGCTGCCGCCATAGATGTCATCGCGCTGGTTCGAATGCGCGGAGAAGAAGCTCTGCGCGAGGTAACCGTGGGCGAAGTGCAGCTCCAGCCATTCGAAACCGGCGGCGCGGGCGCGCTTTGCCGCGGCGACGAAATCGGCCTTGACGCGCGCGATGTCGTCCAGGGTCATGGCGCGCGGCACGCGCGGCAAACCCTTGCCGAAGGCGATGGCTGACGGTGCGATGGTTTCCCACGCACGCGGGTCGGTGGCATCGATGTGGTCGTCGCCTTCCCACGGCTTGTGGGCGCTGGCCTTGCGGCCGGCGTGGGCGATCTGGATGCCCGGCACGGCACCGGCGGCCTTGATCGAACCCGCGATGCGAGCGAGGCCTTCGACGTGGGCGTCATCCCAGATGCCGAGGCAGGCAGGCGTAATCCGGCCATCGGGCGAGACGCCCGTCGCTTCGACGATCACCAAGCCGGCACCGCCGCGGGCGATGGCCGGGTAGTGCACCTGATGCCAATCGTTGGTGTAGCCGTCCTCGGCGCGGTACTGGCACATCGGCGGGATGGCGATGCGGTTGCGGAGCGTGACGTCTTTGAGGGTAAACGGGGAAAACAGGGCGGACATGGCAGTGCCTGAAAACAGAATGCGACAAACGATAGGGGTTGAGGTCTATAATGAAAAGATCGATACGCTAATGGTTACTATAAGATTTCATTATGCTAAGCCCTGCCTGGCTCCGTTCGTTCAGCGCTCTCGCCGCCGAGGGCAGCTTCACCCGCGCGGCGGACTCGCTGGCACTTACCCAGGCGGCGGTCAGCCAGCACATCCGCCAGATCGAGGCACAGGTGGGCCCCGTGTTCATCCGCCGGCCGCGCGGGGTGGAGCTCACCCCGGCGGGGCAGGCCCTGCAGGCCTACTGTGAGGAAGTGGAGCGCGCGGGCCGCTGCCTTGCCTCGCGCCTGTCGGATGCCGATGCGCTCCAGGGCATCGTTTCCATGATCACGCCGGGCAGCGTGGGGCTTTCCACGTACCCCAAGCTTCTCGACATCCAGAGCGAAACGCCCGGCCTGGTCATCCGCCATCGCTTCGCCCCTGAAGACGACGTGCTCAAAGCCGTGCTCGATAACCGTGCGGACATGGGCATCGTTTCCCACCACCCGCAGGACGAACGGCTAGCCGTCGAACGCTTCTGTGAGGAAGCGCTGGAACTCGTTGTCCCTGCGGGAGCCGATGTTGAAGGCTGGGACGACCTTGTGCGGCTCGGCTTTATCGACCACCCGGATGGCCACGCGATGGCGACCCGGCTGCTCTCCCGGCGCTACCCAGGGAAGCGGGGCCTCGCGGACATTCCGGTGAGCGGCTTTACCAACCAGATTGGCCTGATCCTGGAGCCCGTCGCGCGCGGCCTGGGCTTCAGCGTAATGCCGCGGCACGCGCGCCGCGCCTTCGCCCGGCCGGAGGCGATCCGTGTGCTGGGTGCCGATCAGTCGGTCGTCGAGACGCTCTGGCTGATCCACCGCGCGGAATGGGATCTGCCACGCCGCGCACGCCATGTCGTGGATGAGTTGCACCGACGCCTCGCGGCGGACTGATTTACCCACCCACCAATAGCTTGCCTCCCGCGCGCCGCATTTGCGCGCAGGCCTTCACGCCGGTGCCCTTGCGTCGTGCCGGGGAGCGGCGGAGAGTGGTCATGCCGGGCAGGGCATGCCCGGCAGGGGAGGTGCGATGGACAGGCGTTGCCTGGGGTGGCTCGTCCTTGCGTGTGCATCGGTGGCCGCGGCGGGTGATGCCGAGGCGCCGGGGCCGCGCAGTGTCGCGTCCGTACTCGAGGAGACGCACGCCGCGGCGATGGACATCATCCGCGACGCGGGCACGCAATTCAGCATCGGCGCCTTCATTGCGCGGCAAAACGCCGAGTTGCTCGTTCCGCAACTGGCCGCCGTGGCCGCCGCCACCGATGGCAAAGCGGTGGGCGAACTGAACGATGTGCAGCAGTCGTTTCTTAACGGCACGATGAATGCTGCCGACGATATGCGGCGCAGTGAGCGCTATCCGCGCAAGAAGGCTACCGCCATGCTTGCGCAATCCGATGCATTGCTCAGCACGTTGTCCGCGACGTATCGCTACCCGCGCGTGCTCGACTTCAGCCCCCGATATATCGTGGCGCCGGCGCATGCAACGCCGCTGGATATCGTGATCGCGGGACACGCGCTCGATGCGCGTGCCCCCGCGCTTTCGCTGCAGGGTTCGCCGTGCGAACTCCGTGATACTTCGGCAGACCAGCTCCGCTTCCGTTGCCAGTTGCCGCCCATCGCCGATACGCACGCGCTGGGCTATCTCACCCTCGCGTTGGCGACGTATCCGTCCCGTCCATGGTGGGGAGTGCTGGTCGACTGGATGCAGGCGGCGCCAACACCGATCCGCTACACACTCGCGCTGGCCCTGGTGCCGCGGACGGTCGGCGGCTTCGACGCCACGGCGCGCGTGAACACGGGGGATGACGGCCTGGAAGCGAGCGTCATCGTGCCCGTCGGTGAGGTGGACTGGGGCGGGACGCGCAACGTGGCCCTGCCCGAAGGCGCGATCTTCGTCATCCTGCACGGCCGTCAGGCCGATGGGCGGGTGTACGAAGACACCAGCAGCGAAGCGGCGCCACACCCGTGGTATGCCGCCACGATCGACATGAAGGCCCGGCGGATGGCCATCCGTGCCCGGGCGCTGGACGAGGCTCTGGCGCAGCCTTAGGGCTGGTACGGGCGCATCTTCAAACGCCTGTTTGTTCCACCATCACATTCCTAGGACTACTATTTGCGTGTACGGGCCATTCCGTGCCCGAATCCACACGAAATTGCGAAGGAAGTTCCATGGCCGTTCACCTGGTTGCCGCGCTCGACGAAAACTTTGCCATCGGCAAGCAGGGCGGATTGCCCTGGCATCTTCCCGACGACCTCCGCTACTTCAAGACGCTGACCACGGACAAGGCGATCCTGATGGGCCGCAAGACGGCCGAATCGATTGGCCGTGCCCTGCCGGACCGCACCAATTACGTCCTTTCGCGCAAGGGTGAAGCCCCGTATCCGGGCCAGGTCACCGTGCGTTCGATCCCTGAAGCCCAGGCTAGCTGCGGCCATTCGGGCCTGATGGTGATCGGCGGCGGTGAGGTGTTCCGCGAGGCGCTGCCGTATGCCCGCACGCTCTACCTCACCTGGGTTTACGCCGCCGTCGACGGCGCCGACGTGTTCTTCCCCGGTATCGATTTCAAGGAATGGACCGAGGTGTCGCGCGTTCACCACAAGGCGGATAAGGATCACGCGCATCCGTTCGACATGGTCGAATACGTCAGGAACGTCTGATGCACGTGCTTGCCGGCGTCCTCATTGATGGCGCCGGACGCATCCTCATTGCGCAACGCCCGGCCGGGAAGCACCTGGCCGGGATGTGGGAGTTCCCCGGCGGTAAGGTCGAGCCGGGCGAAGCGCCCATGGCCGCGCTCGAACGCGAGCTGGATGAAGAGCTCGGCATCGCGATCGATCCGTTGTCGTTCGAAGACCTGATCCGCGTGCCCTGGACGTACGGCGAGCGCAGCATGCTGCTCGAGGCGGTGGTGGTTCGTGCCTGGTCGGGCGAGCCGCAGGCCCTCGACGCCGCGGCAATCGACTGGCGACTCCCAAAGGATATCGATCCGGGCATGCTTGCGCCGGCCGATCGCCCGATCCTTGCCGCCTTGCGCCTGCCCGAGCATTACGTGATCACCCCGGCGGATGTTTCGGTGGCGCAGGCCACCACACTGGTTCGCGCGGCGCTTGCGCGCGGTGAGCGCCTGCTCCAGTGGCGCTTGCCGGGTGCATCCACGGAGGAGGCAAGGGCCGGTGCTGCGGCGCTGCTGCCCGAGGTGCGCCGGTTCGGCGCGCAGCTGCTGCTGAATCGCGACATCGAGGGTGCTCGCGCCCTCGGCGTCGGCGTACACCTGTCGGCTGGGCAATTGCGCGAAGTCACCGAACGGCCCCTCGCATTCGACGTGCCCGTGGGTGCCTCGTGCCACGACCCTGACGAGCTCGTCCTTGCGTCGGCATGTGGTTGCGACTTCGCCACGCTCTCGCCTGTTGACGCGACGGCAAGCCATCCCGACACGCCTCCGCTGGGCTGGCCACGGTTTGCAAAATGGGTGGAAAACGCTTCGCTGCCGGTCTATGCGCTGGGTGGCCTGGGCCCGACTGATGTGGCCATGGCACGCATGCACGCCGCGCAGGGCGTTGCAGGTATCCGAGCCTTCTGGACCGCCTGAAAGATCTTGCAGGAGCGCGCAAGCGCGCTCCTGCCGTTCGATCAACCCTTGTTCTTCAGGCGCGCGACAAGCGCGTGCATGACCGTCTGGGTTTCCTGCGCGAAGAAGTCTTCTATGAAGCCAGGGTCCAGCAGTCCGGTCGTATCGCCCCACACCTCGAGCAGGTCGGCGCGGGCGATGGCGCGGGTACGCGACATGGCATGCGGGGGAAGCTTCAGCAGGTCGGTAAGCCACAGCACGGCGCGCTGGACCACCTGTTCCACCGCGGCGAGCTCATCGACCAGGCCGATAGCATGGGCCGCTTCCGCATCGACCATCGCGCCGGCCACCAGCAGTCGCTCCGCGCGGTAGTTGCCGATGATGCGGCGCATGGCGAACTGGATGGGCTCCGGTACCGAAAGGCCCACCTGCACTTCGTTGAGGCCGATCTTGTAAACACCGTGGGCCATGATGCGGTAATCGGCGAACAGCGAAAGCACCGCACCGCCCGCCGGGCTGTGCCCGGTCAGCGCGGCGACAACCGGTACCGGTGAGCTGGCGATCGCGCCGCACAGGGCGAAGAAATCGTTCCAGAACGTTGTGACACCCGCCTTGTCGAGCGCGAGCAGGGCGGGTACGTCAACACCCGCCGAGAACATGCCCTGCGCACCGGAAAGGACAATGCCACGAGCTCCGTTCACCGGTGCTTCGAGGACTGCCTCGCGCAGTGCGCGGACCAACGCGGTATCCAGCGCGTTGACCGGTGGCCGCGCCATGCGGATCTCGTGGATGCCGCCGTCGTGGGGAAAAATATCCAGCATGTCGTTGCCTCGGCTCAGGGGTTGCGGGTACGGGTATCGGCGTCGGTCCACGTGTAGCGTACGGCGTAATCAAGCGTGGCTTTGCCATTGGCAGGCACCTCCACCTTGAACTCCATGCTATTGGCCGTGTTGGTCGACGGTTTCTGCGATGACGAAAGCAACTTCCAGGCGCGCCAGCGGCTCGCATGCTCCACGACCGTCACGATGCGTGCATCGTCGCCGGCGTTGGTGAGGGTGAGGCGGGTACCTTCGTCCATCTGGTGATCGCCGACCTTGAACGACGTGCGCTCGCGCTTCACGCGCAGATCGAACGCGTTACCGAGGTTCACCGTCGCGTTTTCGTCCTTCGGCGTGTCTTCGAGCTGGCTCTCGCCAAGCATCTCCGCGTTGCCGTCGCGGTCCGTGGTCAGTACACGCAGGTAGCCGGCGGGCAGGCTGTCGAAGGCCTTGAACTTGAGCGTGGTATTGACTGGCACGCTATCGGTGGGCGTCGCACCGAAATCCGTGCGGGTGTTCGGGACACCGCCATAAAACGCGTAGCCGGCGTCGTAGGTAGCCACGCGTTCGCAAGCGAGCGTACGGCTATCGTAGAGCGGCGTCTGGGTGATGCTGCCGTCGGGCAGGTCGACCGCCTTGGGCAGGGTGTACGTACGCAGGTCGCCTAGCGTCGCGGCGACTGGGTTGATATCTGCTGCGGCCATGGGGGCCGGCGGGGGCGCTGCGACCGACATGGCTTCGAAACGGCGGCCCATGGGCGGCATCTTGGCGCGGCGCGCATCGCCGGCGACCAGCTTGAGCGCGACATCCTTCCAGTCGCGACCGCTGCGGTTCGCGATACTGGCGTTGGCATCGAACGCCATGGAGCAACCACCGCCGTTGGCGAGCGTGGCCACGTAAGCACCGCGCCAGCCGAGGCCGGACGTGGGGTAGTCGAGCTGGCCGACCGTGCTGCCGCTGGCGCTGCCATCCACTCGTACCTGGAGGGTGGAACCGCGGGCAACGTTATCGCCGCCCTTGATCCGAAGGGCGGCATAGTCGCGAACGATGGTGACCTGGCCGTTGCCATCGCGAATCGTCATGGGATCGCCCGCCTGCACAAGCGTACCGGCAGCGAGATCCTGGCCACTCGTTCCTATCACCCAGACGTTCTGGCCAACGAGCCCGGCCAGCGCACCGTCGAAGCCCTTGCCCATGATCAGGCGGCGGGAAACCACGCGCGTGCCCTTGCCGGGAAAGCGCAGCGTGAGCGCTTCGCTGTCCAGTGCGGATGGAAGGCCGCCGATGGACAGATCCTGTGTGCCGCCCTTCAGGTCGAAGGAACGGCGTTCGTGGACAACGGCGTAACCATCGCTGGAGATCGTGTCCCCGGTGGTCTGGAACAACTGGTCGCCATCGGCGCGGTAAAGGGTAAGGGCCGTGCGCTCATCCGCCGCGAAGGCGGGCAGGGCGACAGCGCAGGCGATAGCCAGGACTAGGGTGCGGCGCATGGGTCTCTCTCCGTGTAGATCGCCAGCGGATCATACAGCGGGCCCATGAACGCATTCTGTGAGGCGCCGCCTCAGGCCGTGGCGGCGGCGCGGACGGCGTGGGGCAGGGCCACCGGACGACCGGTCTTCGTGTCGATCCAGACCATGGTGACGCTGCCATCGGCGTGGATGCGGGTGGCGTCCTGGCTGTCGACGATGCGGTGGCCGACCGTCATCGAACTGGTGCCGATGCGATTGACGTACAGCTCAATCTGGATATCCGCCGGCCATTCGATCGGCAGGCGGTAGTTGATCTCGCTGTGCGCCATGACCGGCGCGGCCTCCGGGCTGTACCACGGCTCCGGCAGGTCCATGAGCCACTTCAGGCGAGCTTCCTGCAGATACACCAGGTAGTTCGCGTTGTTGACGTGGTTGTAGGCGTCCAGATCCTGCCAGCGCACATCCATCGGCGTGATGAAGATCGGGTTCGGCGGAGGCGTCTGCGCGGCTTCAGTGCTCATGCGGTCTTTTTCTTCTTTGCGGCCGGGGCCGTCTTGGTGGTGGCTTTCTTGGCAGCGGCGGGCGCCGCCTTCGTCGTGGCCTTGGCGGCGGCCTTTTTAGCTGGCGCCTTCGTAGGTGCCGTCGGCGCGGTACCGGGTTTCAGGTGCGGCAGCAGGAAGCGGCCGGTGTGCGACGCCTTGGTTGCCGCGACCTTCTCGGGCGTGCCACTGACCAGGATCTGGCCACCGCCAGCACCGCCTTCGGGGCCGAGGTCGACCAGCCAGTCGGCCGTCTTGATCACGTCGAGGTTGTGCTCGATGACGACCACGGTGTTGCCGTGCTCGACCAGCGTGTGCAGCACCTCGAGCAACTGCTCGATATCGTGGAAGTGCAGGCCGGTGGTCGGCTCATCCAGGATGTACAGCGTGTTGCCGGTATCGCGCTTGGAAAGCTCCTTCGACAGCTTGACGCGCTGCGCCTCGCCGCCCGAAAGCGTCGTCGCGCTCTGGCCGAGCTTGATGTAATCCAGGCCCACCGCGCGCAGGGTTTCCAGCTTGCGGGCGATCACAGGTACGTTCTCGAACAGCTTGAATGCATCTTCCACCGTCATGTCGAGCACGTCGGCGATGGTGTGGCCCTTGTAGAGCACTTCGAGCGTTTCGCGGTTGTAGCGCTTGCCGTGGCAGACATCGCAAGGCACGTACACGTCCGGCAGGAAGTGCATCTCCACCTTGATCATGCCGTCGCCTTCGCACGCCTCGCAGCGGCCGCCGCGCACGTTGAAGCTGAAGCGGCCCGGCGAATAGCCGCGCGAACGCGACTCCGGCACCTGCGCATACAGCTCACGCAGCGGCGTGAACAGGCCGGTATACGTGGCCGGGTTCGAGCGCGGTGTGCGGCCGATGGGCGACTGGTCGATATCCACGACCTTGTCGAACAGGTTCAGGCCTTCGATGGACTCGTACGGCGCGGGCTGCTCGCTCGCACCATTCAGTTCCATGGCGGCGATGCGGTAGAACGTATCGTTGACCAGCGTCGACTTACCCGAACCGGACACGCCGGTGACGCAGGTGAACGTGCCCACGGGCACGCGCAGGTCGACGTCCTTCAGGTTGTTGCCGGTGGCGCCCTTGAGCTCCACCCACTGGTCTTCCTTCGTCTCGCGACGCTTGGCCGGCACCTTGATGCCGCGTTCGCCGCTGAGGAATTTGGCGGTCACCGACGTCGGCGACTTCATCAGCTGTTCCAGCGTGCCTTCGCCCACGATCGCGCCGCCGTGCACGCCCGCGCCCGGACCGATATCCAGCAGGTGGTCGGCCGCGCGGATCGCGTCTTCATCGTGCTCCACGACGATCACGGTATTGCCGAGATCACGCAGGCGAGTGAGCGTGCCGAGCAGGCGTTCGTTATCGCGCTGGTGCAGGCCGATAGAGGGTTCATCGAGCACGTACATCACGCCGACAAGGCCCGCACCGATCTGGCTGGCCAGGCGGATGCGCTGGGCTTCGCCGCCCGAGAGCGAATCGGCCTGGCGATCGAGCGTGAGGTAGTTCAGGCCCACGTCGTTGAGGAACGTGAGGCGCTCGCGGATCTCCTTGATGATCTTGACCGCGATCTCGCCGCGCCAGCCGGTGAGCTTGAGCGTGGCGAAGAACGACAGCGCGTTATCGATGGCCAGACCGGTGATCTCAGGGATCGCCTTGTCGGCCACGAACACGTTGCGCGCCGACGGGTTCAGGCGCTGGCCACCGCAATCCGGGCACGGATGGTCAGCGATGTAGCGCGCGAGCTCCTCGCGCACCGCGGTGGATTCGGTCTCGCGGTAGCGGCGCTCGAGGTTGTTGATGATGCCTTCGAACTTGTGCTCGCGGGTGACCTTGCCGCCACGATCGGTGATGTAGCGGAACGGGATCAGCTCCTTGCCCGAGCCATACAGCACGGCGTTCTGCTGGGCCTTGCTGAGCTGGCGCCACGGGGTCTCCGGGTCGAAGCCGTAGTGCTTGCCCAGCGAGATGATCATCTGGAAGTAATAAGCGTTGCGACGATCCCATCCACGGATGGCACCGCCCGCGAGGCTAAGCTCGGGGTGGCCCACGACACGCGCGGGATCGAACACCTGGGTGACGCCCAGGCCATCGCAGGTGGGGCAGGCGCCCACGGGCGAGTTGAACGAGAACAGGCGCGGCTCGAGCTCCGGCAGCGAGTAGTCGCACATGGGGCAGGAGAAGCGCGAGGAGAACAGCTGCTCCTGCGCCTTCGCGTCATCCATGTCGACCAGGATCACGATGCCGTCGCCCAGGCGCAGTGCCGTTTCAAACGACTCGGCCAGGCGCTGCTTGATGTCGTCGCGCGGGCGGAAGCGGTCGATCACCGCTTCGATGGTGTGCTTCTGGCGCAGGGTGAGCGGAGGCACGGCGTCGAGGTCGTACACCTCGCCATCGACGCGGGCGCGGACGAAACCCTGCGCGCGCAGCTGGTCGAACACCTGGACGTGTTCGCCCTTGCGCTCGCGGATGACCGGCGCGAGCAGCATCCAGCGCTTGTCGGCGTCCAGCGCCAGCGCGGTATCGACCATCTGGCTGACGGTCTGCGCTTCCAGCGGGATGCCGTGGTTCGGGCAGCGGGGTGTGCCGACACGCGCGTAGAGCAGGCGCAGGTAGTCGTACACCTCGGTGATCGTACCGACGGTGGAGCGGGGGTTATGGGACGTCGACTTCTGCTCGATCGAGATGGCCGGGGAGAGGCCTTCGATCGTATCCACGTCCGGCTTTTCCATCATCGAGAGGAACTGGCGGGCATAGGCCGACAGTGACTCGACGTAGCGACGCTGGCCTTCGGCGTAAATGGTGTCGAAAGCGAGGGACGATTTGCCGGACCCGGAGAGCCCCGTAATGACAATGAGCTTGTCACGGGGCAGGTCGAGGTCGATGTTCTTGAGATTGTGCGTGCGGGCGCCGCGGATGCGAATGCTGTCCATGTGCCGACGTAAATGGGGGAAGAAAGGGACTATACCAAGGCCGTCAAGCCTTCATCCCCCTTGCACTTGTGACGGTTCATCACAGGCGTTGTGTCGGGTTGGTCGCCACCGGCTACCATGGCCCGGCCCGCGCAGGGGCGGGCCACTCCAACCCGTGAAGAGGACATATGCATGCGTAACTGGAAAGGGATCGCCGCCGGCCTGGTGCTGGCTACCTGTACCGGCCAGGCCATGGCCGCCCCGCCGAGCGAGGCGCAGGTACGCCAGCTCATGGATGCCGTGGGCATGGGCCGCATGCTGAGCCAGATGAACAGCCAGATGGCGGGTGTGATGGCCAGCGCGCTGCCGTGCGTGCCGCCGAGCTACTGGCAGGGTTTCGTCGATGCCAATGCCACCAACCAGCTCATCGGCCGCATGGTGCCGGTGTACCAGAAGCACTTCACGGCCGAGGATATCGACGGCCTGCTGAAGTTCTACAAGAGCCCGCTCGGCCAGAAGGTGATCACCCAGATGCCGGCCACCATGGCTGAGGGCATGCAGGTGGGTAAGCAGTGGGGCCAGGAACGCGGCCAGCAGATGATCACCCAACTGCAGAGCCAGGGCACCCTGAACGCCCAGGGCCAGTGCCCGGCCACCGGCACGGCCGCCAAGCCCGCCACCCCGGCGCCCGCCCCGGCCCCCGCCAAAAAGAAGTAACCCCCCGCGTAGGAGCCCACCCTGTGGGCGACATCTTTTCGCGAACCCCGACAGGCCCTGTGGCGGCGGTACGAAAGGCGTCGCCCACAGGGCGGGCTCCTACAGATCCTCGTAAGTCTTTGAAATGGCGGTGATTTCTGTCAGTGGCTAGAATTTGCCCAAAGGTTAACCGCCTGATTGACCTTGGCTTTTCCCTGCCGCTATAATTCGCGGTTCGTAACACCCGTAACACCCTAAAAAGAACTACATAATCAGGAACAGTCATGAGCTACGCAGTCATTAAGACCGGTGGCAAGCAGTACCGCGTGATGCAGGGCGAAGTCCTGCGCGTGGAGCTGCTCCCCGCCGAAGTCGATTCGACCTTCACGTTCGAAGAGGTTCTCCTCGTCGGCGAAGGTGAGTCGATCACCGTTGGTGCCCCGCTCGTCGCCGGCGCCACTGTCAGCGCCAAGGTCCGTGCACACGGCCGCGCCGATAAGATCCGCATCATCAAGTTCCGCCGCCGCAAGCACTACAAGCGTCAGCAGGGCCACCGTCAGCATTACACCGAAATCGAGATCACGGGCATCAACGCCTGAGTCGCCGGAGGATATTGAGTCATGGCACATAAAAAAGGCGTAGGTTCCAGCCGTAACGGTCGCGATTCGAACCCGAAGTATCTCGGTGTGAAGATCTATGGCGGCCAGGCTGTTGAAGCCGGCAACATCATCGTTCGTCAGCGTGGCACCAAGTTCCACGCCGGCGTGGGCGTCGGCCTCGGCCGCGACCACACCCTGTTCGCCCTGGTCGACGGCACCGTGTCGTTCAAGACCCGCGGCGACAAGGGTCGCAAGTTCGTCGACGTCGTCCAGGCGTAATTCGCCACGACGCGATAGCGAAGGCCCCGCCCCACGGCGGGGCTTTTCGTTTGTAAGGCCCCCCGATTCACTGCCCAGGTTCTCCCCATGAAATTCGTCGACGAAGCCCAGATTCGAGTCACAGCCGGTAGCGGCGGCAATGGCTGCGCCAGCTTTCGCCGCGAAAAATTCATTCCGTTTGGCGGCCCCGATGGTGGCGACGGCGGTGATGGTGGTTCCGTGTGGCTGGTGGCCGATGAAGGCCTGAACACGCTGGTCGATTTCCGCCACATGCGCCAGTTCAAGGCCCCGCGCGGCCAGAACGGCATGGGCAGCCAGATGTATGGCAAGGGCGGCGAAGACATCGCCATCCGCGTGCCGGTGGGTACCGTGGTCACCAACGTCGATACCGACGAAGTGATCGGCGACCTTACCGCCAACGGCCAGCGCCTGAAGGTCGCCGAAGGCGGTCGTGGCGGCCTGGGCAACATCCATTTCAAGAGCTCGGTGAACCGCGCGCCGCGCAAGGCTACCCCGGGCACGCCCGGCGAAGTCCGCGACCTGAAGATGGAGCTTCGCCTGCTCGCCGACGTGGGCCTGCTGGGCTTCCCGAACGCCGGCAAGAGCACCTTTATCCGCGCCGTGTCGGCTGCGACCCCGCGCGTCGCTGATTACCCGTTCACCACGCTGCACCCGAACCTGGGTGTCGTGCGCATCGGTACCGACCAGAGCTTCGTGGTCGCCGACATTCCCGGCATCATCGAAGGTGCGGCCGAAGGCGCAGGCCTCGGTATCCAGTTCCTCCGTCACGTCTCGCGCACCAGCCTGCTGCTGCACGTGGTGGATATCCGCCCCATCGACGGTTCCGACCCGGTGGAGCAGGTGCAGACCATTGAGCGCGAACTCGCTAGCTTCGATACCGAACTGGTCGATCGCCCGCGTTGGCTCGTCATCAACAAGATGGACGTGTTCGACGACGAGGAAGAGCTCGAGGCCGCCGCTAACGACATCGTGAACCGCCTCGGCTGGACGGCCCCGTCGTTCCTGATCTCCGCCGCCGGTCAGCAGGGTACCCGCGAAGTCTGCCTGCAGGTCCAGCAGTTCTTCGACGCTGAGCGCGCCGCCCGCAAGCTCGATCAGGAAGCCAGCGACGACGTGCGCATGCGCAGCGAATAACCCCTGCCCCGTAGGAGCCCACCCTGTGGGCGACGCCGTTCGCGATAACGCCACAGGGCCTGTAGCGGTGGGGCGAAAGATGTCGCCCACAGGGTGGGCTTCTACCGGTGTATCAGTGTTTCGGCCCGGGTGTTGGGCAACAAAAAAGCCGGCTTGCGCCGGCTTTTCTGTGAACAGCGATGTCGCGCAGGCTTTAAGCCAGGTCGCGGATCTTCGCGTTCAGGCGGCTCTTGTGACGAGCAGCCTTGTTCTTGTGGATCAGGCCACGGGCGGCGTAGCGGTCCATGACCGGCACGGCGACGGCGTAAGCCGAGGCAGCAGCTGCCTTATCCTTGGCGTCGATCGCCTTGACGACCTTCTTCAGTGCGGAACGCACCATGGAACGCGCGCTGACGTTGCGCAGCCGGCGCTGCTCCGACTGACGCGCACGCTTCTTCGCGGACTTGATGTTGGCCAAGGTAAAGCTCCAGAGTTCGGTGGGTTTTAAAAAAGACGCCCATTGTGCGGCCAAAATGGGGCTGCGTCAATAGGTTAGCCCCCCGCGGGAAGCCCGGCCGGGAGCGCTCTCCCGGACTGCCCGGGAAAATTCAGAATGAGGACTGTCCCGCGCCCGCCCGCCTTTGTCAAACTAGCGGTTTACCGGCAGCCCCAGGTACGGATGAAAGCCCCCAGCCTCTTACGCAGCATGCTGTCCTTCAGCAGCATGACCATGGTTTCGCGTGTGCTCGGCCTGGTCCGCGATATGTCGATCGCTCATTCGTTCGGCGCCAACGCGGCCACCGATGCGTTTTTCGTGGCGTTCCGCATCCCGAACTTCATGCGCCGGCTCTTCGCCGAGGGCTCTTTTTCCACGGCTTTCGTGCCGGTCTTCACCGAGGTTAAGGAAACCCGCACGCACGGGGATCTGAAGGACCTGATGGCGAAGACCTCGGGCACCTTGGGTGGCGTACTGCTGCTGGTGACGGCCATCGGCATCATCTTCGCGCCCCAGGTCACGACGCTGTTTTCGCCCGGCTCCGTCAACGAGCCAGGCAAGTTCGATCTCACCGTCGATCTGCTCCGCCTGACGTTCCCGTTCCTTCTGTTCGTGTCGCTGACGGCGCTGAGCGGCGGGGCGCTTAACAGTTTCCATCGCTTTGGCCTGCCGGCTCTGACGCCGGTGATCCTCAACCTGTGCATGATCGCAGGCGCGCTGTGGCTGGCGCCCATGCTGCACACGCCTATCATGGCGATGGGCTGGGCGATCCTGGTGGCGGGCGTGCTCCAGCTGGCATTCCAGCTCCCCGCGCTGCGCCAGCTCGATCTGCTGACCCTGCCGCGCTGGGGCTGGCAGTCGCCGGATGTGCGCCGGATCATGCGCCTGATGGTGCCGACCCTGTTTGGCTCCTCGGTGGCGCAGATCAACCTGCTGCTGGATACGATCATCGCCTCGCTGCTGATTGCTGGCTCGCAGAGTTGGCTCTCCCAGGCTGACCGCTTCCTGGAGCTGCCGCTGGGCGTGTTCGGCGTGGCCCTGGGCACGGTGATCCTGCCCTCGCTCTCACGCCACCACGTGGCCAGCGATCGGGACGGGTTCTCCCGCGCCCTCGACTGGGGCCTGCGGACCACGCTGCTGATCGCGGTGCCGGCCATGTTCGCCCTGATGATCCTTTCGTTCCCGCTGGTGGCCACGATCTTCCAGAACGGCCGGTTCACCGCGTTCGATACGAAGATGGCCTCGCTGTCGATCACGGCCCTCAGCTTTGGCCTGCCGGCATTCGCCATGGTGAAGGTGGTGCTTCCGGCGTTCTACGCCCGCAAGGATACGAAGACCCCGGTGCGCGCTGGCGTGGCTTCGCTGGTCTCTAACATGGTCCTTAACGTGCTGTGCCTGGCCCTGCTGGTCACCCTGTGGGGCACCCCGGCGCAGAAGGACGGTTCCTGGCTGCAGGCCATCGCGACGATCCCGGGCCTGCACATGGCCCTGGGCATGGCCAGCGCCATCGCCAGCTATATCAACCTGGGTCTGCTCTGGCGCTGGCTGGGGAAGGCAGGCGTCTACGAGCGCCAGCCCGGCTGGCCCCGGCATATCCTCCGCCTCGCCGTCGCCTGTGCCGTGATGTCCGCCGTGCTTCTGGCTGGCCTGTACGTCTGGCCGGAGTGGAGTGGGGTCGAGAAGTGGACGCGAGTAGGGCGCCTGGCCGTGCTGGTTTGTGCCGGCGGCGGCTCGTATGTGGCGGCCCTCTTCGCCATGGGTTTCCGCCCTAACGAGCTCCGCGCCCGCTAAGGCTGCGCACGCATTGTGCGGCGCAATGGGGCCGCTATACTGGCCCGATGGCTTTTATTCCGCATCGACCCCAAGGCGGCCGCGCATGACGCTGCGACTCCATCGCGACGTGGACGGCGCGTGCCTCACGCCGCAGGGCAGCGTGGTCGCGATCGGCGCCTTCGACGGCCTGCATCTCGGCCACCAGGCCATCCTTGCCGAGGTGCGCCAGCGCGCCGCGGCACAGGGCCTGGCGCCTGCCGTCATCACCTTTGATCCGCTGCCGCGCGCCTTCTTCTCGAAGGAGCCCGTGCCGCGTCTTTCCGGCGTCCGCGAAAAGGCGGAAGGCATGACCGCCGCCGGTATCGTCGAGCTGCTCTCCCTGCGCTTTGACGAAGCCCTGACCCAGATGTCCGCCGAGGATTTCGTGCGCAGGGTGATCGTCGGCCGCCTGGCCGCCCGCGAGGTATGGGTGGGCGAGGATTTCCGCTTCGGCCATCGCCGCGGCGGCGATTTCGCGCTGCTCCAGGCCATGGGTACCGAGCTGGGCTTCACCGCCCATGCCGTGGCGCCGGTGCTGGTGGATGGCGAGCGGGTGTCGTCGTCGAAGGTCCGTACGCTGCTGGCCGAGAGTCGCTTCGCCGATGCCACGACGCTGCTGGGCCGCCCGTTCGTCATCGACGGCCACGTGGAGCACGGTAAGCAGCTCGGGCGCGAACTCGGTTACCCCACCGCCAACATCCACCTGCGCGACCGCGTGAGCCCCATCCAGGGCATCTTCGCCGTGCGCATTGGCATTGGCGACGGCCCGTGCAGCTGGCCCGGTGTGGCCAGCCTGGGCTTCCGCCCCACGGTGAACGAAGTGCGCGAGCCCCTGCTCGAAGCGCACCTGTTCGATTTCTCCGGCGATCTCTACGGCCAGCGCATCGGCGTGGAGTTCGTCCGCAAGCTCAGGGATGAAGAAAAATTCGACGGCCTGGAAGCCCTGACCGTACAGATGCGGCAGGATGAAAAGGACGCCCGGAAGGCTCTGGGGATGAACCCCATCCTTGCCGATGCATGACATACCACGGTTGCCAGCGATGACCCAGGACTACAAGAACACGATCAACCTGCCGCAGACGGAATTCCCGATGCGCGGCGACCTGCCCAAGCGCGAGCCGAACTGGCTGGCGAATTGGGAGCGGGTGGGCCGCTACCAGCAGATCCAGGAAAAGACCGCCGGCCGCGACAAGGTGTTCGTGCTGCACGACGGCCCGCCGTATGCGAACGGCGCCATCCACCTTGGCCATGCGGTCAACAAGGTGCTGAAGGACGTCATCGTCAAGTCGAAGCTGATTGCCGGTTACCGTGCGCCTTACGTGCCGGGCTGGGATTGCCACGGCCTGCCGATTGAAATCGCGATCGAAAAGAAGTTCGGCAAAGCGGGCGACAAGCTCGATGCCGCCGCGTTCCGCCAGAAGTGCCGCGAATACGCGCTTGCGCAGATCGACCTGCAGCGCGCCGACTTCAAGCGCCTTGGTGTCCTGGGTGACTGGGAAAAGCCGTACCGCACGCTCGATTTCACCTACGAAGCCGACATGATCCGCGCGCTGGCGCGCATCGTCGATAACGGCCACGTGGTGCGCGGCGCCAAGCCGGTGTACTGGTGCTTCGATTGCGGCTCGGCGCTGGCCGAGGCGGAGATCGAATACGCCGACAAGACCTCGCCCGCCGTGGACGTGGCGTACGACGCCGTGTATCCGAAGGAAATGGGTGCCGAGTTCGGTGTTGAGGTGGGTGACGCGATCATCGCGGTGCCCATCTGGACCACGACCCCGTGGACGCTGCCGTCCAGCCAGGCCGTCTCGCTGGGTGGCGAAATCGAATACTCGCTGGTCGAAGGCCCGTCGCGCGACGGCAAGCGCGTCCTGCTCGTGATCGCGTCGGCGCTCGCGGAGAAGGCGCTCGCCCGTTATGGCGTGGAAGGCGATGTGGTCGTGCTCGGCCGCAAGCAGGGCGCGGCGCTGGAGAACCAGCAGCTCAAGCACCCGTTCTACGACAAGCACGTGCCCATCATCCTCGGCGACCACGTGTCGGATGAGGACGGTACCGGTGCCGTCCATACCGCGCCCGACCACGGCGCGGAAGACTTTGCCGTGGGCCAGCAGTACGGCATCGGCACGCTGAATTACGTGGATGGCCGCGGTGTATATCGCGCCGACCTGCCGCTCGCGGGTGACGTCACCTTCGCCGGCATGCACATCTGGAAGGGCAACGACGCCATCGTTGACTTGCTGCGCTCGCGCGGCGTGTTGCTGGCGTTCGCGAAGCTCACCCACAGCTACCCGCATTGCTGGCGCCACAAGACGCCGGTGATCTATCGCGCCACGCCGCAGTGGTTCATCGGCATGGAAACGGCCGGCCTGCGCGATACCGCGCTTACCTCGATCAAGAGCGTGCGCTGGGTGCCCGCATGGGGCGAAGAACGCATCCGCGGCATGGTCGAAGGCCGCCCGGACTGGTGCATCTCGCGTCAGCGCACCTGGGGCGTGCCCATCACGCTGTTCGTCGACAAGAACACCCACGAGCCGCACCCGGATTCCGTGCCGCTCATGGAGAAGGTGGCGCAGAAGGTCGCCCACGAGGGCATCGATAGCTGGTTCACCCTGGATCCGCGCGAACTGCTGGGCGATGACGCCGACAAGTACGAAAAGGTCACCGACGTCCTCGACGTGTGGTTTGACTCAGGCGTAAGCCACTTCGCGGTCGTGGGCCAGCGCCCCGAGCTGCAGGCGGGCAACGCCAGCGAATACAAGGTCATGTACCTCGAAGGCTCGGATCAGCATCGCGGCTGGTTCCAGTCGTCGCTGCTCACCTCGGCTGCCATCCACGGCCGGGCGCCTTACGACCATGTGCTGACCCACGGCTTCACCGTGGATGCGCAGGGCCGCAAGATGTCCAAGTCGCTGGGCAACGGCATCGAGCCGCAGGACATCATGAAGACCCTGGGCGCGGACATCCTGCGCCTGTGGATCTCCTCGACCGACTACCGCAACGAAATGTCGCTGTCGGACGAGATCCTGAAGCGCGTGGCGGATACCTACCGCCGCATTCGCAACACCGCGCGCTTCCTGCTCGGCAACCTCGACGGCTTCAACCCGGACAAGGATCTCCTTGCGACGGACGCCTGCCTGCCGCTCGACCAGTGGGCCGTGCAGCAGGCCGCCGACACGCAGGCCGCCATCATTGCGGCGTACGAGCGTTACGACTTCCCCGAGATCGTCCAGCGTGTGCAGAACTTCTGCACCACGGAGCTCGGCGCGTTGTACCTCGACGTCACGAAGGACCGCCTGTACACGATGCCGACGGAAAGCCGTGGCCGTCGCAGCGCGCAGAGCGCGATGTACCGGATCGCCGAGGCGATGGTGCGCTGGATCGCGCCTATGCTGAGCTTCACGGCCGAAGAGATCTGGCAGCATCTGCCAGGCTCGCGTGGCGAATCCGTGCTGTTCGAGACCTTCTACGAAGGCCTCGACGTGCGCCAGGATGCGGAGAGCCGTGCGTGGTGGAGCAAGCTGCTCACCATTCGCGAGACCGCATCGCGCGTGCTTGAAGGTATGCGCAAGGCGGGTCAGATCGGCGCTTCGCTCGATGCCACGATCACGCTGCATGCCGACCTCGCTACGCAGTCGGCGCTGGCGGAGTCGGCCAGCGAGCTGCGCTTCTTCTTCATCACCTCCGACGTGGTGCTGGCGCCGCTCGAAGGTCGTCCGGCCAACGCCGAAAAGGTGGAGCTGGAGGAGGGCGAGGTCTACGTGTCCGCCGCCGTCACCGATTGGGCCAAGTGCATTCGTTGCTGGCAGCACCAGCCCGACGTGGGCCACGACCCGGCCCACCCGGAAATCTGCGGCCGTTGCGTTGAAAACGTGGCCGGCCCTGGCGAAGACCGCCGCTGGTTCTAAACCAGCGGGGGTTAACTTATCTACTGGCTTTCTGAATGACTGAACGACCCCGCCCCAACGCGCTTAGCTGGCTCTGGCTCACCCTGGGCCTGATCGTGGCCGACCAGCTCACCAAGTGGTGGGCGCTGGTCGCGCTGCAGCCGGCCGAGACGCCGCACCCGGTCATTCCCGGCATCCTGAACTGGACGCTCACGTTCAACACGGGCGCCGCGTTCAGTTTCCTGGCGGACAGCGCAGGCTGGCAGCGCTGGTTCTTCGCTGCGCTGGCCGTGGGTATCAGTGCCGTGCTGGCGGTGTGGCTTTCCCGTACCCCGCGCCGCGATTGGCGTACGGCCGTCCCGTTGGCGATGATCATTTCCGGTGCACTGGGCAATCTCATTGACCGCGTATACGCCGCCAAGGTCACCGATTTCATCCAGGTTTATCTCGGTAGCTACCCGTTCCCGGTGTTCAACGTGGCCGATTGCGCCATTTCCGTCGGCGCGGCCGGCCTCATCGTGTTCAGCCTGTTCCAGCCCAAAGCCCGGTAGGAGCGCGCTTGCGCGCGATCCCCCCGCACCCATGCGATAATCGCCAGCATGGATATCCTCCTCGCTAACCCCCGCGGCTTCTGCGCCGGCGTCGATCGCGCCATCGCCATCGTCGAGCGTGCGCTCGAGTCATACGGCGCGCCGATCTACGTCCGCCACGAAGTGGTGCACAACCGCTACGTCGTCGAGCGCCTGCGCGCCGATGGCGCCGTGTTCGTCGAAGAGCTCGACGAAGTGCCGGATAACTCCACCGTTATCTTCAGCGCCCACGGCGTGCCCAAGGCCGTCCGTGAGGAAGCCGACCGCCGTGGCCTGCGCGTCTTCGACGCCACGTGCCCGCTGGTCACCAAGGTGCATATGGAGGTCGCCCGCCTGGGTCGCGCGGGCCACGACGTGGTCCTGATCGGCCACGCCGGCCACCCCGAGGTGGAAGGCACGATGGGGCAGTGGAACCGGGGCAACCCGGGCAATATCTATCTGGTCGAATCGGTCGAGGACGTGGCGGAACTGGTGCCCGGCCAGCCGGAAAAGCTCGCCTTCGTCACCCAGACGACGCTGTCGGTCGATGACACCATCGCCATCATCAAGGCCTTGCGCGCCAAGTTCGCTTCCATCGAAGGTCCGCGCAAGGACGATATCTGCTACGCCACGCAGAACCGCCAGGACGCCGTGCGTCGCCTGGCCGATGCGGTCGACCTCGTGCTGGTCGTCGGTTCCGTGAACAGCTCCAATTCCAATCGCCTGCGCGAGCTGGCGGAGAAGCAGGGCGTTCCGTCCTATCTCATCGATGGCGCGGAACACATCGAGAAGGCCTGGATTGAGGGCAGGACCCGTATCGGCGTCACTGCAGGTGCCTCCGCACCCGAGAAGCTGGTGAAGGAAGTCATCGCCCGCCTGCAATCGTGGGGCGCCGGCTCGGTCAGCGAGCTGGATGGCGAGGCCGAGAGCATCACGTTCGCGCTGCCCAAGGAATTGCGCCTGGCCTCCTGAGGCCTTGCACAGGGGGCTCATGTCCCCTAGAATTCCGCGTCTCGCCGGAATAGCTCAGTTGGTAGAGCGCGTCATTCGTAATGATGAGGTCGTAGGTTCGATTCCTATTTCCGGCACCAAACACTTCCCCGATTGCCGTGGCGCGTTCGTGGAAGCAATGGAAAAACCCGCTAGCGCGGGTTTTTTTTTGCCCTGTAGGAGCGCGCTTGCGCGCGATCCAGTCCTGCCAGATCACGCTGCGGCGCGTGCTCCCTGGGCCAGGTAACGCAGCCCGATCGACAGCGCCATGTCATAGCCCGCGGCCGCATCGCCCGGCACCACCACGCTCACCAGCGAAGGGTGCCCCGGCGCGAGCGCGCAGGCATCGGTTTCCCGGCTGTCATCGTGGATCTCGATGTATGGGACGGGCAGGGCAGACAGTGCCTCGCGTACGCAGGCCACCTGGCTGGCCGGCACCATGTCGGCATCCACATCGAGCAACACAAGCTCCGCATCATTGCTGGCGCTCAGGCAGCTGCCCAGTTCGGCGAAGTCCCTGCACGGCCGCCAGCACAGGTCCACGCCGGCCGACTGCGCGCGCTCCCACAACCTGCACATGGCTGCATCGGCGAGCGGCGCACCTTGTGCATCGCCGCACGGGCCTGTGATCACGAGGATCGACATCGGTGGTGTTCCCTTGGAAAGGTGCGGCCAGTATCTTGGTGGGATGCGTAAAAACGCTGCCCGGCACGGGCGGTTTTTGGGTAACAGCTGCGTAAAAACATGTGCGAGGGATGCATGCAAGCGACACAGGATATGGCGATCGACACGGCGCGCCTGCGCCTGAATCGGCTGGAACCGGGTGATGCACCCGTGTTGTTTGGGTACCGCGGTGACGATGCCGTGGCCCGCTACCAGGGCTGGAAACCGGCCAGCCTCGCCGAGGCCGAAACCTTCATCGATGGGCAGCTGGAACTGCCATTCGGTACGAAGGATTCGTGGTGCCAGCTTGCCGTGCGCGACCGCATCACGGGTGAACTGGTCGGGGATCTGGGCGTGCACTTCCCGGCGTCGACGAACGATCCCATCGAGTTTGGGCTATCGCTGCGGCCGGATCGGCAGGGCAGGGGCTACGCCCGCGAAGCCATGGCCGCCATGCTCGATCTCGCGTTCAGGGAATGGGGTTACCGCCGGTCCGTCGGTTCCGTCGACCCAAGGAATGTCGCGAGCATCGCGCTGCTGCGCTCGCTCGGGTTTCGCCAGGAAGCCCATCACGTGGAAAGCTATTTCTTCCGCGGGGAATGGGTGGATGACGTGATCTACGCCATGCTGGCACGTGAGTGGCAACGCCCCAGCTGAACCGAGCGCTGCGTTTTGCCTGAAACGTGCATGCCGCCCGGGCGTGGGAACACGGGGCGTTCATCGCTGCGGTACTTACACTGCTGGCCAGCCGGCAGGACGGGCAGCGCCGGCTCGCCTAACCACGAGTGGAACCTCATGGATCATCCAGTGCACCGCTACCGGGGCTATGAAATCCTCTGTAGCGAGACGGGCTACACCGTTATACAGGGCGGGGCGGAAGTCCTTAACGTGGGTGCGCAAGACGCTACCCCGGCGTTGAGGGACTGTGATTCCGTGGACGACCTGCTCCGGCACGCCGAGCAGGCAGTTGATGCACTGATCGAGCAGAGCTGACCTTAGGCGGCGCTGGCCAGCCGGGCCAGTGCCGACGGGGTCGGCGGCGGCAGGTGGGCAAGCGCGCCGGCGGGCAGGAAGCGCCAATCCGCCAACCGGCGTGGCAGGCGGGCGGCCGGCTGGGTTTCACGCAGGCTGCGCACCGCTTCGTCGGCCGTATCGAACCGGCCCAACTCCTGGTCGGCGCACAGTGCTCGCCAACGCCGGCCATGGCTGACGATGCGGTAGAGCGCTTCATGGGCGGTGTGGACGTATTGCGCTAGCACGGTCGGGCACTCCTGCGGGACCGGGGTATTTTCGCGGCCGGGTCGTGACCGTCGTGTTATTCCCGGGCTACGGCCTCATGGCAATGGCCTTGGGCGGCCGCCTACCGCTTATCGGCATTCTCTGACCGCACGTCGGCGCGCGCTGGCATTCCCGATCAGACGAGCTACGTTGCATCTGTCCGAAAGGTTGGGGGGAGCCAACGTGGCCCATATCACGACGCTGCGCGCCGAGCGCGGCGTGTCGCTTATCGAAGTCATGGTCGCCGTGCTGGTCTTCAGCGTTGGCCTGCTCGGTATTGCCATGCTGCAGATGCGCGGCGCGCAGTTCACCAAGGATTCGAGCTCGCGGACCGCCGCCATCGTGCTGGCTCGCAGCCTCGCCGAGTCCATGCGGGCCAATGCGTCGGTCGCGATCCCCGCCGATGGCAGCGCTAGCGCCTACCTGTACGACGGGTCGAAGACCTATTCGAAGGACGACTGCGCCACGACCAACCTGACGACCCCGGCCGACGTCGCCAAGCGCGACCTGGCCTGCTGGCAACTCGCCTTGGCCGCCAACCTCCCCCCGCCGCCGACTGGCGGCAAGGTCGCCACGGTGACCAAGGACGCCTCGTTGGGCACGTTGGTCATCCGCGTCTCATGGACCGGCGTCGCGGATAACGCGGATGCCAGCGCCAGCCAGTCCTACAGCTTCACGTACCTGCAATGAGGCCCCACACCATGCGTAAACAGTCGGGCTTCTCCCTTGTCGAACTGATGATCGCGCTGGTCATTGGCCTGATCGTGGTCGGCGGCCTTGTCAGCGTGCTTATGGCCAGCCGGCAGGCCTTCACCTTGCAGCAGTCGAACAATTTCAACCAGGAAAACATCCGCTTCGCTTCGGCAAGGCTTTCGTGGTCGTTGCGCATGGCGGATTTCTGGGGTGGTACCAAGCCCGACAAGATCACGGCCCTGACGGATACCGCCGGCATTGGCGGTGATGGCGACTGCAACGGCGCATTCGTCATGAGCGTTGGCCCCGGCGCCATGCAGAATGGTGTCTACGGTTACGACGGCGGTGAAGACTTTCCGATCAAGGATTGCGTGGACCCGGCGAACTACGTCAAGGGCTCCGATGTCCTCGTGGTGCGCTATGCCGATGTGATCGGCTACGACCCGGACAAGGGTCCCGATACGCAGGATTTCAATGGCGACGCCAGCGCCGTGCCCAACACCACGAGCGTGTTCCTCGTGGCAGGCCTTGGCCAGCAGGCGGCGCTGTTCCGCAAGGATGCCGCCGTACCCGCCGCACCGCTTTCGGTCACGTCTGGTCGCTACGTATACCCCTATCAGTTCGAGATGTACTACCTGCGTCCGTGCGCTGACCTGGGAGGGGCTGACAAGTGCAGCGCTACCTCGGATGGCGGCGCGCCCTCACCATCGCTGGTACGGATGCGCATGGACGCCACGGGCAAGCTCGTTTCCGAAGTGGTCGTGGATGGTATTGAACAGCTCTCCTTCGAATACGCCTCGCGGGTTGATAACGGCGCGAACCCGCCGGGGCAGACCGCGTTCGGGCCCGCCGCCACGACCGACTGGCAGAACGTGACCCAGGTGCGGACGACGTTCGTGGCACGCGCCGCATCGCGCGACATGTCGATCAAGCACTCGGGCGAGTTCGACCTGACCGGGCACTGTGCCTACAAGATCGACGATACCGGCGCGGTCTCTTACCCGGATACAGCCGTCACAAACGGTTGCAGCAAGGCACTTTCCGGCGCCTATGGCGACCAGCCCCAACAGTACGCACGCATCCTCAGCCAGCAGGTCGTGCTCCTCCGTAACCGGGTGAGGGGATAATGCCCATGCCACGCCACCACGCCATGCATGCACAGCGCGGTATCGCGCTTTTCATCGGCATGGTTTTCCTGCTGATCCTTTCGATCGTGGCCGTGATGGCCATGCGCGGCACCCTGGTCGAGATGCGCCTGGGTTCGAACACGGCTCGCCACGAAGAAGCGTTTGAGGCATCGGAAGCCCTGCGCAGCGTGCCACTGTCCCTGTTTGACCAGCACGTGTTTGAACGCGGCTGGCCGAGCGCCATGGGCGGCACGGTGAACGATTCGGAGTTCACCTTCAGCACGCAGATGGCCCCGACGCTCTACAGCAAGCTGGCGACGGCGCTGCAGAAGGACTGCGAAGGGAAGGTAAGCCTCTTCTACGGCCCCCTGCAGGGGGCCTGCGCTGGCGGCACGCTGCCGAAGGAAACCCTGTATGACGCGACGACCTGGCACCCCGATGTAGTGCTGGCCGTCTGCGATTCGTCGTCGTCCACGTGCTCGGCCAACATGACGGCCCAGATCGCCGTGGTGCCGGATGGTTCCGTGCTCAAGTCGGGTGCGGGTGGTGCGCAGGCGGCCGGTTACCGTGGCCTGGGCATCGGCTCGGCGGGCGGTGGGGCAGCCTTGTACTTCGAAATTCGCAGTGTCGCGCAGGTGCCGGGTAACGGTGTCGCGATCACGCATACGCAATACGAGCAGACGATCCGTAACTGATCGCCCAAGGACTAGTGATGAATCTTTTTCGCCTCACCCGATCCGGATTGTTCGCTGGCGCGTTTGCCGCGATCGTCGGCACGCTGTTCGCCGGCGTGCCCGAAGCCCACGCCACCTCGATCTCGCCGACCAACCAGCAGGCAGGTGCCTACGCGGTGGATCCGCCGCTGGGCGTCGCGGGTGCCGCGCCGCTCGTCATGCTGAACCTCTCGCGTGACCACCAGTTGTTTTACAAGGCGTATAACGACTTCACCGATCTTGACAACGATCAGGTGATCGACACGACTTACAAGAATTCCGTCAATTACGCGGGCTACTTCGATAACACCAAGTGCTATACGTACAGCGCTACCGATGGCTATTTCTCGCCTTCGGCGTTGGCCACGGGTCATTACTGCACATCTGCGTGGTCGGGCAACTTCCTGAACTGGGTGTCGATGACCCGTATGGACGAAGTTCGCCAGATTCTTTACGGCGGCTATCGTTCCACCGATGATGCTTCGTCAACCGGCAAGACGATCCTCGAACGCGCGCACCTTCCGATGGATGCGCACTCGTTCGCGAAGTACTACAACGGCTCGGACATCAATCAGCTCACGACGTTCAGCCCTACGGCGGTCGCCGCGTATTCGACCTCAAAAGTGGGCGATATCTTCTACTCCGGTAACGGCACCTACAGCGAAAATAGTAATAATTACTGGCTCCTTCGCACGAAGAAATTTCCCGGAGCCCTTGCGGGGCAGCCCGGTGATCAGTTCCGTTTCGAAGGTACGAGCACGGCGGGCACGTTGACGCTTGATGCGCCGCTTCGGTACCTCAACTACTCGTGGCAGGATGGTAACGGCAAGTGGCTTGCTGGCGCCGATTCGTCCTACGTCACCAATGCCAACAAGGACCGCGCCGAATTTCGCGTTCAGGCAGGGATGTTCAGCGGCAGCCTGGCTGCCTCGTGCGGTACGGTCGATAGCTGCCTGAAAATCCTGGGCGGCATGTCGTCGTGGAAGGTAACCAACCTGACGCGCCAGGGTGGTATCAGCTTCTGCAACACGACTCCCGTGGGAACCAACAGCCCGACCACGTCGCAGGGCGATACGTCCGCCCCGTTGATTCGTGTCGCCGTGGGTGACATGGCGCTTTGGGCGTCGAACGAAAGCAAGCAATGCCAGTGGCGTAGCGAGGCTTCAGTGGCGCAGGGTGGCTTCGCTGACGGCCTCTTTAGTAACGGCAACCGTTATGCTTTTTCCGGCTTGAGTTCGGCGGCCGAAAATCCTGCAAACACCGGTGTTAACGGTACGGATTGGGCGCAGCTCAACGCTCGCGTGCGTGTCTGCGTCGCCAACCTCCTTGGTGCCGAGAACTGCAAGAAGTATCCGGACGACAAGGCCGCGACGCCGACACTCAAACCGGTGGGCCTCCTGCAAAAGTACGGTGAGGCGGGCACGATCAAGTTTGGCCTGGTGACGCCGAGCTTCGACAAGAATGCATCGGGCGGCGTGCTGCGTGCGGCGCTTCCCGATGCGGGTACGAACACGGGCGACTTTATCTCCAACGAAATCGACCCGGCCACGGGCGTCATTCGTACCGATAGCGGTATCAAGGGCATCATCAAGAACGTCAACGCGCTTCGCATCTACGGGTACCTTTATAACAACGGCAACAACTACGGCGCGACCGGCGCCAACGGTTGTACGTACCAGCAGATCGGCATTTCCTCGGCCGCCAGTCCTCCGTCAGGCTACGTTAAAGAAGGTAACTGCTCGTCGTGGGGTAACCCGATGGCGGAAAGCTATATTGAAACCTTGCGTTACCTGGCCGGCAAGGCAGCGCCGAACGATGCGTTCAAATCCGGTACCGAAGACGCCACGATCGGCCTGACCGTCGCGACGTGGAACAAGCCCGTCACCCAGGCCAACTTCTGTGCTGCGCTGAACGTCATTAACTTCAACGCGAGCTCGCTGAGCTACGATACCGACCAGACAACGGGCTTCGATGACCTGAATACCGGGCGGAGCGTCTCAGCCTGGACCGACCTGGTCGGCACGGGAGAGGGCATCAACGGCAATTCCTGGTTCGTGGGTAACGTGACCAACGGTACGCAGGATTCGCTGTGCTCGGCGAAGACCATTTCCGGCCTGAGCGCGGCTTACGGCATCTGCCCCGAGTCGCCGGCGTTGCAAGGCGGGTACCTGATGGCGGGCGCGGCATACGGCGCGCACATCAACCGGATCATGGACCTCGGCAAGGATCCGTCGACGAACGAGGACATCGTGCCGGCCGACGACCGCACATCGCTCAAGGTGAACACCTTCGGCGTGCAGCTGGCGACGAATACGCCGACGATCCGCATCGCGGTCCCTGGCTCGAAGAGCCAGTTCATCACCATCATTCCCGCTTACCGCTTGAAGGTGGGAAATGGTATCGGCGGGGGTCAGCTGGTTGATTTCAAGATCCTGAGCCAGACCACGACGGCGACAACCAACAGCGGCAAGTTCTACGCGGTTTGGGAAGACAGCTTCGCCGGTGGTGATTACGACCAGGACATGTGGGGCACCATCACCTATGAGATCACCAAGGACACGGTGAAGATCACGACCAAGCCGGTGGCTGCCTCGACGACCAACGGGCAGGGCTTCGGCTACGTCATTTCGGGCACGACCCAGGATGGTCCGCACTTCCATTCGGGGATCTATAACTTCCAGTACAAGGATCCCACGAGCATCAAGGTCCAGGACACGAGCGGCAATTCGTTGCTGGGCAATGGCGTCATCGATAACGGCGGTGGTTGCAATAACTGCCAGGTCACCGACCCTGCGACGGTGGGTGTCTACAAGGTGGGCAGCACCAATGCGTCTGCGTTGAGCGATCCGCTGCTTTACGCCGCGAAGTGGGGTGGCTTCCGCGCGGATCCCACCAAGCCGGACGGCACGGATACCCCGGCGAACGACGCGGATCCGAATGACATCACCAAGTGGAGCAGCGCAGGCAACGGCGGCGTACCGGATAACTACTTCCTCGTCACCGATCCGGGCAAGCTGCAGACCTCGCTGGATGCGCTCTTCCGCAAGATCCTCGCGAAGGTGGCATCGGGTACGGCGGCTGCCACGGTAGCGACAAGTGCCAACGGCACTGGCGTGACGTACCAGGCCCTCTACGAAGGTGAGCGTACCGATACGTCGGGCCGTCGCGCGACCTGGATTGGCTCGCTGACCGGCCTGTGGACCGACCAGCACGGCCTGCTGCGCGAAGATGGCAACCACAACGGGCAGCTCGACGACTACAACACCGACCCGGTCATCACGTATACCTACCAGACCGGTGGCGGTAAGACGGTGGCTAACCGCTTCTCGTCGTCGAGCAATGACACGTTCATTCCATCGGGCTCCACGATCGTGGAACTCAGTGATCTCAATACGCTGTGGAACGTGCGCACCCAGTTGTTCGACCCCGCCATGGTCGCGGGTACCCAGCGCACGTATACCACCGCCGAGACCCCGGCAAACGGTCGGTATGTCTTCACGTGGATCGACTCAAACCTCAACGGCAAGGTGGATGCCGGTGAAGTCGTGCCGTTTGCCTGGGATTCCGCGGGCAAGACGTCCTTTAACTCGAACAACTTCCGCTACCTCAACACCAATACGGCCGCAGAAGCGCAAAACATCATCAGCTGGATCCGTGGTGTAGAAGTCTCGGGCATGCGCAACCGCACGGTCGATTTCGGCACGGCGACGGCGCAGCTGGGTCGTGTCGCGCGCCTTGGCGATATTGTTAACTCGACGCCGCTGGCTGTCGGGGCGCCCTCCGAATCGTATGACCTCCTGTACAACGACAGTTCGTACGCCGCCTTCCGCGATTACTACCGCTACCGTCGCCAGATGGTTTACGTGGGCGCGAACGACGGCATGATCCATGCCTTCAATGGCGGCTTCTACAACACGAGCTGCCAGCGCTTCACGACCCAGCCCTCTGGCGCGGTGTGCACCGCGACCAACCACAACGTTGCCGACACGGTGGTCAAGGCAATGACCGCGCACCCGCTCGGTGCCGAGGTGTGGGCGTATGTACCGGGCAATGAACTACCGCACCTGCGCTGGCTGACGGATCCGAACTACTCGCACACGTACTACGTGGACGGCAGCCCGGTCGCCTTCGACGTGAAGACCTTCACGCCCGATGACACGGTGCACATCAATGGTTGGGGCACGGTGCTGGTGGTGCCGTTCCGCCTGGGTGGTGGTTCGATCACGGTACCGACGTCGACCGATACGAAGGACCCGAAGCCGTTCACGGCGCAGTCGTCTTACGTCGTGCTCGATGTGACCAATCCGGAGGCCCAGCCTCGCGTGTTGGCGGAGCTCAGCTTCCCGGGTACATGGACGACGTCCGCACCCGCGATGGCCGTGGTTCGCGACCCGTCGGATGCGAAGGATGCGCCGAACAAGTTCTTCCTCGCTCTTGGTTCTGGCCCGACGGACATCACTCGCGTCGGTTCGACCCAGAACCTGAAGGTGAATGTCTATGACATGGCGGACCTTACCGCCGCCACGCCGGCCATCAACCCGAAGGTGTTTGATCTCGGTACGGTGAACGAAGTCGGCAAGACCAGCTTCGCAGGCGATCTGATCGCTTCGGACTTCAATCTCGACGACAAGGCCGAGGCGTTCTACTTCGGCAGCGTCTTCGATCGCGGCTCGAACAACAGCGAGTTTGGCGGGCATTTCTGGAAGATCGCCATCAATGGTGATCCTGCGCCGGCGAACTGGACCGCTTCGCTGATGTTGAACATGTCGGATGCGACGCTCGCGCCAGCTGGCATGCCGGTGACTGTTCGCCCGACGCTGGCCCGCAACGACCGCGGCGCGCCGATGGCGTTCTTCGGTACCGGCCGACTGTTCAGCTCTACCGACAAGGCTACCGCAGGGCAGCAGCGCATCTTTGGCTTGATCGATACGTCGTTGCTGACGAGTGGCGATCCGCAGGCGAGTACCAAGGTGACGCTGTCTAACCTCGTCAACGTGACGGGATTGAACATCTTCGCGAACCAGTCCATCACCGGCACCGACGACAACCCACTCATCCCGAAGGGCACCGCTACCTTTGATGCGCTGCAGGCGATCTTCGATTCGTCGGGCGTCGCCGGCTGGTACCGGAATCTCCAGGTCAACAGCACCAACCCGTCCGAGCGCGTGGTGAGTGCCCAGACCCTGCTGGGCGACATCCTGCTGACCGCGACCTATATCCCGGGTACGTCGATCTGCACGGGCCTTGGCGCGTCGTACCTGATCGGTAGCAACTACAAGACGGGCACGGCCTCGCCGACGGCGCCGATCTTCGGCACGGGCTCCAACGGGCGCATTTCCGACTCGATGTCGCTTGGCCAGGGCATGCCGGCGCCGCCGTCCCTGCATGCGGGTGACAACACGTCGGACCGCAATGGCTCAAAGACGGTGACGGCCTGCACGCAGACGTCGACGGGTGCCATCGTCTGTAAGGACGTGGCGACGCTTAATCCGGTGACTAGCGGCGAGACGTCCTGGCGCGAACCCCTGGGGAACAAGTGATGGAACGCAACCTTCGTAGCCTGAAAGCGCGCGGCTTCACCTTGCTGGAGCTGGTGATCGTGGTGCTGATCATCTCGATCCTGGCGGCCGTGGCTATTCCGCAATACCGCCGCTACGTGGTGCGCTCGCATCGCGTGGACGCGCAGTCGGTATTGTCCGATCTTGGCGCCCGACAGGAGCGTTTCTACTACTCGAACAATGCGTACACGAACGATCTCACCAAGCTGAACGCGCAAAGCACCATGGCCGGTGAGTTGTACAGCATCGATATCCCGTCGGCGTCGTCGACGGGATATACCGTGAGGGCGACCGCAGAGGGTGCTCAGCAAAAGGACGACACCGCGTGCCAGACGCTGACGCTTACCAACCTGGGCGTACGCGGTTCCACCGGCTCCACCGCCAACGATCCCGCCTGCTGGAACCGCTCATGAAGCACTTAGCCGCTATCGTCCTCCTGAGCGCGGTCGTGTCTTCGGCCGTATCGGCACAGAGCACCAACGTCTACAAGTGGACCGATAGCTCGGGCGTCGTCCATTACGCCGACCAGCCGCCGCCGAACGAAAACGCCAGCCATATGCGGCTCAACGCGAAAGCGGCCGTGCCTTCGTCGCAGGCGGCAACCCCGGGGCAGCCGCAGCCGGCAGCGGGTTCCGATGCGAAATTGGCTTCGGCCGAAACGGCCGCACGCACGCGGAACTGCGAAAACGCGAAGGCGAATGCCTCTACGGTGGCCGGCAGTGCGATGGTGGTGAACAGCAGCGACCCGACCTCGGCCCGGCGCATGGACCAGGACGAACTGGAGGCCGCGCGCAATAATGCGAAGCGTGACGTGGCAGCGTGGTGCGATGGAGGTGCCAAGTGAGTGGCGGCCGTCGCGGTGCGCAGGGCTTTACGTTGGTCGAGCTGATGGTGACCATCACGGTGCTGGCGATCCTGTTGGCCATCGCTGCGCCATCTTTCGTCGATTTCGTCCGCCGGAACGACGTCAGCAGCAACACCAACGAGTTCCTCACGACCCTGCGCATGGCGCGCTCGACGGCCATCACCCGTAATATCTTCGTGTCGGTCTGCCCGTCGACGAACGCGACTGCGGATAAGCCCAGCTGCTCCGATTCGAAGGATTACAGTGCGGGCTACCTGGTTTACGTCGCGTCCGCAGCCGGCAAGGCGTACGAGGAAGGGAACGAGCTCGTACGCATCAATGAGGGTGCCCAGAAGGTGTCTATCATGGTCACCGACGCGGCGAAAATCATCACGTTCAACCCCCGCGGGGCATCCACGATCGGTACGTTTAGCGCGTTCCTGTGTGCCCGCCACGGCAACGAGACGGTGGGTGAAAGTACGGGCCGGGCCACCGGGCGCCGCTTCGATGTCCAGGCCTCCGGCCGCGCTGGCGTGGTCGAGCTGCCGGCGCAAGCCGGCGACGCCGCGTCGGGCTCCTGCAGCCCGGGGACTGGTTGACTGGGGTTGACTGAACCCGTATGATTCGCGGCTCGATGGGCGGTTAGCTCAGCGGTAGAGCACTGCCTTCACACGGCAGGTGTCACAAGTTCGATCCTTGTACCGCCCACCATCGAATTTTTAAAACCCGGCCTCGCGCCGGGTTTTTTTTGCCCGGTTCCGACCACCTAAGCCCCCGGCAAGGCGTCACGCCTTAGAATCGCCGGACGCCCGCCCCGGACATCGCCATGCACGAAGCCCTTACCGAACTGCACCTGATCACGATCACGCCCTGGAAGATCATCGGCCTGCTCGGCACCTTGCTCTTCACGGCACGCTGGTTCGTCCAGTTCTACGCCACGAAGAAAAACAAGAAGGTCACCGTGCCGATGTCCTTCTGGTACCTGTCGGTCAGCGGCAGCATCCTGACCCTGGCTTACTTCATCTGGGGCAAGAACGATTCGGTCGGGATTATCCAGACGGCCTTTCCGATGCTGGTCTCGTTCTACAACGTGTTCGCGCACCTGAAGAATAAGGACACGAAGGAAACCGTGAAGCCCGGCGGCCCCGAAGATAATTAATCGGGGTCGTAATCCAGGTTGGTCGCCAGCCAGCGTTCGGCCTCCTGGCGGTCCCAGCCCTTGCGCTTGGCGTAATCGTCGACCTGCTCGCGGGTGAGTCGGCCCACCACGAAGTACTGGCTATCCGGGTGCGAGAAATACCAGCCCGAAACGGCGGCCGTGGGGTACATGGCCATGCCTTCGGTCAGCTCTACCGTGGTGTGCTTCGTCGCGTCGAGCAGCGAGAACAGCGTGCGCTTCTCGGTGTGTTCCGGGCAGGCGGGGTAACCCGGGGCAGGGCGAATGCCGCGGTAGTCCTCGTTAATGAGGGCGTCGTTATCCAGTGCTTCGTCCGGCTCGTATCCCCAGAATTCCTTGCGGACGCGCTCGTGCATCCGTTCGGCGAAAGCCTCGGCCAGGCGGTCGGCCAGTGCCTTGAGCAGGATCGATGAGTAGTCGTCGTGCGACGCCTCGAACCGTGCGACGTGGGCATCGATGCCGATGCCCGCGGTAACCGCGAAGCCGCCGACCCAGTCCTGAACGCCGCTGTCCTTTGGCGCCACGAAATCCGAGAGGCAGAAGTCCGGCCGTTCCACCGGCTTGTCGACCTGCTGGCGCAGGTGGTGCAGCACGGCCATGGGCTTGCGCTTCGCCGTGCCGGTTTCGGCGTATACCTCGACATCGTCGCCCACCTGCGCGGCGGGCCAGAAGCCGATCACGCCCTTGGCCGTGAGCCACTTCTCGGCAATGACCTTGTCGAGCATGGCCTGGGCGTCGTTGAAGAGCTCCGTGGCCTGGGTGCCGACAACGTCGTCGGTGAGGATGGCCGGGAACTTGCCAGCCAGTTCCCACGCGTTGAAGAACGGCGACCAGTCGATGTACCGGCGGAGCTCGGCCAGATCGTAATCGTCGAATACCGTGAGACCGGGCGTCTTCGGCGTGGGCGGTGTATAGGCCTCCCAATCGCCCTGAAAGCGTTGCGCGCGTGCCTTGTCCATCGAGACCAGGGTCTTGCCCGTGCCCCGGCCACGGTGGCGCTCGCGCACTTCGGCATACTCCGAGCGCACCTTGGCCATGAACTCGTCGACGAGGTCCTTGCTGACCAGAGACTGCGCCACGCCGACGGCGCGGGAAGCATCCTTCACCCAGACGGTAGGGGACTTGTAGTGCGGCTCGATGCGCAGGGCGGTGTGCGCGCGGGAGGTCGTGGCGCCGCCGATGAGCAGGGGCACATGGAATTCCTGGCGCTGCATCTCGCGAGCGACCTGGCTCATTTCCTCGAGCGACGGCGTGATCAGGCCAGAGAGGCCGATGATGTCGGCATGCTCGGCGCGCGCGGTATCGAGGATCTTCTGCGTCGGCACCATCACGCCGAGGTCGATCACCTCGAAGTTATTGCACTGCAGGACCACGCCGACGATGTTCTTGCCGATGTCGTGGACGTCGCCCTTGACGGTGGCCAGCACGATCTTGCCATTGCTGCGTACGGCCTCGCCTGAGCGTTTCTTTTCTTCTTCGATGAAGGGGATGAGGTGCGCCACCGCCTTCTTCATGACGCGTGCGGATTTCACGACCTGCGGAAGGAACATCTTGCCAGCGCCGAACAGGTCACCGACCACGTTCATGCCCGACATCAGCGGACCTTCGATGACATCGAGCGGGCGCGCCGAAAGCTGGCGTGCCTCTTCGGTGTCTTCCACGACGTACTGATCGATGCCATGCACCAGGGCATGGCTCAGGCGTTCTTGCACGCCCTTTTCGCGCCACGCGGCCGATTCGACCACGGCGGCTCCCTTGCCACCTTTGTATTTGTCCGCAACATCGAGCAAGCGTTCGGTGGCGTCGGGGCGGCGGTTGAGCACGACGTCCTCGACGCGCTCGCGCAACTCCTCCGGCAGGTCGTCGTAGATCGACAGGCCGCCGGCATTGACGATGCCCATGTCCATGCCCGCCGCGATTGCGTGGTAGAGGAACACGGAATGGATCGCTTCGCGCACCGGGTTGTTGCCACGGAACGAGAACGAGACGTTCGAGACGCCGCCTGAGATGTGCGACGAGGGAAAGCGCTTCTTGAGCTCGCGCGTGGCCTCGATGAAATCGACGGCGTAGTTGTTGTGTTCTTCGATGCCCGTGGCGATGGCGAAGATATTGGGATCGAAGATGATGTCTTCGGGCGGGAAGTTAAGCTGGTCGACGAGCAATTCATAGGCGCGCGAACAGATCTCGATCTTGCGCTCCTTCGTATCCGCCTGGCCGACTTCGTCGAAGGCCATGACGACCACGGCCGCACCGTACTGGCGTACCTTGCGCGCATGCTCGATGAACAGGGCCTCGCCTTCCTTCATCGAGATGGAGTTCACGATGCCCTTACCCTGCATGCAGCGCAGACCGGCCTCGATCACGCTCCACTTCGAGGAGTCGACCATGATCGGCACGCGGGCGATATCGGGCTCGGAGGAGATCAGGTTCACGAAGCGAGTCATCGCGGCTTCGGAATCGATCAGGCCCTCGTCCATGTTGATATCGATGATCTGCGCGCCGTTTTCCACCTGCTGGCGGGCGACGTCCACGGCCTCTTCGTATCGGCCTTCCTTGATCAGCTTGCGAAACTGGGCCGAGCCGGTGACGTTGGTACGTTCACCGACGTTGATGAAGTTCAGGTCCGGGGTGAGGACCAGCGGCTCAAGGCCGGAGAGGCGGGTGTAGCGAATGCTCATGCGGCTTCAGCTGTGCTCTTGGGTGCGCGGGGCGCGTACGGCGCCACGGCAGCGGCGATCGCCGCGATATGGGCGGGCGTGGTGCCACAACAGCCACCCACGATGTTGATCAGGCCATCCGCGGCAAAGCTGCGGATCGTCGCCGCCATGCTCTCGGGCGATTCGTCGTACTCGCCGAACGCGTTGGGCAGGCCTGCGTTCGGGTGCGTGCTGACGGCAGCATTGGCGATGCGCGCGAGCATGCTGACGTGCGGGCGCAGGTCCTCGGCGCCGAGCGCGCAGTTCAGGCCCACGGAGAGCGGCTGGATGTGTTCGACCGAGTAGAAGAACGCTTCGGCCGTCTGGCCCGAGAGCGTGCGGCCGGAGCGGTCGGTGATCGTGCCTGAGATCATCACCGGGACGCGGGCGCCCATCTGTTCAAACAGCTCGGCGAGGGCGAATAGCGCGGCCTTCGCATTGAGCGTGTCGAAGATGGTTTCCACCATGATCGTATCGGCACCGCCTTCGATCAGGGCACGAGCCGCTTCGATGTAGTTGGTCTTGAGCTCTTCGAAACTGACGTTGCGGAAGCCGGGGTCGTTCACGTCGGGCGAGATTGAGGCGGTGCGGCTGGTGGGGCCGATCACACCGATGACGAAGCGCGGCTTTTCCGGCGTCTTCAGGGTCATGGCATCACACACCTCACGGGCCAGCCGCGCGCCCTCGCGGTTCAGCTCGGGCACGAGGTGTTCCAGGTGGTAATCCGCCTGGCTCACGCGCGTGGCATTGAACGTGTTGGTCTCGATGAAATCCGCGCCTGCGTCCAGGTAGGCCTTGTGCACGCCCTGGATGATCGCCGGCTGCGTTAGCAGCAGCAGGTCGTTGTTGCCCTTCAGATCGCACTCGCCCGGGTGGTCGTGGCCATGGTCATGCGTACTGTCGTGGCCGCCGGCGAAGCGTTCGCCACGGTAGCCGCCCTCGTCGAGTTTATGGTTCTGCAGCATGGTGCCCATGCCGCCGTCGAGGATCATGATGCGTTCGGCGAGGCCCTTCTGGATCAGGGCGACGCGCTCGGGGTGGAGCCAGGGAAGGGTGCTCATGGGGCCTCCTGTCAGGGCTTGCGCGCAAGCAGGCTGATGACTTCGAAATGGGGAGCGCGGCGTTCGCGGCTCAGGCGGTCGCAACTGACGACATCCAGGCCGGCGTCGCGCGCCATGCCGATCAGGCCGTCGCGGCTGAAGCCGAGGTTGCGGTGGTCGAAGGGTTCAACGACGGCGCGGTGATCGTGTTCGCCAAGGGTCACGGCGAGCACACGGCCGCCCGACTTGAGTACGCTGGCGACCTGGCGGAACACATCGGCCGGACGCTCGGCGTAGGTGAGGGCGTGCATCATCAGCACAAGATCGAAGCGACGTTCGCCGAGGTCGAGCTGGTGCATGTCGCCCTGGCGCACTTCGACGTTGGTGAACTGCGCCAGGCGCTGTCGGGCTGCGTCGACGACGCGCTCCGAACTGTCGATGCACAGGATGGCGTGGGCGTGAGGCGCCAGGAGCTCGGCAGTGACGCCATCGCCCGACGCGATATCCAGTACGTCGCCGGTCTCAAGCAGCTGGAGCAGGGAGCGCGCCAGGGTTTCCCAGGTACGGCCCGGGGAGTAGTGGCGTTCCATGTCGCCCGCCACGGTGTCAGCCCAACCCTCGGTACTGGCACGCTGGGCCAGCACGGCGGGAAGGCGCTCGGCGTCTTCCCGGAGCAGGGCATCGCTCAGGGTGTCGCGCAGCGACCCGACCAGCGCGATCAGCGTAGGGTCGGCTTCGGTGTTCGCGCGATAATAGGCCGACACGCCAGCGCGGCGGTCGCGGACGAGCTCGGCTTCCTTGAGTTTCGCAAGGTGCGTTGAGACGCGCGGCTGGGCCAGGTGGAGCACCGCGGCCAGCTCGGCCACGGTCAGTTCCTCGCGATCGAGCAGGGCTAGAAGCCGCACACGCGTGGGGTCGGCGAGCAGCCGCAACACCGTCGAGGCCGTCGACAGATCCATCCCACATCCTTTCATCGCGATACAGAGATACTAAGGATGGGGCCGAAGCCCGCCAACGTCAAGTTCGCATGTTGCGGTGCAGGGCGGCTAAACCTCGAACGACCGTTAGAATGGGCGGATCGCTTCCCCCCAAAGACTAGCCGAGCCGCTTGCCGGCCCGAGGTATGACCCATGGATTTCCGCTTTACCGACGACCAGTTGTCGATCCAGTCCATCGCCCGCGATTTCGCCCAGAAGCGCATCGTGCCGGTGGCCGCCGAGCTCGACGCCAAGGGTGAATTCCCGCTCGAGAACATCCAGGAAATGGGCCAGCTCGGCCTCATGGGTATCGAGGTGCCGGAAGAATACGGCGGCGCGGGCATGGATCCGGTCGCCTACGTGCTGGCCATGGTCGAGATCGCCGCGGCCGATGCCGCCACTTCGACCATCATGTCGGTGAACAACTCGCTGTTCTGCAACGGCATCCTGAAGAACGGTACCGAAGAGCAGAAGCAGAAGTACGTCCGCGCTATCGCCTCGGGCGAGGCTATTGGTGCCTACGCGCTTACCGAGCCGCAGTCGGGCTCCGATGCGTCGAACATGCACACTCGCGCGGTGAAGAACGCCGAGGGTGACTGGGTCATCAATGGCAAGAAGAGCTGGATTACCTCCGGCCCCGTGGCGCGTTACATCGTGCTGTTCGCCGTGACCACGCCGGGGATCGGCGCCAAGGGCGTGTCCGCCTTCATTATCGACACGCAGCGCCCGGGGTTCCTGGCCGGCAAGACCGAGCCGAAGTTGGGTATCCGTGCGTCGGCCACCTGCGAAATCGAATTCCACGACTACGTGTGCCCGAAGGAAGACCTGCTGGGTGCCGAGGGCAAGGGTTTCGGCATCGCCATGGGCGTGCTGGATGCTGGCCGCATCGGCATTGCTTCGCAGGCCATCGGCATCGCCCGTGCGGCTTATGAAGCCACGCTGCAGTGGTCGCGTGACCGCAAGGCCTTCGGGACCCCGATCGGCACGTTCCAGATGACCCAGGCCAAGATCGCCGACATGAAGTGCAAGCTGGATTCGGCGCTTCTGCTGACCCTGCGTGCCGCGTGGACGAAGGGCCAGGTCGAGAAAACCGGCGGCCGTTTCGGCACCGAGGCGTCGATGGCCAAGCTCGTCGCGTCCGAAGCCGCCATGTGGATCACCCACCAGGCGGTGCAGATCCACGGTGGCATGGGTTACTCGAAGGAAATGCCGCTCGAGCGTTACTTCCGCGATGCCAAGATCACCGAGATCTATGAGGGCACGAGCGAGATCCAGCGTCTCGTCATTGCGCGTGCGGAGACGGGGTTGCGCTAAGCGCTGCCGAACGTCGACGAGAGAGGCCCTGGCATGCGTGCTGGGGCCTTTTCTTTTTCTGGCTGCCTACCAACGATACGCCACGCGCGTGTACAGATAACGCCCGCTATAACCAAACGGCGAGTAGTCCGGGTACGGCCACGTACCGCCCACCGCACCATCGCTCCCCGCTTTGTACCTCTGCGGATAGACGTTCGTGAGATTGTCGACGCCCGCGGTGAACGTCCAGCCATCGACGTTGTAGTTCGCGGAAAGATCGAGCAGCCAACGCGCTGGGAAGGTCTGGTCATAGCCGGGATTGCTCACGGGATCCTGATTCTGCCGGAACTGGCCGTAGCGGGTGAGGGTGCCGTGGAACGCCCAGTCGCCGAGGGTGTAGTCGCTACCTAGCGCGATCTTGTCACGCGGCGCGCCATCGGTGATGTAGCCCTGCGCGATATGGCCGACGCGGACGAGCTCGAGTCCGTTCTGCGCGAGCTGCGGCGGGTTCGGTGCCACTGAGAGGATCGTGGTGTGGTTGCGGTTGTATGCCGCCGTGAACTGCCAGACGCCCGACGCACCGAGATCAAGCCGGTAGCCGCTGCTGAAGTCGACGCCGCGCGTGCGTGTCTTCAATGCATTGGTGAAGTAGCTGCCGCCCTGGATGTTCGCGTAGCCCTGGCTGGTGAGGTACGCCTGTACGTCGTCACCAACCAGATTCTCCGACGGCACGACACGGTCACCGATCGTGATCTGGTAGACATCAAGGGAGAACGTCCAGGCGCCAGGCAGGTACGTCGCGCCTAGCGTGTAATTGTGCGATTTCTCCGCCTTCAGCGATTCCGCGCCGAGCGCCTGCGCCACCGGGTCGCTTACCGCGAAGTTGCGGATCTGCGTGGGTACGCCGCCAATCACGTTCGTTGACGTCGTCGTGTAGAACTGCTGCGCGAGCGATGGGGCGCGGAAGCCCGTGCCGGCGGTGCCGCGCAGGGCGAAGGTATCGGTGAAGTCGTAGCGGGCCGAGAGCGTGCCCGACGTCGTATTACCGAAGTCGGTGTAGTCCTCGTGGCGGATGGCAAGCGAACCGCTGAGCTTGTCGGTGATCTGGTTCTCCAGGCTGACGTACTCGGCGACATCGTGTCGCGAGTGGTAGCCGGAATCGCCTGGCGTAAAGCCGGGGAAGCCCTGTGAACCCGTGCCGTAGTACGACGCCGGGTCGCCCGCCTCGATGCCGTAGCGCTGGTAGAGATATTCCACACCGAACGCCACCGTGACCGGATTCTGCAACCAGCCGACCGAAACATCCTTGGCGATGTCGATGTCGAAGGCCTTCTGCGTGGAAACGAGCCGGCCGGCGTTGAAGCTCGTCGGGCTGGCAGCGCCGAGGTCGACGTTCAAGGTGTGGATCGGATCGATACTGACGTGGTCCCGCCCATAGTTCCCGCTGATATCCCAGCGCCAGCCGCTCTCCGTCGTGCCGCGGACACCGGCCACGAGCGCACTGTCGATCGAGCGCACATCGTTCAACGGGAGGAACCCATTCGGATAAATCGAAGGGACGTTGCGCGTGCTGTTATACGCGCGGTACAGGGCGGGCGAGGTGCCCTCGCGGCTACTGGTGCTGGCGAATGAGTAGAAGTCGGCATGCGGTGTCAGTGCGTACTGCACGTTCAGCAGCGCCTGGTGGTTGGTGATGTCGGGCTCGCCGATGCGCTGGGTTTTCTCGCCGTAGACCGGAGAGGTGGGGTCGCGGAAATCACGACCCCCGCGGTTGGTGGCATCGGCATGGCCATCGACGACGCTCAGCCGCGCCCAGCCTTTATCGCCGCCGAGCGGCACGCCAATGCTGGCCTCGCCCTGCCATTGCTTGCCGTCGCCCGCGCTGTAGCGCCCGGCGGTGATGCTGGCTTCATTGCTGCCGGGCTTCGCCGCACCCTTGAGCACGATGTTGATGACGCCAGCGATGGCATCCGAGCCGTATTGCGCGGAAGCGCCATCGCGCAGCACTTCGATATGGTCGATGGCGGAGATGGGAATCGAGTTCAGGTCAGCCGGCGCGGAGCCGCGACCCAGCGCGCCCTGCAGGTTGAGCAGCGCCGTGGTGTGCCAGCGCTTTCCGTTGACGAGCACCAGGGTCTGGTCGGGTGAGAGACCACGCAGGGCGGCCGGGCGCACGATGCCCGAGCCATCGTTGCCGGGCGCGCGTGGGAAGTTCAGTGAGGGGACCAGGCGGGACAGGACGGCGGCCAGTTGGGTATCGCCTGCGGATTGCAGATCCTTCGCCGTCACGATGTCGATGGGTGACAGTGAGCTTTCCTGGCTGCGGTTCACCGAACGGGTGCCAGTGACGACCACGGAATCGAGCTGGGTGGGCGATTTCGCCTGTGGATCCTGGGGCGTCTCCTGCGCGCTTGCGACCGGCGTAGCGATGGCTGCGGCGATCAGAAGGGGGAGGGCGAGGCGACGAGGGGCGTACGGCATGGGGGCAATCCTGGTGATCGAGCGATGGGTAAGCGGCGCCATTCGCGAAAACACACGCGAACGACGCTAGCTCGCCGCGGAGGCGATAGCTTGTAGAAACAGAGGGGGGATGCGAGGAGAACCGGCGGTCAGGTGACGCCGATCGCGCGCAAGCGCGCTCCTACAGAGGGCGGCTTAGGCCCGACAGCAGCAACAACACGCCGCGACCAGCAGGGTGGTCGGCAGGGAGGGCGTGTTGTAGGTGTGCTGCTTGGTCGGGGTCACGTAAGCCTCGTATGGGTGGCCCGGTGAGACGTCTGGACGGCCAGATCGTTTTTTCATGCTGTGGCATGGCGGGAGCGATGTCAACCGCACAGGCCCGGATGGGATGGCGGCTTAGCGCTTGTGACCCGGTGCGGCGTGGGCGTTCATGTACTCACGCAGGACCTCGTTGATCCGCGTCTGGTACCGCTTGCCGGTGCCGCGAAAAAACTCGAGCACGTCTTTGTCGATCCGAAGCGTGACCTGCTGCTTGTTCTCAAGGGAACGAAGTGGGCCGGGCATGTACCACGTGTCATCGATACGCTGCTGCGGGATGTCGCTGAAATCGATGGGCCGACGCTTCAATGCCTCGAGCTGCGCGACTTCTTCCGCCGTGAGCTCGCGCGGCTTGTCGGGATCAAACGTGTAGCGAACGGTTTTTCCAGTAGAGGAGGGCTTCATGGCGTGTGGCTTCCCGGGCTGATATGAGACGGATCGTGTCGCCGCGAACCGTGTAGACGATGAAGAGCGCGTTGCCGTTGAGAGCGGCGATGGTGGTGAAGCGATCCTCTTCGTGGTCCCGGTGATCAAGTCGCTCGAAGCGCCAGCGATCGTGGAGGGCCTCTGATGCGGTGGAAAATCCCAAGCCGTGCTTTCGCAGGTTGGCAGCCGCTTTCGCTTCATCCCATTCGAACGAGATGTTCATCGTTATTCGTAGCCACGAATGTAACTACAAATGACACGGCGTAGCAAGTCAGTCGTTGGCATCATGGCGTCTCCATCAGGGGATGGAGAGCATTCCCGAGGTGCCCTCGGCGCCGCTGTCGGATCACTGCGCGAGAGTGTGTAGGCCTCGCCCAAAGAAAAAGCCCGGCTTTCGCCGGGCTTTTCGTTTTGCCTTACGGGCGATCCGTTCCGCGTCGCGGATCCGAATCGAAGGCCCTGACATCACCGACGTTCGGGGCGTGGGGCGCCGCGTTCACCGGCGGGGTGCCGCCGCCCTGCGGGCCGCTACCACCACCGTGGGGGCCGTCGTGGCCATCGTGGCCGCCATCACCGTCGTCACCATGGTGACGGATGGTGTGCGAGACCTCTTCCAGCTTGTCACCCAGCATGCGGCGGACGATCACGTAGAACACCGGGATCAGCAACAGGCCCAGGATCGTCGCGAACAGCATGCCGCCGATCACGCCGGTACCGATCGCGTGGCGGGAGTTGGCGCCCGCACCCGTCGAGATAGCCAGCGGTAGCACGCCGAGGATGAAGGCCAGCGAGGTCATCAGGATGGGGCGCAGTCGCAGGCGAGCCGCTTCCACCACCGATTCCTTAAGCGTCTTGCCGTGGCCCTGCTGCTCCACCGCGAATTCCACGATCAGGATCGCGTTCTTCGCGGCCAGGCCGATCACGGTGATCAGGCCGATCTTGAAGAAGATGTCGTTAGGCAGGCCACGCAGCTGCGAGAACACCACCGTACCGAGCATGCCGAGCGGGACCACCAGCAGCACCGCCACCGGGATGGACCAGCTTTCGTACAGCGCGGCAAGGCAGAGGAACACGATGACGATGGACAGGACCATGAGCATGGTGGCCGAGTTACCCGCCAGGATTTCCTGGTAGGACTGACCGGTCCAGTCGTAGCCAAAGCCCTTCGGCAGCTTGTCGTTCACGATGCCTTCGACAATACCCATCGCCTGGCCGGTCGAGTAACCGGGTGCTTGGTTACCCACGATTTCCACGGCCGAGTAGCCGTTGTAGCGGGTAAGGCTGGGCGAGAGGTTCGTCCACTTCGAGGTCACCACGCTCGACAGCGGGATCATGCTGCTGTCGGTGCTGGTCGAGGCGCTGGAGACGCCAGAGGTGGTCGAGGTCGAAGACGATGCGAGCGTGCTCGGCGTGAAGATGTGATTGAAGGCGTCGGTGCCCATGCGATAGGGTGCATCGGCCTGCAGCATCACGCGCTTCACGCGGCCGCCGTACTGGAAGTCGTTGATGTACACCGGGGCCAGGGTGAGCTGGATCGCGGTGTAGATATCGCTGACCGACAGGCCGAGGGTCTGCGCCTGCGTACGGTCGACACTGACCTGCAGCGTCGGCGAGTCTTCCAGGGTGTTCGGGCGGATACCCACCAGGCGCTTATCCTGCGCGGCAGCGCCGAGCAGCATGTTGCGGGCCTGGGTCAGTTCCGTGCGGGACTGGCCGGCACGGGCCTGCAGGTACATATCGATACCGCCGAACTGCGACAGGCCGCGGATGGTGGGCAGGTTCACCACGAAGATCGTGGCATTGCGCACCGCCTGCATCTTGCCGTTCATCTGCTGGATGAACTCGGCCGCGGTCTGGCTACGATCCGACCAGTCCTTCAGGCGGATGAAGTTCATACCCACGTTTTCGCCCTGGCCCAGGAAGCTGAAGCCAGAGATCTGGAACACGCCATCGACCGACGGATCCTTCAGCAGGACGTCGCGCATGTCCTTCTGCACGGCCTGCGTACGCGCCAGGCTGGCGCCCGGCGGCAGCTGCACGATCGCCAGTGCGTAGCCCTGGTCTTCGTCGGGGACGAAGCTGGTGGGCAACCTGGTGAACAGGAAGCCGCAGAGGATCGAGATCAGCACGAAGACGAACATCCAGCGCGGCGCGTGACGCACGGCCGAGGTGATGTGGCCGGCGTACGTGTGCGTGGTCCAGTCGAACACCTCGTTGAACTTGCGGTAGAGGACGTTCTTCTTCTGGGTGCCGTGGTCGGCCTTGAGGATCGTGGCGCAGAGGGCCGGGGTGAACGACAGGGCGAGGAAGGCCGAGAAGCCCATCGAGACGGCGATGGTCAGCGCGAACTGCTTGTAGATGATGCCCGAGGCGCCCGGCTGCAGGGCGGACGGGATGAACACCGCCGCCAGCACCACGGTAATGGCCACGACGGCGCCGGTGATCTGACCCATCGCCTTGCGCGTCGCTTCCTTCGGCGGAAGGTTCTCCTCCGACATGATGCGTTCGACGTTCTCGATCACGACGATCGCGTCATCCACCACGATACCGATGGCCAGCACCATGCCGAACAAGGTCAGCTGGTTGATGGTGAAGCCCAGCGGCGACAGACCCAGGAAGGTGCCGAGCAGGGCCACCGGGATGACCAGGGTGGGGATGATAGTGGCGCGGAAGTTCTGCAGGAACAGCAGCATCACGAGGAACACGAGGATGATCGCCTCGACGAGGGTGTGCACCACTTCCTCGATCGAGATCACCACGAACTTCGTGGATTCATACGGCGCGAACCAGGTCACGCCATCCGGGAAGCTCTTGGCGAGGTCAGCCATCTTGGCGCGCACGGCGTTGGCCACGTCCAGGGCGTTCGCGCCCGGGAGCAGCTGCACACCGAATGCACCCGTCGGGATACCGTTCCACTCGGTCGCAAAACCGTAGTTCTGCGGGCCGAGCTCCACGCGGGCGACGTCCTTCAGCTTCACCACCGTGCCATCGTTATTGGCGCGGAGAATGATGTTGGAGAACTCTTCCGGCGTGGTGAAGCGGCCTTCCGCGGATACCGTGGCGCTGAAGCCCGTGCCGTCGGTGGCCGGATCCGAACCGATCGAACCGGCGGCGAACTGCACGTTCTGCGTAGCCAGGGCCTGCTGCAGGTCGGTGGCCGAGAGGCCGTAACCGCGCAGCTTGTCCGGGTTCAGCCACACGCGCATGCCGTATTCGGCACCGAGCTGGCGGGTGCTACCGACGCCCGGGATACGGGCGACCTGATCAAGCACCTGCGACGACACGATGTCCATCAAGCGATGGCTATCGATCGCCGGGTTCGACGAGGTGAGGGCGATGAACATCAGGAAGTCGGGGTTGGACTTGGCCACCACGACGCCCTGCTGGGTCACTTCCGACGGCAGGCGCGGCGTGGCCAGCGAAACCTTGTTCTGCACCTGCACCTGGGCAATGTCAGGATCGGTACCGGTTTCGAAGGTCAGCGTGATCGTGGCCTGGCCCGAAGAGCTCGACTGCGAGCTGAAGTACAACAGGTGGTCGATACCCGTCAGCTGCTGCTCGATCACCTGGGTCACGGTGGACTCGGTGGTATCCGCGCTCGCACCCGGGTAGTTCGCCGTGACGACGACCTGCGGGGGCGCGATATTCGGATACGACTCGATGCCCATGTTGAGCAGCGAGATCGTGCCGGTAAGGCTGATCAGGATCGCCACGACCCACGCGAAGATGGGGCGGTCGATAAAGAAACTCGGCATGACGGAACTCCCTTACTGCTTGCCGGCAGGGGCGGCCGAAGCGCCCGCCTGTGCCGGTGCCGTGCCAGCGGCGGGCTGCGGTTGGGCAGGCTGCGCGTTGACCGGCGAGTTTTCCTTGGCCTTGGGCACGCCTTCGACAATGATCTTGTCGCCTGGCTGCAGGCCACCCGTCACCACCCAGTTCGAACCGCTGATGCGGTCGGTCTGGACGGGGCGGCGGATGGCGGCGGATTCCACCGTCTTCTCTTCGCCCGACTGCGGGTCCTTGACCTTGGCGGTGCCGACAGCCAGGACGTAGGCCGAGTTGGCATCGCGCAGCACGGCGGTCTGGGGCACCAGGAACACGTTGTGCAAGTTGCCCAGGGTGGCCTTCACGGTCACGTACTGGCCCGGCAGCAGGCGCTGGTTGTCGTTCGGCAGCAGCGCGCGCAGGTCGGTGGTGCCGGTCTGCGGGTTCACCGTGGCCGACGAGAAGTCGAGCTGGCCGGATTCGCCGAAGTCGGTGCCGTCCGGCAGCTGGATGCGGACCTTGGATTCATCCGTGGCCGACAGCGTGGCAGCGCCCTTGGCCGCGGCGTTACGCAGGGTATCCAGGTCGGACACCGACATGCTGAAGTTGATGTAGACCTTGTCCAGCTCATCCACCTGGGTAAGCAGGGTGGTATCGCTCTGGCCGACCAGGGCGCCTTCAGTGACCTGCTGCTTGCCGGCGCGGCCGCTGATCGGCGAGCGCACGTCGGTGAAGCCCAGGTTGATGCGGGCAGACTGCACGGCGGCTTCGGCCTGCTTCACGGCCGCGTTGGCGGTGCGCTCGCTGGCTTCGGCCGTGTCCAGGTCGGCACGGGAAACGTAGTTCTTGCCAATCAGGCCGCGGGCACGATCGGCCTGCGCCTTGTTGTTGACGGCCGTAGCCTTGGCCGAAGCCAGGTTCGCGACCTGGGCATCAAGCTCAGCCTGCAGCGGCGCCGGGTCAATCTTGAAGAGCGACTGGCCTTCCTTGACGTCCGTGCCTTCGTTGTACAGGCGCTTCAGCAGGATGCCGGGCACGCGGGCGCGCACATCGGCCGTGCGGAACGCCGAGACACGGCCGACCTGGTCCTGGACCAGGGGCACGTCCTGCGGCTGGACGGTGATGACACCCACCTGCGGCGGGGGCGGGGCCGGCGGAGCTTCCTGCTTGTGGCAGGCAGCAAGCGCGGCGACGAGGCCAGCGGCCAGCAGGGTGGTGCGCAGGGGCAGGGGTTTCATGAGAACTCCGTTCCTTTTCCAGGTTTCTTGTTCGTTCGTGTCCGGCCATCCGGGAGGATGTCGTACGCATGCATAAATACTGTTACCGCGTGCCGGGCCCAGTCGTCCTGTGCCTTTGGGCCTCTTGCACGCAAACCGAACAGGCGGCGATCCCCTTCCAGTCCATGCAACATGGACAGGAACAGTTCCGCAGCCGTGTCCGGGTCCTCCCGGCGCATCTCGCCGTTATCCATTGCCTCGGCCATGCAGCTTGAAAGCCTGGCAGCCACCGTTTCGATGGCGGTGCGGAAGAAAGTCCGCGCCGCCGCAGGGAAACGAGGCGCCTCGGCGATAAGCATGCGTCCGAGCGCTACATTCTCCTGGTCCATCACGTGGGTCTGGTGCGCTTGCGCCAGGGCCAGCAGCGTGGCGGATAATCCGCGGCGTTCCGGGCCGAGGCTCGCGTGCAGGGGGAGAACCAGTTGTTCGACCGCCGCGTGGAAAAGGTTGTCCTTGTTTTCGAAATGCGCGTACACCGTCTGCTTGGAGACCCCGGCCTCGCGGGCCACGGCACCCATGCTGACGCGGTAACCGTCGCGCAGGAACAGCGCACAGGCGGCCTGGAGCACCCGCTGCTGCCGGTCAGAGGCGGGGCGGTGATCCAGGTGCGACATACCTATACCTGCTGGACTATACCGTCCAGTTTAGAATCTCCCCCGCGCCAGCGTCAACGGTCATGACGCCCATTCGCACGCGAATTGTTGCGACGCACATGTCGTGCCAATCGGACCTGTGTACCAACTGTGTCTCCGGTTACCGATTAATTGCCGCGCTGCGGTGAAAATCACTTGAATCGCAAGCGTGGAATGGTGTGGCTCTATGACACGTACGAGAGCTATCCTCTTACGGTTTTCCCAACTTCCCCACATCGATATCCGCCCATGAATGCGATTCGCGCGGCCGAGAACGGCCCTTTCCAGACGCTCGTTTTCGATGAACTGAAGAAACTCGACTTTCCCGCTGAGCGCCTTAACGAGGCGCGCTTCTTTATTGAAGCCTTCTTTGAGCGCATGGCCCAGGCCGACCATGCCCTGCATACCGAAGCGCGCTGGGCCGCACTGATCGCCGACCTGCTCGGGTTCGCCCGTGAGCGCGCGCCCGGCAAGGCCAAGGTACGGGTGTACAACCCGGGCGTTTCGGGCACCCGTGCCGTGATCGAGGTGGTCACCGACGACATGCCGTTCCTCGTGGATACGGTCTCGATGGTGGCCGCGGCCCATGCCGATATCCACGCGATCATCCACCCGGTGGTACCGGTCACGCGCTCGGCCTCGGGTCAGCTCGAAGCCATGGGCGCGGGCGAGCACACCGAATCCATCATGCGTTTCGAGATCGATCGCATCGACGATACGGAGCTCGACACGGTCAAGGCCAACCTCGAGACGGCTCTGGCGGATGTCCGCGAAGCCGTGACCGACTGGAAGGCCATGCGCGCCAAGATGCAGGACGTTGCCGAGGACCTCGGCAAGCGTTCGCTCCCGTACACGGCTGAAGAAGTGCGCGAGGCCTCCGAGTTCCTGCGCTGGGTGGCCGATAACCACTTCACCTTCATGGGCTACCGCGAGTACGAAGTGGCCGCCGATGCCGGCGACGAAGTCCTTCGTACCGTCGAGGGTTCGGGCCTTGGCATCCTGCGTGGCGCCGAGCGCTCGCTGGCGCCACGCTCGCTGCGTACCCTGGTGGCCAGTGAGCTGCCGCGCTCGGGTTCCACCGATGCGATCATCCTGACCAAGACGAATGCCCGTTCGCCGATCCACCGCGCGGGCTACATGGATTACATCGGCGTCCTCAAATTCGACGCCAACGGCCGCCCGGTGGCCGAACAACGCTTCCTGGGCCTGTTCTCCTCGAACGCCTACATGGCGCACCCGCAGCAGGTGCCGCTGGTGCGCGAGAAGTGCGAGGCCGTGATGGCCCGCTCGGGCCTGAAGCGCGATTCGCACTCGGGCAAGGCCTTGCGCCACATTCTCGACACGTTGCCGCGTGAAGAGCTGTTCCAGTGCAGCACTGACGAGCTGTTCGCCCTGGCCACCGGCCTGCTCGAACTGGCCCAGCGTACCCGCACCCGCCTGTTCATCCGTCGCGACAGCTACGGCCGGTTCTTCTCCTGCCTGGTCTACATCCCGCGCGACCGCTTCAATACCAGCGTGCGCGAGCGCGTCGAGGGCGTGTTGCGCGAGGCCTTCCATGGCGAGCACGTGGACTCGGCCGTGCTCATGGGCGAGGCCGCGCTGGTCCGCCTGCATGTGGTCGTGCGTCCGCGCATCGGTGACCACCCGGTGTACGACGCTGCCGAGGTCGAGGCCAAGATCACCTCGATCGCCCGCAACTGGTACGACGAGCTTCGCGACCAGCTGATCGCCACCGCTGGTGAGCAGCAGGGGATCATCCTGGCGAACCGCTATGGCAAGGCGCTGCCCGCCGGCTATGTCGATGAAGTGTCCCCCGCCATTGCCGCGGCCGACGTGCGTGCGCTCGCCGGCCTGGATGGCCCGGATGCTATCAGCATGTCGTTCTACCACCCGCCGCATCGTCCGGAAGAGCTGCGCTTCAAGGTCTATCGTTCGGGCTCGGATATCGCGCTTTCCGAAGTGCTGCCGCAGCTCGAGAACCTGGGCCTGCGCGTGCTTACCGAGCACATGTACGAGGTGAAGCAGGGCGATGCCTCGTTGTACATCCAGGATTTCGAAGTGCAGCCGGTCGGCCGCCTCGCGTTCGATGTGTCGCAGGTCGGCAGCATCTTCGAGGACGCGTTCGAGCAGATCTGGCGCGGCAACGCCGAAAACGACGGCTTCAACCGCCTTGTGCTCGGTGCCAAGCTCAACTGGCGCCAGGTCGCCGTGCTACGCGGCTACTGCAAATACCTGCTGCAGACGGGCGTGGCGTTCTCCCAGGCGTACATGGAAGACGCGCTCAACCGTTACCCGGCCATCGCTGGCCTGATCATCGAGCTGTTCAACGTCCGCTTCGATCCACGCCGCGAAAGCATGGATGAGAAGGAGCGCGCGTATGCCGAAGGCATGCTCTCGCACGAGATGCACGCCCTGATCGATCAGGAAACCCTGGCTGCGCATCCGGCGCTGATCGGCAACCTGGTCGCCGCGCTTTCGCGTCCCCGCGATGAGCAGTTCACCGCGGTGGAAGAGGCGATCAACGCGCTGCTCGACAATGTCTCCAGCCTCGACGAAGACCGCATCCTGCGCAGCTTCATCGCGCTGGTGCACGCTACCCTGCGCACGAGCTTCTTCCAGGCATGGGACGGTGCGTTCCGCGCCTACGTGGCCTTCAAGTTCGATTCGCACAAGGTGCCCGACCTGGCCAAGCCGGTTCCGTTCCGCGAAATCTTCGTCTACGCCCCGCGCGTCGAAGGTATCCACCTGCGCTTCGGTTCGGTGGCACGCGGCGGCCTGCGCTGGTCCGATCGCCGCGAGGATTTCCGCACGGAAGTCCTTGGCCTGGTGAAGGCGCAGATGGTGAAGAACACCGTCATCGTGCCGGTCGGGTCGAAGGGCGGTTTCTTCGTGAAGCGCCCGCCGGTGGGTGGCGATCGCGACGCGCAGCTGGCCGAGGGCATCGCGTGCTACCGCATGTTCATCAACGGCCTGCTCGATATCACCGATAACCTCGTCGAAGGCAAGGTGGTGCCGCCGCACGACGTGGTTCGCCACGATAACGACGACCCGTACCTGGTGGTCGCGGCCGACAAGGGCACGGCGACGTTCTCGGATATCGCCAACGCCATTTCGACCGAGCACGGCTTCTGGCTGGACGACGCATTCGCGTCGGGCGGCTCGAACGGTTACGACCACAAGGGCATGGGTATCACGGCCAAGGGTGCCTGGGAGTCGGTCAAGCGCCACTTCCGCGCCATGGGCCGCGATAGCCAGACCCAGGATTTCACCACCGTGGGCGTGGGCGATATGTCGGGCGACGTGTTCGGCAACGGCATGCTGCTCTCCGAGCACATCCGCCTGCTGGCTGCGTTCGACCACCGCCACATCTTCCTCGATCCGAACCCGGATGCGGCGAAGAGCTTTGTCGAGCGCCAGCGCATGTTCGCCCTGCCGCGTTCCTCGTGGGATGACTACGACAAGTCGCTGATTTCGGCGGGTGGTGGCGTGTACCCGCGCAGCGCCAAGTCGATTCCGGTGTCGGCTGAAGCGAAGGCCGTGCTGGGCATTCGCTCGGAAGCCACGCACATGGCGCCGAACGACCTGCTCTCGGCCATCCTCAAGGCGCCGGTCGACCTGCTGTGGAACGGCGGTATCGGCACCTATGTGAAGGCGACCAGCGAAACGCATGCCGACGTGGGCGATCGCGCCAACAACGGCCTGCGCGTCAACGGCAATGAACTGCGCTGCAAGGTCATCGGCGAAGGCGGCAACCTGGGCATGACCCAGAAGGGCCGCATCGAGGCATCGCAGGCCGGCGTGCTGATGAACACCGACTTCATCGATAACTCCGCGGGCGTGGACACCTCCGATCACGAGGTGAACATCAAAATCCTGCTGAACGATGCCGTCCAGCGCGGTGAGCTGACGTTTGAAGGCCGCAACAAGCAGCTGGCCGAGATGACCGACGAAGTCGGCCGCCTGGTGCTGTGGGATAACTACCGCCAGAACCAGGCCATCACGCTGATGGAGCACCAGTCGGTCCGCCGTCTCGGTTCCATGGCGCACTTCATCACCACGCTTGAAGCCGAAGGCCTGCTTGATCGTGCCGTCGAGTCGCTGCCGACCCAGGCCGAGCTCAGCGAGCGCAAGGCGAAGGGGCAAGGCCTCACCCGTCCGGAACTGTCGGTACTGCTGTCCTACGACAAGATCCGCCTGTTCCAGCAGCTGCTGGAATCGGACGTGCCGGAAGATCCGTACCTGTCTCGCGAGCTGGTGCGCTATTTCCCGGTGCCGCTGCACGACAAGTACGCCGAGCACATGCAGCGCCATCGCCTGAAGCGCGAGATCATCGCCACCGCGGTGACCAACTCGACGATCAACCGCATGGGCGCCACCTTCATGATGCGCATGCAGGAAGATACGGGCCACGGTCCGGCGGCCATCGCCAAGGCATACACCGCTGCGCGTGAAATCCTGGATGCACGCGACCTGTGGGCCGAGCTGGAAGCCCTGGATAGCGATCCGCAGGTGGCCGAGGACACGCAGATCGATGCGATCCTGCAGATCTGGTCGCTGCTGCGCCACCTTACGCGCTGGCTGCTCAACCGTCCGGGCGGCTCGCTGGATATCGCCGCCAACGTCGACCGCTACGCGGCCGAGGTGACGACCCTGCGCAAGGCCCTGCCGGATGCGCTCACCGACACGGGCCGCGGCGACTTCGCCGCCAGCCAGGAGAAGTGGGAAGGCTTCGGTATCCCGACCGACCTGGCCGTACGCCTGGCGCGTGTCTCGGTGCTCCGTTCGGCGCTCGACATGGTCGAAGTGTCGAAGGCCAGCGGCAAGGATATCGCCACCGTCGCCAAGGTGTTCTACGAACTGGGCGAAGCGCTCGACCTCGAGTGGCTGCGCGGCCAGATCGAAGCCCTGCCGGTGGAAGGTGCATGGCATGCCCAGGCCCGCGGTTCGCTGCTGGACGAGCTCAATGCCCAGCATCGCGCCCTGGCGGTCCAGGTCCTGTCGATCGCGGGCGACCGCACCGACGTGAGCCCGGTGCAGGCCTGGCTGGAACGCGACGACGCGACGCTGAAGTACACCCGCAGCATGCTCGCCGAGATCCTTACCCAGAACGCGGACTACCCGATCGCCTCGGTCGCCGTCCGCCGCCTGGCCCAGCTGGCCCAGATCCCGGTGTGACAGGTTGGGCAGGTCATGTGGCCTGCCCAACCCTTGCGATGAAACACCGGCCCGCCGCCTAGGCGAGCCGTCACGTAGGAGCCCACCCTGTGGGCGACGCCTTTCGCGACACCACCACAGGCCCTGTGGCGTGATCGCGACAAGATGTCGCCCACAGGGTGGGCTCCTACAGTTTTTTGGGGGCGTGGGCTAAGCTCGGGGCTGGATCCCATAGCCCCCACTCATGCGCCTAGCCTTCGTTGCCAGTGAGACCGAAGTCGCCCAGCGCGCCCGCACGGCGCTTACCAAGCGTTACGGCGGCGTGGAACCCGGCGATGCCGAAATCATCGTTTCCCTTGGTGGCGATGGCTTCATGCTTCGCACCTTGCATGCCCACCGTACCCTCGGCATTCCCTTCTACGGGATGAAGCTCGGTCGGCTGGGCTTCCTCATGAACAAACACGAGATGGATAGCCTCGAGGAGCGCATCGAGCGTGCGCACCCGGCCGTCCTGCATCCGTTGGAAATGCACAGCATCTGCTGCGATGGTGTCGAGCACCGTGCGCTGGCGTTCAATGAATGCGCGCTGCTGCGCCAGAGCAACCAGGCCGCGCACCTCCAGGTCCGCCTGAACGGTGAAGTGAAGCTGGACGAACTGGTATGCGACGGCATCCTTGTCGCCACGCCGGCAGGCTCGACGGCCTACAACCTCTCCGCGCATGGCCCGATCCTGCCACTGGATGCCAACGTGCTGGCGCTCACGCCGATCAGCCCGTTCCGCCCGCGCCGCTGGCGTGGCGCCATCCTGCCGCATGCCACCAAGGTCGGTTTCGACACGAAAGACCCGAACAAGCGCCCGATCAGCGCCACGGCAGATTTCCACGAAGTGCGTGACGTCCGCACGGTAGACATCCGCCAATCCCGCCGCCACGCCGTGCGCCTCCTGTTCGACCCGGAACACAATCTCCAGCAACGCATCCTCGACGAACAATTCGCCGGCTGACCTGCCCTTGTAGGAGCGCGCTTGCGCGCGATCCCGCGCAAGCGCGCCCCCACAGACTGTTCTAGGATAAGCACACCCACCGCCTGGACCGCCCGATGAACGCCCCCGAGGACCTCCCGCCCACCAACGCCCACGACGAATCATCCGTGCGCGACAACCGCCTGGTGGTGGCCATCTCTTCGCGCGCGCTGTTCGACATGGGCAACAGCCACGAGCTGTTCGAACGCGAGGGCCTCGACGCCTACCGCGCGTTCCAGATCGAGCACGAAAACGAACTGCTCAAGCCTGGCGTGGCGTTCCCGCTCGTGCAGAAGCTGCTCGACCTGAACAAGCTATCCGGCGATGTCCCGGCGGTCGAGGTCATCCTTCTATCGCGCAACTCGGGTGATACCGGCCTGCGCATCTTTAACGCCATCCAGCATTACGGTCTGGGCATTTCGCGCGCCGCCTTCACCAGCGGCGCGCCCACGTCGGACTACATTGCCCCGTTCAAGGCCGATCTGTTCCTCTCCGCCAACGCGGAAGATGTGGGTCGGGCCCTGCGTGCCGGCGTCGCCGCCGCCACGATCCTGCCCTCCGTCGCCCCGCCGCGTTCCACCGAGCAGCTCCGCGTGGCCTTCGACGGTGATGCGGTGATCTTTGGTGACGAAGGCGAGCGCGTCTCCCGCGAGCAGGGTCTGGAAGCGTTCCACCAGAACGAGACCGAGATGTGGGCCGAACCGCTTTCCGGCGGCCCGTTCCGAGGCTTCCTATCGGCACTGCACCGTCTTCAGGCCGCGTTCCCCGCCGAGACCTCGCCCATCCGTACGGCGCTGGTCACCGCGCGCTCCGCTCCGGCGCACAAGCGCGTCATCCTGACCCTGCGCCGCTGGGGTGTCCGCATCGATGAGGCGCTCTTCCTCGGCGGCCGCGACAAAGGTCCGTTCCTCGACGCCTTCGGCGCCGACATCTTCTTCGACGACAGCCCCGCCAACGTCGAGTCCGCCCGCCGCGTGGTCGCCACCGGCCACGTCCCGCACGGCGTTAGTAATGCCTGAGGTTGAGAATCTCCGGATTTACCGCTCCCGGTAGGCTTTGCTAGGATTCACCCCAGACGCCAAAGCCGAATGGTTCAACCAGCGTCGCCTGCCACGATGTGGCTCTGCCCGGTGCGGACGTAAGAGGTTTTCGGACTACGGAGCCCCGCTATGCGGGGCTTTCGCTTTTCAGGCGCTCAGACGATGTTCGTCCACCGCCACCAATCGGTCTTTTTCTCTTCGCGCACGAAGGTGAAGAGGCCTGCGCCCAGGATCATCACGATACCGATCAGCATCGGCCAATCCAGATGATCGTGGAAGATCAGGTAGCCGAAGAGGATGGCCCATAGCATCTGGCTGTACTGCGTGGGCGCCACGCGATTCGCGGGCGCGTTCTGCGTTGCCAGCATCAACAGCACCGCGCCCGCCGCAGCGAACAGACCATAGCCCAGCACCAGGAACCACTGGTGCAGGTCAGGCCAGACGAAATGCGGCAGCATCATGATGAAGCCAGCGATCATCGGGCCGACGACGCCGGCCCCATAGAGCGTGATGCGCTTTTCGCTGGCGCCGGCCATGCGCAGCGCGATGATGGACAGCGCACCTGTGATGCCACAGATGATGGCCGCGACATGGCCCGTGCCCAGCTGGCGGAAGCCAGGCCGCAGCACGACCAGCACGCCGAGGAAGCCCACGACCACCGCTGACCAGCGCCGCCAGCCCACGTGCTCGCGCAGGAAGATCACCGACAGGATGGTGACGAAGATCGGCAGCAGGAAGATCAGGCAGAACGCTTCGGCCATGGGCAGGGCGGTGAAGGCCATCACCGCGGTGACGTTGCCGATGGCGCCGGCCATGGCGCGCAGCAGCCAAAGGCCCGGCAGCTTCGAGACCACCACCTCGCTCCAGCGGTCCCCGGGCTTCTTGAGAAAGGGCAGGGCGGCCAGGGCCAGCACGGCGCCAAAGAACACCGCCTCGTACGGAGGCAGGCTGCCTTCCAGCGACTTCACGAAGGCATCGCTCCACGCGTAGGCGGCGTAGCAGGCGAAACCGAGGATGACACCCTTGAACATGGGGGAGGGCCTGTGGCGGGGAGCGGGGTCATTATGTAATCGATTACCTCCGGGTACACCCTTCGCGGGCGCATGGTGCGGGGGCTGCGGGGTTTGTTGCGGGCCGCCATGACCCGGTCTTCACGCAGGTCTACAATCAGGGGCTTTCCGGCAGCCGCTTACGAGTCCCCGCATGGCCCATCGTCTCGACCCGCTTGATCTGTACGACGTCCGCTCGCTGCTCACCGAAGAGGAGCGCATGGTCCAGGATGCCGTTGGCCGTTTTGTCGATGAAAAGGTGCTGCCGATCATCGGCGATGCCTTCGACCAGGCCCGCTTCCCGGCCGAGCTGGTGCCGGAAATCGCGTCGCTGGGCCTCTTGGGCGCCACGCTGCCTGAGGAATACGGCTGCGCCGGCATGAACGGCGTGAGCTACGGCCTGATCTGCCAGGAGCTCGAGCGCGGCGATTCGGGCCTGCGCAGCTTCGCCTCGGTGCAGAGCTCGCTGTGCATGTACCCGATCTACGCCTACGGCTCGGAAGAGCAGAAGCGCGAATACCTGCCGCGCATGGCCGCGGGCGAGGTCATTGGCTGCTTCGGCCTTACCGAGCCGCACGGCGGCTCGGACCCGGCCAATATGAAGACCGTGGCCCGCAAGGACGGCGGCGACTGGGTGATCAACGGCGCCAAGATGTGGATCACCAACGGCAACCTCGCGCATATCGCCATCGTGTGGGCGCAGACTGAAGACGGGATCCAGGGCTTTATCGTGCCGACCGATACCAAGGGCTTCGCGGCACAGGAAGTGCACAAGAAGATGAGCCTGCGCGCCTCGGTAACCTCCGCGCTGTTCTTCGACGATGTCCGCGTGCCCGATAGCGCCCGCCTGCCGAACGTGAAGGGCCTGAAGGGCCCGCTGGGCTGCCTTACCCAAGCCCGCTACGGCATCACCTGGGGCCCGATCGGTGCCGCGCAGGCTTGCCTGAAGGAAGTGCTGGACTACTCGGCACAGCGCATCCTGTTCGGCCGCCCGCTCGCCGCGAACCAGGCCGTGCAGCTGAAGATGGCCGATATGGCCCGCCGTATCACCTCGGCGCAGTTGCTCTCGCTGCAACTGGGCCGCCTGAAGGACGCTGGCCGCATGCAGCCCACCCAGGTCTCGCTGGCCAAGTGGAACAACGTGCGCATGGCGCTGGATATCGCCCGCGAATGCCGCGACATCCTCGGCGGTGCGGGTATCACCACCGAACATTCGGCGATCCGCCACGCGCTGAACCTGGAATCGGTCATCACCTACGAAGGCACGGAGACCGTGCACCAGCTGGTGGTCGGCCGCGAGCTCACCGGCATCAACGCGTTCTGATCCCGGCGCCATGCAGGGTCCGCGCATTGAAACCGACCGGCTGATCCTGAGGCCCACCGCGGCGGAAGATTTCGACGCGTGGGCTGCGTGCATGGCCGACCCGGAAGTGAACCGCTTCATCGGCGGCGCGCAGCCGCGCGCCATCGCCTGGCGCAACTTCATGACCATGGCCGGGTCCTGGAGCATCCTCGGCTTCGGCATGTTTTCGGTGATCGAACGCGCCACCGGGCGCTGGGTGGGGCGGCTCGGGCCGTGGGAGCCCGAGGGCTGGCCTGGACACGAGATTGGCTGGGGCCTGGTCCGCGATACCTGGGGCAAGGGCTACGCCACCGAGGGCGCGGCCGCTTCCATGGACTGGGCGTTCGAGCATCTGGGCTGGACTGAAGTCGTTCACTCCATCAATGCCGATAATCTCGCGTCGATCGGCGTGGCGAAAAAACTGGGTTCCCGCCTGCTGGGCCCTGGAATACTGCCTGCGCCATTCGAAGGCGATGTCGTCGACCTGTGGGGCCAGTCGCGCGAGCAGTGGCTCGCCCGGCGCCGCTGATTCAATCACCCGATACGGAGCCGCCCGTGACCCAAAGCACCGCCGTCATGCCCACCGTTTACGGCCTGCGTACGTCGGGCAATTGCTACAAGGTCCAGCTGCTCCTCGACCTGCTGGGGCGGCCTTACCGCTGGGTCGATACTGACAGCGCTGCGGGAGCGACCCGCACGCCCGCCTTCCTGGCGCTGAACCCCAACGGCAAGGTGCCGCTGCTGGTACTGGAGGATGGCCGCCGCCTCGCTGAATCCAACGCCATCCTTTGCTACCTCGCCGAAGGATCTCCGTACGTACCGGCCGATCCCTGGGAGCGTGCACGCACGCTGCAGTGGCTGTTCTTCGAACAGTACAGCCACGAGCCCTGCATCGCCGTGGCCCGTTTCGTTCGCCGCTGGCTGTCGCCCACCGATGCGCGCCAGGCCGAAGTGCCGGCGCTGCTCGAGCGGGGCGCGCGAGCGCTCGATGTGATGGAAGACCATCTCGCCCGCGAACTGTTCTTCAGCGGTGGCGTGTTCGGCATCGCCGACATCGCGCTGTTCGCCTATACGCATTGCGCCGCCGATGGCGGCTTCGATCTTTCCCGCTGGCCGCAGATCGGTGCCTGGCTGGAGCGCGTGCGCGCCCAGGCCGGTTTCTCACCGATGGCCGCCTGATCCCCCTTAGCAGAGCTCGCCATGTCCGTCCCGCATACCATCGCTGCCCGCCACAAGGGCTTCAACCGCGCCGAGATCGTCGACCAGAACTTCGTTGAGTTCGTGCAGTTCTGGCGGGGTGACGTCGCCCGCCCGCCGCGTGATGACGAGCCCGTGCTGCCCGGCAGCGCACTCGATGCGAAGGGCTTTCGTGAGCTGCTCGAATCGCAGCTGATCAGCCGCCACCTCGACCTGATGGCGCGCGTGCTTCGCGTGCAGAATAAAGTCTTCTACACCATCGGCTCCTCCGGTCACGAAGGTAACGCGATGGTGGCCCGCGCGACGCGGCATACCGACCCCGCTTTCCTGCACTACCGCAGCGGTGGTTTCATGGCCGAGCGCTTCCGTAAGCTGCCCGGCATGGACCCGGTGATGGATTCCGCGCTGTCGTTCGCCGCGAGCAGCGAAGACCCCGCATCGGGTGGTCGCCATAAGGTATGGGGCAGCAAGCCGTTGTGGGTGCTGCCGCAGACCTCGACCATCGCCTCGCACCTGCCGAAGGCGCTCGGCACCGCCATCGCGATCGAACAGGGCAAGCGCATCCGCCACACCCTGCCCATTCCCGATGATTCGATCACGCTGTGCTCGTTTGGCGATGCCTCTTCGAACCACGCCACGGCGCAGACCGCATTCAACGCGGCGGCGTGGACGGCCTACCAGAAGCTTCCCGCGCCGGTGCTCTTCATCTGCGAAGACAACGGTATCGGCATCTCGGTGAAGACGCCAAGCGGGTGGGTCGCCAGCAATTTCGAACGACGCTCCAACCTCGATTACTTCTACGCCGATGGCCTCGACCTCGCGGGCGGCTATGCGGGCGTGCAGCGCGCGGTGGAGCATTGCCGTACCACGCGCCGCCCGACGTTCCTGCACCTGAACACGACGCGTGTGATGGGCCATGCAGGTACCGATTTCGAGATCGAATGGCGTTCGGTGGAAGAACTGGTCGCGCTCGAAGCGACGGACCCGTTGCTTCGGAGCGCCACGATCGCGCTGGCCTCGGGGCTGTACGATCGCGAAAGCTTGCTCGGTTTGTACGATCGCATTCGTGCCCGTTGTTTCGAGGCGGCGGAAGAAGCCGATCGGCGCCCCAAGATCACCAGCCTCGAGCACGTCATGAAACCGCTGGCGCCGTACACCCCGGATGCGGTGCGCGCGGAAGCGTCGCGCGTGGCCGATGCGGCGGAGCGTGATCGCGTGTTTGGCGGTGCCGAAAAGCTGCCCGAGAAGCAGCCCCCGCGCCACCTGGCCATCCAGATCGGCCAGGCGCTGCACGACCTGATGGCGAAGTATCCGGAGAGCTTGCTGTTCGGTGAGGACGTGGCGCAGAAGGGCGGCGTGTACACGGTGACGAAGGGCCTGCACAAAGCCTTCCGCAATACGCGCGTGTTCAATACGCTGCTGGATGAAACGATGATCCTGGGCCTTGCCCAGGGCTACGCCAACATGGGCATGTTGCCGCTGCCCGAGATCCAGTACCTCGCGTATTTCCACAATGCTTGCGACCAGATCCGCGGTGAAGCTGCATCCCTGCAGTTCTTCTCGAACGATCAGTATCGCAACCCGATGCTGATGCGCGTGGCATCGCTCGGTTACCAGCGTGGTTTCGGCGGCCATTTCCACAACGACAATTCGATCACCGCGCTTCGCGATATCCCGGGCCTTGTGGTGGGCTGCCCCAGCCGTGGCGATGACGCGGCGACCATGTTGCGCACGCTCGCGGCGCTGGCGAAGGTGGATGGGCGCGTCACGGCCTTCCTCGAGCCGATCGCTTTGTACATGACCAAGGATCTTTACGAGGCCGGTGACGGCCAGTGGCAATTTGCCTATCCGGCACCCAGCGAGGCGATGGCGCTGGGCGAGGGTCGCGTATACAACGAAGACGCCGATGACCTGGTGATCTTCAGCTTCGGCAACGGTGTGCCCATGAGCCTGCGCGCCGCCCGTCGCATTGAAGCCGAGCGTGGGTGGAAGGTGCGCGTGGTGGATCTGCGCTGGCTGGTGCCGCTCAACGATGCGTTTATCGCTGAGCAGGCGAAAGGCGCGAAGCGCATCATCGTGGTCGATGAAGGCCGCAAGAGCGCCGGCGTAGGCGAGGGCGTCATCACGGCCATCGTGGAGGCCGGACTCGGCGCCACGCCGCTTCATCGCGTCGTCGGCGCGGATACGTTCACGCCGCTCGCGGGTGCTGCGTTCCTGGTGCTCCCCGGCGATGACGACATCGTCGCCGCAGCGGCCCACCTGTAGGAGCGCGCTCCTACGGGGTGGTCGAGACTTTGGTGCGCACCAGGACCGGGCCCGTCGGTCCTGAGCACACGACCCGGTTACGGCCACCGAGTTTCGCGGCATACATCGCCTGGTCGGCGCGCTCGATAAGCGACTGCACTGTATCCGCCGGGGTGCGCATGGCGATCCCGATGGACACCGTCAGCGGCTCGTGGTTGCCCACGTGCACGTCCAGCCGGCTGACGCGGCGGCACAGGCGCGTCGCGATCTGCACGGCGTTTTCGCGCTCCGCACCGCGCAGCAGGGCTACGAACTCTTCGCCGCCATAGCGCCCGAGCAGATCGTTTGGGCGGAGTTCGTGGCGGAGGGCGCCGGCCACCGCGACCAATGCGCGGTCACCGGCCGCGTGGCCATGACGGTCGTTCAACGCCTTGAAGTGGTCGAGGTCGAGGAACAGCAACGCCACCGGACGCCCCATGCCTTCTTCGAGCGCCGCAAGGCTGGCCTCGGTCCATGCTCGCCGGTTCAGCACGCCAGTGAGCGGGTCGGCGTCGGCCAGCTGGCGTGCCTTGTCGCGATCATGACGGATCGTCAGTGCGCGATCGGAGAGGCCGATGGAAAGCACGATCGCCTCGAACGCGCCCAGGGCGATCGCGGCATCGGGCAACCACGGCGCACTGGTGAACATTCCCTGCAGCTGCGCGCCGCAGGCGGCGGTAAGCAGTAGGAGGGGCGTCCAGCCGACCAGGAAGAACCAGGCGTGGCGCGAGCCGCGGGCGGCCGCGATGGCGCCCGCGACGAGGAGGAGCAGGGCCCCCAGCAGCAGTAGCGGCTGCAGCAAAAGCTGCGCGGTGTTGGCCAGGAGTGCGAGGCCCGTCATCTGGCAGACGGCGATCATCGGCATACCGACGGCGAACGCCAGCACCGGCACACGCAGGAGCGGTACGTAATCGTTCACCTTGCAGAAGCGCAGCATGAAGAGCGCCGCGAACGACACGGAAAGGGCCGTCGCCGTGGTACCCAGCGAATCCCCCGCGCCCGCCAGCGCCTGAAGTTCGAGGGGATGGAAAATGAAACCCGTCCGCACACCCTGGATAAGGGCATAGCAGACCAGGTACGCGGCATACCAACCGAAGGTCATATCACGCAGGATGAGCGTGAAACACAAGGCCATGAGCGCCATCGTGAGCATGATCGCGAAGCAGGCAGTAGCGAAAACCAGCCAGGTCGCGTCGTCACGGAGGTAATCGGACCAACTGTCCACGCTGAACGTGACGGCCCCCGGCGGTTGGACCGTGGGTTCGAACTTAAGCAGCAAGGGATGGGATGCCGGGACGGTCGCCGGTATGGCGAACATCAGCCGCCCGTGGCCGTGCAGGGGCGGACCGAAATCATCGAGCGATGTGGTCGCCTTCATGCCCTGGCCGTAGTAGAGCGTGACCTTGCCCGCACCCGGCGTGTGGATGCTGAGGACCCGTTCGCCGCCGCTCCACGGAGGCAGCGGGCGGAGAATCACCCAGGTTCCGGCTTCGCCCGTCCGGAATATCCGCATGCGCGACGGTTCGAAGGCGGGCAGGGCCGCAGTCCAGGCCTCGTCCAACACCTTGGCGGGGTCGTCCGAGGGGTGTGCCTCGCGATAGTTGCCCGTCAGCGCAGTATCCGCGTGGGCAAGGCTGGTACACGCGAAGAAGACACAGCAAGCCACCGCCTGGAACAGGCGGACGATCCATGCGCGCTGCGCCTGCTCGACCATGTCCGAATCCTGCAAAGACACCGCTGCGCGCCTGTGGCGCGCGGCCCGGATCCGATGCGATCAGAAGAAAGCGCCGTCTCCCCTCAACAGCGCCTTTATTGTGCACTGCTGCCGAAAGGGTGTCTTCTCTGCCGTTTGTGCTAGGTGAAACCCCTAGGGCCGGGCCTTCGGCGCGGCGGCCAGGCCGGCATAACGCTCCAGCAACTGGGCCTGGACATCACGCACGGGCGCTCCTGCCGCCGGCTGTACCAAGGCATAGGTGCCGTCCGCCTGCTGCAGCCAGGCCGAATGGTTGTCGGCCAGGTACAGGTCCAGTTCCTTGCGGACCCGCTGGGTCAATTTCTTGCCTTCGATCGGGAAGCAGGTCTCGACGCGGCGGTCGAGGTTGCGTTCCATCATGTCGGCGCTGGCGAGGTAGAGGTCGGGGTCGCCATCGTTGTGGAACCAGTAGACGCGGCTGTGCTCCAGGAACCGCCCCACCACCGAGCGCACGCGGATATTGTCGGAAACGCCCGGGACGCCGCCACGCAGGCAGCACATGCCGCGCACGATCAGGTCGATCTTCACGCCGGCCTGGCTGGCGCGGTAGAGCGCCCGGATCATCTTCGGATCGGTGACGGCGTTGAGCTTGCAGACAATCTCGGCTTTCTTGCCCGCCGCCGCATGCGCGGCCTCGCGGCCGATCAGCTCGATCAGGGTCTTCTTCAGCGTGAACGGCGCATACAGCATGCGCTTCATCTTCAGCGCCTTGCCCATGCCTGTCAGCAGGCGGAACAGCTTGTGCACGTCGTCGCACAGGGCTTCATCGGAGGTGAGCAGGCTGTAATCGGTGTACAGGCGTGCATTGCCCGAGTGGTAGTTACCCGTGCCCAGATGCGCATAGCTCACCAGCTTGCCGTTCTCGCGGCGCTGCACATAGGCGAGCTTGGCGTGGGTCTTCACGCCGACGACGCCATACGTAACCACCGCACCCGCCTGTTGCAGGCGCGAGGCAAGGCTGAGGTTCGATTCCTCATCGAACCGTGCACGAAGCTCGACCACGGCCGTGACTTCCTTGCCGGCGCGGGCGGCTTCCACCAGCGCGTCCACGATTTCGGAGTTGGCGCCGCTGCGATAGAGGGTTTGCTTGATCGTGAGGACCTGCGGATCCTTCGCGGCCTGGCGCAGGAAATCGACCACCGGCGAGAACGATTCGAACGGGTGGTACAGAAGGATGTCCTGTTTGCCGATCACCGAGAACATGTCTTCGGCATCAGCCAGCGCCTTGGGCAGTGCCGGCACGAACGGCGGGTACTGCAGCCGCGCGTACTCCGGCTTCAGGGTCATCTCGAACAGGCGGGCCAGGTTCACCGGGCCGTTCACTTCGTACAGTGAATCGGCATCCAGCGAGTATTGCTTCAGCAGGTAGTCGACCAGCGGCTTCGGGCAATTGTCGGCCACCTCGAGGCGCACCGCATCGCCGTAACGACGGGAGAACAGCTCACCGCGCAGTGTGCGCGCAAGGTCTTCCACGTCTTCGGGATCGATCGAGAGATCGGCGTTACGGGTCAGGCGGAACTGATACGAGCCAAGCACGCGCATGCCGGGGAACAGGTCGTCCGCGTGCGCATGGATGATGGACGAGAGCAGGACGTAGTTATCGCCGTCTTCGCAGACATCGGGCGGCAGCCGGATGATGCGCGGCAGGATACGCGGCGCCGGCACGATGGCGAGGCCCGAATCGCGGCCGAACGCATCGGTGCCTTCCAGCTGCACGATGAAGTTGAGGCTCTTGTTCACCAGACGAGGGAACGGGTGCGTTGGGTCCAGACCGATCGGCGTGATCAGCGGAGCCACTTCATGCCTGAAGTAGCGGCGCACCCACAGCTTCTGCTTCGCCGACCACTGGTTTCGGCGCACGATGCGGATGCCCTGCTCGTCGAGCGCGGGGAGAATTTTCTCATTGAGGATCGCGTACTGCCGCTCAATCTGGCGGTGCGCGATCTCAGAAATTTCGGCAAGTACGCGACGCGGCGGAATGCCGTCGGCGCCGATGACTTCGTGATCGAACGCGATCTGCTGCTTGAGCCCAGCGACGCGGATCTCGAAGAACTCATCCATGTTGGACGAGAAGATGAGCAGGAATTTCAGCCGCTCGATCAGGGGCTTGGTTTCATCCAGTGCCTGGTCGAGCACGCGGATGTTGAACTGCAGCTGCGAAAGCTCGCGGTGGATATACAGCGACGGATCGTTCAGGTCGATGGCCGGCGCTTCGGCCTGCGGGGCGGGGGCTTTCGTGCCCGTGGCTTTCACAGGGGCAGTGGCATCGGTGGCGGTCGTCATCGTGTCCAAACGTCAGTCCTCGTCGCGGCTCGCGACGTCCCCGATGGTACGCCGCCCGGGGAGGTTATGACCGTGCTTTGACATAGTCATGACACCGTGGCCGGAGCCCCTGTAGGAGCGCGCTCCTACAGGGTCAGACGATGAGCGGCTCGGGTTCGAGGGTGATCCCGAATTTTGCGTGGACCCCGGCGATGACCTTCTGGGCGAAGGCCCAGAGTTGCGGCCCCGTGGCCTTGCCATGGTTCACAAGGACCAGGGCGTGTCGGTTGGACATGCCTGCATCGCCCTCTCGCTCGCCCTTGAAGCCCGCGGCTTCGATGAGCCAGCCGGCCGAGATCTTCGCCGTGCCACCGGCGTGGGGCCATACCGGGAGCCCGGGATGGGCGAGGGCAAGCGCATCGGCCTGGCCCTGCCCGACGACGGGATTCTTGAAGAAGCTGCCTGCGTTGCCGATGACGGCTGGGTCGGGCAGCTTGCGCGAGCGCAGGCGCACGACGGCTTCCGCGACGTGGTACGGGGTGGGCCGCGTGATGCCCATCTTTTCCACTTCCTCGCGGATGCCGGCGTAGTCGAGCGACAGCGGTCGCTCGCGTGGCAGGGCGAACGTCACCGCCACGACGATCCAGCGGCCCGCCTGTTGCTTGAAGCTGGAGTCACGATACGAGAACGCGCAGGCAGCCTTGTCGAGCACGACGAATTCGCCCGCATGCGTGTCGTACGCTTCCACGGTATCGATGAATTCGGCCACTTCGACGCCGTACGCGCCGATGTTCTGGATGGGCGCAGCGCCTACGGTGCCCGGGATCAGGATGAGATTTTCCAGGCCGGCATAGCCCTGGCCCAGCGACCAGCGGACGAAATCATCCCAGCGCTCGCCCGCGGCGACACGGATCAGCACCCGGTCATCGCGCTGGAAGGTTTCCACGCCCGCATTGGCCATGGCCAGCACGGTGCCTTCAACATCGCCTTTGATCAGCATGTTACTGCCCTCGCCGAGGACGAGCACCTTGCCGCTCTTCACGGCCGGGAAGGCGAGGATTTCCGGGATCTTCAGCGGGTCGCGGATTTCGACGAGCAGCGCTGCACGCGCATCCACGCGCAAGGTGTTGCGGTTGCCGAGCGGGGCGTGCGACGTGAGGGTAAAGCCGCCCATGTCGACGGGCGCGTTGTTCAGGGTCATGCGAGGATCCCACGGCGGCGGATTTCCGCGACCGCTTCGTTGATCAGTTGGGGGCCGCGATAGACGAGGCCGGAATAGACCTGCACGAGCGACGCACCGGCTTCCATCTTGGTGGCGGCATCGTCGCCTTCCAGGATACCGCCGACGCCGATGATCGGCAGGCGCTTGCCGACGCGCCTGGCCATGCCACGCAGGACCGCCGTGGACTTCTCGAACACGGGCCTGCCTGACAGACCACCGGTTTCGTTGGCGAAGCGGTGGCCCGCCACGAGGTCGCGGTCGATCGTAGTGTTGGTGCAGATGACGCCATCAATACCAGAGGCCAACAGCACCTCGGCGATGGCATCGAGTTCCGTTTCGGTAAGGTCCGGCGCGATCTTCAGCAGCATGGGCTTGCGCTGGCCGTGCTGGCCGGCCAGACGTTCCTGCGCGTCGCGCAGGGTGCCAATGAAACGGCGCAGGGTTTCTTCTTCCTGCAGGTCGCGCAGGCCCTGTGTATTGGGCGAGGAAATGTTCACAGTGATGTAGCTGGCGAGCGGGTACGCACGTTCCAGGCACAAGAGGTAATCGTCGATCGCGCGGTCGTTCGGCGTGTCCTTGTTCTTGCCGATGTTGATGCCCAGCACGCCGCGGAAGCTGGCCTTTTCGACATTGCGGACCAGGGCATCGATGCCGCCGTTGTTGAAGCCCAGGCGGTTGATGACTGCCTCGTGCTCGGGCAGGCGGAACATGCGCGGCTTATCGTTGCCAGGCTGCGGCCGGGGCGTGACCGTACCGATTTCAACGAAACCGAATCCGAGCGCAGCGAGGCCATCGAGGTGCTCGCCGTTCTTGTCGAGGCCCGCTGCAAGACCCACCGGGTTGGGGAAAGTGATGCCGAAGACATTGACCGGCAAGTCAGCGGGCGGCTTGTTTACGAAGCCGGACAAGCCGCTGCGCTGCGCGACATCGGCGGCATACAAGGTGAGGCCGTGCGCCGTCTCGGCGTCCAGCATGAAGAGCAACGGTCGGATCAGGTCGTACATCAGGCGTCCGGGCGGCCCGCGAACACGCGGGTATCGAAGTCGTAATCGACCGTGCCGCCGTCCTGCGTCGCGTCGAACAGCGAGCGAAGGGCGGCCAACAACGGCTCGTGGTTGGGGTGCCCTGGCTTGGGCGCGTACGAGGACGACATGAGCCGTCCCTTCAGCGCGTCGAAATCAAGCTTCTGGCCATGCGGGAAGGATGCCATGCCGCGGTAGCCATGGCCGAACCAGCGCGCCATGGCGTCGTCATCGGCATAGCGTTCGGTGACGCTGACGTAGTCCACGCCGTACTCGTGCATGAGCCGTTCGAACCCCTCGAGGAAGGGCGTTCCGATGAGCCGCCGCGTATTCCAGAAGATGGCGACCAGGCCACGCGGCGAAACAATGCGGCCGAACTCGGCGCGCACCCGATCTTTGTCGAACCAATGGAACGCCTGGCCAGACGTGACCAGATCGACCGAAGCGTCGACGAGGCCGGTGGCCTCGGCGGTGCCATCGATAGCACGGAAGCGTTCTTCGCCGCCGAGCCATCGGGTGGCCGCCTCGCGCATGGCGGCATTGGGTTCCACGGCGGTGACGCGGTGCCCGGCATCGAGAAAGAGCTTGCTCGAAATGCCGGTGCCCGCGCCGATATCCGCCACGGCCCAGTCGTGTTTCACGCCCAGGCCGTGTAGCCAGTCGACCAGCGCCTGCGGATAATCCGGCCGGTATCGGACATAGTCCTCGACGCGGTCGGAGAAGCGTTCCGTGGAGCGCAGGTCGGCCATGGCGTTTCCTTCTGGGCTTAGAACTCGAACTTGATGCCCTGGGCCAGCGGCAGCGCGTCGGAGTAGTTGATCGTGTTGGTCTGCCGGCGCATGTACACCTTCCAGGCATCCGAGCCCGATTCGCGACCGCCGCCGGTTTCCTTCTCACCGCCGAACGCGCCACCGATTTCAGCGCCCGAGGTGCCGATGTTCACGTTGGCGATGCCGCAATCCGAGCCAGCCGCCGAGAGATACTGTTCCGCAGCCTTCAAATCCTGCGTGAAGATAGCCGAGGACAGGCCCTGGGGCACAGCATTCTGCATGGCGATGGCCTCGTCGAGGGTATCGAAGGACATCACGTAGAGGATCGGGGCGAAGGTCTCGGTCTGGACGACCTCGTCGGTGTTCTTGAGCCCGGTGACGATGGTCGGCTGGACGAAGTTGCCCTTGCGGTCGGCAAGCGCCTTGCCACCGGTGCGGACGGTGCCGCCCGTGGCCTTCGCCTTATCGACGGCCGCCTCGAAGGCCTTCACGGCTTCGGGGCTGTTCAGCGGGCCCATGAGGGTGGTCGCCAGGGTCGGGTCGCCGATCTTCTGCTCCACCTGGCCGTAGGCCTTCACCAGCGTCTCGACCACGGCGTCGTGGATGGAGGCGTGGACGATAAGGCGACGGGTGGTGGTGCAGCGCTGGCCGGCGGTACCGACGGCGCCGAAGACGATGGCCGGGATGGCGAGCTTCAGGTCGGCGGACTTGTCGAGGATGATGGCGTTATTGCCGCCTAGCTCCAGCAGGCTGCGACCCATGCGGCGCGACACGCGCTCGCCCACCATACGGCCCACCTTGGTCGAGCCGGTGAAGCTGATCAGCGGGATGCGCTTGTCGTCCACGAAGGTTTCAGCCAGCGCGGTGCCGGCATCGTTGAACAGGAAGAAGATATCCGGGAAGCCGCCTTCCTTGAGGGCTTCGTTACAGATCTTCATGGTGGCGATGGCTGAGAGCGGGGTCTTCGGCGAGGGCTTCCACAGGCAGATATCGCCGCAGATGGCCGCCAGGAAGGCGTTCCAGGCCCACACGGCCACCGGGAAGTTGAAGGCGCTGACGATGCCGACCAGGCCAACCGGGTGCCACTGCTCGTACATGCGGTGGCCCGGGCGCTCGGAGTGCATGGTGTAGCCGTAGAGCATGCGGCTCTGGCCCACCGCGAAGTCGGCGATATCGATCATCTCCTGCACTTCGCCATCACCCTCCGGCTTGATCTTGCCCATTTCCAGGGCGACCAGGGAGCCAAGGGCGTCCTTGTGCTTGCGCAGGGCTTCGCCGCAGAGGCGCACGGCTTCACCGCGGCGGGGGGCCGGGGTGGTGCGCCAGATGGCAAAGGCTTCCTGGGCGCGCTTAACGATCGTCTCGTAGTCCGCCGCGCTCGTGGCGTTCACCGTGGCGATGACCTCGCCCGTGGCGGGGTTGGTCGGCGACAGCGTGCCGGCATCCGTCGTGGCGGCCCATTCGCCGCGGCCGAGGTAGGTACCGGACTCGGTGGCGTTCAGGCCGAGCGCTTGGAGGATCTTGGCGGACATGATGGCTCCTTTGACGAGGTGCGGACACGGCGTCCGCGCCCCATGTGAAAACCGGGATTCTAGCAAACGACCCCTTCACACCCTGTTGTGCGGCGCGGGACGGATGTGGGCGGAGCGTGGAGGCCGCACGAACCTGCGCCTACCGTGCGATGACGCTCGCAACGTCATGCTTTGGCTGTGTTTATCAATCGGCCGGAGTCCTGCCATGACGCGTGTTTATGAGGTGCCCTATGCCCCTGAGGACGACCTGGGCTGGCCCGTGCGGGTGGATGGGCGGATCGTCGCCCGCTGCGACTCGCGTGTCGCCGCCCTTGCGGCCGCCCTGAACAGGGCGGCCGCCGAGGGTGGTAACGCCACGATCGGGATCGAGGGCGCGGATGGGGTGTGGCGCCCGTTTGGCAGCGATGCGAAGCGGCCGGCCCGGGTGCCGACCTTGCCCGCACGGCGCCTCTCCGTTGCCGGCTAGAGGGACGGCACAGTGGTGCGCGGGCCATGTCCTGCGGCAACTGACACGGTCGTAAAGCGCGGGATGAGCGGGTAATCTGGCGCCCTTTGACCCAAGCTGCGGGGCCGGGCGTGCCAATGAACAATGTAAGGATCGCCGTCGTCGGGTTGGGCTATGTGGGCCTGCCCCTCGCGGTGGAGTTCGGGAAGATCCTGCCCACACTGGGCTACGACATCGACGCCGGCAGGATTGCCGCCCTGCGCGAAGGCCACGACCATACCCAGGAGACCTCCGCAGACGAGATCCGCGCTGCCATCCAGCTTCAGGTGACGTCCGACCTGGCCGCGATCGCTTCGGCGACCGTCTATATCGTGACGGTGCCTACGCCGGTCGATGAACACAAACGGCCCGATTTCGGCCCGCTGGTGCGGGCGAGCGAAGCCATCGGCTCGGTCCTGAAGCGCGGCGATGTCGTTATCTACGAGTCGACGGTCTACCCGGGCGCGACCGAAGAAATCTGTGTCCCAGCGCTCGAACGCACGTCGGGGTTCGCTTTCAACGTGGACTTCCACGTGGGCTACAGCCCGGAACGCATTAACCCCGGTGACCGCGAGCGCCGTCTTACGACGATCCCGAAGATCACCTCGGGTTCAACGCCCGAGACCGCGGATTTCGTAGATGCGTTGTACCAGCGGATTATCCGCGCGGGTACGCACAAGGCGCCGTCGCTGAAGGTCGCGGAAGCTGCCAAGGTCATCGAGAACACGCAGCGCGATGCGAACATCGCACTGATCAATGAATTTGCCCTGATTTTCCACCGCCTGGGCATCGACACCACCGACGTGCTCGCCGCAGCGGGCACCAAGTGGAACTTCCTGCCGTTCAAGCCTGGCCTGGTGGGCGGTCATTGCATCGGGGTGGATCCGTACTACCTCATCCAGAAGGCGCAATCGGTCGGCTACTTCCCCGACATCCTCCTGGCGTGCCGCCGTATCAACGATGCCATGGGCAGCCATGTGGCCAGCGAGGTGATCAAGCTGATGATCGGGAAAGGCCATGCCATCCGCGGCAGCCGCATCCTGGTCATGGGTCTCACCTTCAAGGAAAACTGCCCCGACCTGCGCAACACCCGCGTGGTCGATCTCGTCCGCGAGTTCGAGGGCTACAGCGCAAGCGTTGATGTGTACGACCCGTGGGCAAATGCCGGGGAGTGCATAGCCGAATACGGTTTGCCAATCCTCTCTGACGCACCGGCTGCGGGGCAGTACGACGCGATCGTCGTGGCCGTCGCCCATGACCAGTTCCGCCAGATGGGCGGGGAGGGCATCCGGGCCCTCGCCAACGGTCGCGCGGTGGTCTATGACATCAAAGGCATATTACCTAAGGAAGCCGTCGACGGACGGCTGTGATGTTAAGGTAAGCACCTGATTCCAAGGCGTCGACTTATGAAAGTACTCGTCACGGGAACCGCCGGTTTTATCGGCTCCCATGTCGCGATGAAGCTGCTCGAGCGCGGTGACCATGTCATCGGCTTGGACAGCATGAGCGATTATTACGATGTCACGCTCAAACAGGCGCGCCTGGATCGGTTTCGCGATCATCCCAACTACACCCATGTACAGGGCGACCTGGCCGATCGTGAGCTCGTAGAGAATGTGTTCTCCGGGCACAAGCCCGATCGGGTCGTGCACCTGGCGGCCCAGGCGGGTGTTCGCTATGCCGCGCAGAACCCGCACGTATACGTGTCGAGCAACGTCACGGGCTTCCTGCACATACTTGAAGGCTGCCGCCACCACGGCGTGCAGCACCTCGTGTTCGCTTCCACCAGCTCGGTGTACGGTGCCAACCGGGACATGCCGTTCTCCGAGCATAAGTCGACCGAGCATCCGCTCACGTTGTACGCGGCGACGAAGAAAGCCAACGAGCAGATGGCGCACAGTTATGCGCATCTCTACGGTATTCCCTGCACCGGCCTGCGCTTCTTTACCGTCTATGGCCCGTGGGGCCGACCGGACATGGCGTTGTTCCTATTCACGAAGAACATCATCGAAGGTAAGCCCATCGATGTGTTCAATCATGGCCACCACAAGCGAAGCTTTACGTACATCGATGACATCGTCGAAGGCGTGGTGCTGGCGCTCGACACCCCGGCGAAGCGCGATGAGGCCTGGGATGCCATGGCGCCGGATCCGGCGACGAGTGGGGTAGGGCCTTATCGGATCTTCAACATCGGCAACGAGCACCCGGTCGAACTGCTCACCTACATCAAAACGCTCGAAAAGTGCCTGGGGCGCGATGCGGTCATGAACCTGCTACCGCTGCAGGCCGGGGACGTCCCTGACACCGAGGCGGACGTGACCGACCTGCGCGAGCAGCTCGGTTACCGGCCGAAGGTGCCGGTGTCCGAAGGCGTTGCGAATTTCGTGGCGTGGTACCGCGCGTACTACCGGGTCTGACGGCCGATCTGGCCGTGCGAGCGGCCAGACGCTATCCTTAGCCCCCGTTGGCCCCGTAGCTCAGCTGGATAGAGCGTCCCCCTCCTAAGGGGAAGGTCGCCCGTTCGAATCGGGCCGGGGTCACCATTCCATGTGCCAGCGCAAGGCTGCACCTCAGTGAATGAACCGGGCTGCCGTGAACGCGAGGGCCGCCAGCGCCAGGGCGACGGTGATGAACCATCGCATCAGGTCGGATCGGATGCCTTCCATGTGCTTGATGAGCCCGACCTGCATTTCGCCCATGGCGGTCACCAGATCGGACTTCATGCCGCCCATTTCCTGGCGAAGGTCGGATTTCATCTCAGCCATTTCCTGGCGAAGCTCGGATTTCATCTCAGCCATTTCCTGGCGAAGCTCGGACTTCATCCCGGCCATTTCCTGGCGAAGCTCGGATTTGATCCCGGCCATTTCCTGGCGAAGCTCGCATCCCATACCTTCCATCCTTGCACTCTGTGCCGCGAGTGCAGACGTGGTGGCGACGTGCTCCAGCGTCGTCTCTATGCGAATGAGGCGTTCGCGGGTCTCGACAGCGTGATCTTCAAGGCGTTTGATTCGTTCTTGCATGGGCGGATCGTCGTCCTGGGTTGCGGCAGGGTCAAGCTGGCACCACGGGCCTGTTCGGAAATGACTGTCGTGCAGGGACATGCATGAATCCATCGGTCTTTTCTTCGTTCGGCTGGGGCCGTAGACGCATAAGAAGATCCGGAGGCTGCGTCATCGGGTGGGTGTCGTGGGCGTTGTTGAACGTTAGGCTTCTTAAGGCGAATCCGGTATCAGCGCGAGTCCCGCTGTTGCCTAATCGAATCCCTACACGGTGTAGTCTTGCTGGCAGAAGCTTTTCGTCGAAGCAGGCGTTTGCAATCCAATACGCCTGCCATGTGCGACACCACACGGATCCATGGTCCGGTTTTCAGCAGCAGCAGGAGCGAGCCGATGTCCCGTAGCTTTGACGCGATCATCGTAGGTGCGGGCCAGGCGGGTCCTGCGCTGGCGAGCCGGCTGACGGCAGCGGGTAAAAAGGTCGCCATCATTGAACGTCATCTGGTGGGCGGGACATGCGTCAACACGGGATGCAAACCCACCAAGACGCTGGTGGCCAGCGCGTATGCCGCGCACGTCGCGCGGCGCGGCGCGGAATACGGTGTGCGTTACGCCGTGGATCCCGGCCCGATACAGTTCGACCTGCCAACCGCTGCCGCACGGGCCCGCCAGGTGATCATGGATTCGCGCAAGGGCAACGAAGACTGGCTCGCATCGATGCCGGGCCTTACGCTTATCCGCGGCCACGCGCGGTTCACTGGCCCCCGGCAGCTTGAAGTAAACGGCGAAACACTCGAGGCGCCACAGGTTTTTCTCAACGTGGGCGGCCGCGCCAATGTGCCGGATTTCCCGGGCATCCATGACGTCGATTACCTCACCAACAGCACCATCATTCCGTTAGAGGTCTTGCCGGAGCACCTTGTGGTCGTCGGCGGCAGCTATATCGGCCTTGAGTTCGCGCAAATGTATCGGCGCTTTGGCTCGCGCGTGACCGTTGTGGAGATGGGCTCCCGCCTGGTCGGTAAAGAGGACGAAGATGTGTCGGAGGAAGTTCGCGCGTTCCTCGAGGCCGAAGGCATTGAAGTGCGCACGAACGCATGCTGCATCACCCTAGGCAAGCGTGGGTCGAAGGTGACCGTTGGTGTCGATTGCACGGACGGGGCGCCGGTCGTGGAAGGTTCGCACGTCTTGCTCGCCGTTGGCCGCCGCCCGAATACCGATGATCTGGGCCTCGACAAAGCAGGCATCACGACGGATGACCGTGGTTACATCAAGGTGAATGATCATTTGCAGACCACGGCCGAAGGTGTTTGGGCGATGGGTGATTGCAACGGCAAGGGTGCCTTTACCCACACCGCCTGGAACGATTACGAGATTGTCGCCGCCAACCTGCTCGATGGCGGCGACCGCAAGGTGAGCGATCGCATACTCGGTTATGCGCTGTACGTTGACCCGCCCCTCGGCCGCGTCGGCATGACCGAAACCCAGGCGCGCGCGACCGGCAGGCCGCTGCTCACGGCGAAGCGACCGATGAAACGCGTCGGCCGTGCCGTCGAGAAGGGCGAAACGTGGGGCTTCATGTCGATGATTGCCGATGCGGAAACCCGCAAGATCCTCGGCGCCGCCGTGCTGGGCACAGGCGGCGACGAAGTCATCCATGGGGTCCTCGACATGATGAACGCCGGTGCGACGATCGATACTTACCAGTGGGCCGTGCCCATCCACCCGACGGTATCGGAACTGATTCCCACGCTGATCGGAAGCCTGGCGCCCACCCAGCCAGTGGGCTAGAGGTCGCGCATCACCATCAGCCGGATCTCGCTCATGTCGTCGATGGCGTAGCGCACTCCCTCGCGGCCGATCCCTGACGATTTGAGGCCGCCGTAGGGCATGTTGTCCACGCGGAAGCTGGGCACGTCGTTGACGATAACGCCACCCTGTTCCAGCGCATCCCATGCATGCATGGCATGGCGCAGGTCATTCGTGAAGACGCCAGCCTGCAGGCCGAAGTCCGAATCGTTGACGACGCCGACCGCCTCGTCGAAGGTCATGAAGCGCTCCAGGAGCGCGACGGGGCCAAACGCTTCCATGCGCTGCAAGGTCGCATCGCGCGGCACCTTTTCGAGCAGGGTTGCTTCGAGCATGGCGCCCTTGCGGCCGCCGCCACAGAGAACGCGTGCACCACGCCCCTTCGCCTCGGCGATCCAGCCTTCCAGGCGCTGGGCGGCCGCCACATCGATCATGGGTCCCAGGAAGGTGCTCTTTTTCTTCGGGTCGCCAGCCTTGAGCGTCTTCACCTTTGCCACGAGCTTGCGCTTCAGGGCGTCGTATACGTCATCGTGGACCAGGATCCGCTGCACGCTGATGCAGCTTTGGCCGGATTGGTAGAACGCGCCGAACACCAGGCGATCGACGACGGCATCGAGGCGGTCGCCCTGGTCGGCATCGATGATGCAGGCAGCATTACCACCCAGCTCGAGGGTGACCTTCTTGTGCCCGGCCTGGGCTTTCAGATCCCAGCCGATAAGGCCACCTGTAAACGAGAGCAGTTTCAGCCGAGGATCGGTGACGAGGGGTGCAGCAGCCTTTCCGTCCAGCGGAAGGATCGAGAACGCACCCTTTGGCAAATCCGTCTCGGCCAGGATCTCGCCGATGATCAGCGCACCGAGCGGTGTGCGCTCCGATGGCTTCAGCACGAAGGGGCAGCCTGCGGCGATGGCAGGGGCGACCTTGTGTGCCACCAGGTTCAACGGGAAGTTGAAGGGGGTGATGAAAGCGACCGGCCCCAGCGGCACCTTGCGTGTGAATCCCTGGTAGCCGTTGGCACGCGCCGAGATCTCGAGATTCAGGGTTTCGCCATTGATGCGGACAGCTTCTTCCGCGGCGATCTTGAACGTTTCGATCAGGCGGGTGACTTCGCCGTGCGCGTCATTGATGGGCTTGCCGGCTTCCACGCAGAGCGCATAAGCGAGTTCATCCTTGCGCTCGCGGAAGCGCGCCACGCAATGTTCCAGCACCGCCTGGCGCTGCCAGGGGCGGAAGGCTTTCATGGGAGCGGTGGCGGCGGTCGCGGCTGCGATCGCCTGCTCGAGCGCCGCGGCGTCCGGTAGCGCGACGCGCGTGGCGACCTTGCCGGTGTACTTGTCGACGACATCCAGCTTCGCCCGGGCCTTCACGGCCTTGTTGGCGAGGTAATAGGGGTAGCTCTTCTCGAGCATGGGCGGCGCCCTCGTTGGCAGCAATGCCGCCCATGATCCGACCGCGCGTGTTCAGTTGTCGTGAGGCGGTTTGCCGCGCCGCGGCTCAATCTTCCCGGAGGAGGCGCATCTCGCCCTCGGCAAGCATCACCCGCACGCGTTCACCCACACGGATGTCGTTAGCGCGGCGGACAACGGCGTCACGCTGGTCGAACACGATGGCGTAGCCACGTTCCAGTGTGGCCAGGGGACTGACGGCATGCAGGGTGCGACCCTGCTGGTGCACGCGCAACTGGTCGCGTTCAAGCCGTCGCGCCATGCTATTCACGAGCCGCTGGCGCAGGGCCGCGATGCGTTGCTCCACCGGCGTCAGCCGCAGGCGGGGATGCTGCGCGGCGAGGCGAGCCTGCAAGCGATCCAGGCGGGCGCGGCGCAGCGCATTCGATTGGTTGATCGCCGTGCGCAGGCGGCGATGCACGGCTTCAAGGCGCTGTGCATCGCGTGCAAGGCGTGCCTGCGGGCGTTGCGAATTCAGCCGTGCGTGGAGGTGGTCGGTGCGCTGGGCGGCGGCCTGGATGCGCCGGGTCACCAGGGTGGCCATGCGCTGGCGCAGGCGGTCGAGGTTACGTGCCAGGTCAGCCCCATCGGGCACCAGCAATTCGGCGGCAGCTGAAGGCGTCGCTGCGCGCAGGTCGGCCACGAAATCGGCAATGGTGAAATCGACCTCGTGGCCCACGGCCGAGACCACGGGTACGGCGCTGGCGTGGATGGCACGCGCCACCTGTTCGTCGTTGAATGCCCAGAGGTCTTCCAGCGAACCGCCACCACGGGTCACGAGCAACACATCGTAGCGGCCGCTGGCGGCCGCGCGCCTCACCATGGCGGCGATGGCGGGAGGCGCTTCCCGACCCTGAACGGGGACAGGCAGCACCTCCACCTCGGCCAGGCCGAGGCGGCGGCCGAGCACGCTCAGGACATCGCGAATCGCCGCGCCGCTGGGCGAGGTGATCACGCCGATGCGCCGGGGGAAGGCGGGCAGGGGGCGTTTGCGCTCGGCATCGAAGAGGCCTTCGGCGCCAAGCCGGGCCTTGAGCTGTTCGAATTCGCGCTGGAGAGCACCCTCGCCGGCGGGTTCCATGTGGTCCGCGACCAGTTGGAACTCACCGCGCGCTTCGTACAGGCCCACCTTCGCCCGCATCAGCACATGCATGCCGTCAGTCGGGCGAAAACGCAGGCGCGACGCCGCCATGCGGAACATGGCGCAGCGCACCTGGGCGTTAGCGTCCTTCAGGGTGAAGTAGATATGCCCGGACGTGGGACGCGCCACGTTTGACAACTCGCCTTCGATCCACACACCGACGGGCAGCGCGTCTTCCAGCAGATCGCGCACCAGCCGGTTCAGGCCAGAGGGCGTGAAGATCTCGGGTGCCGCGCGGTCGGAAGTGTCGGACATGGACCGGCGAGGTTATCACGCTCACCGGGAATGTCGATGGGGCAGGGACTTACGGCTACTTTGTAACTCGCAGCTGAACTTGCAGGAGCGCTTACATGCGGAAGACCCCGAAGCGGCCTTGTTCGATCGGTGCGTTCATCGAAGCCGAAATCGCCAGGCCCAGGACGCGGCGCGTATCCGCGGGGTCGATGATGCCGTCGTCCCACAGGCGAGCGCTGGCGTAGTAGGGGTGGCCCTGGCGCTCGTACTGGTCGCGGACGGGTGCCTTGAACGCCTCCTCTTCCTCCGGGCTCCAGGTGCCGCCGCCGGCTTCGATGCCGTCGCGGCGCACGGTGGCCAGCACCGAGGCTGCCTGCTCGCCACCCATGACGCTAATGCGTGCATTCGGCCACATCCACAGGAACCGCGCGCCGTAGGCGCGGCCACACATCGCGTAGTTACCCGCACCAAACGAACCGCCGATCACCACGGTGAACTTAGGTACGTGCGAGCATGCGACAGCGGTCACCATCTTGGCGCCGTCCTTCGCGATACCCGCGTTCTCGTACTTCCGGCCCACCATGAAGCCGGTGATGTTCTGCAGGAACACGAGGGGGACGTTGCGCTGGTTGCAGAGCTCGATGAAATGCGCGCCCTTCTGGGCGCTTTCGCCAAACAGGATGCCGTTGTTGGCCACGATACCCACGGGGTAGCCATGGATGTGCGCAAAGCCGGTAACCAGCGTCTTGCCGTAGCGCGCCTTGAATTCGTGGAACTCCGAGTCATCGACAATGCGCGCGATGACCTCGCGGATATCGAACGGGCGCCGGGTATCCTCGGGGATGACACCGTAGAGCTCTTCGGCGCTGAAGCGTGGCTCGAGCGGCGGACGCACCGCGAGCGGCATCTTCTTCAGCCGGTTGAGAGAGCCCACGATATCGCGCGCGATGGAGAGGGCATGCGCGTCGTTCTCGGCGAAATGGTCCGCCACACCAGAGACAGAGGTGTGCACATCGGCACCGCCCAGTGCCTCCGCGTCGACCACTTCGCCCGTCGCCGCCTTCACCAGTGGCGGGCCGCCCAGGAAGATGGTGCCCTGCTCGCGCACGATGATGGTCTCATCGCTCATGGCGGGAACGTACGCGCCACCGGCCGTGCACGAGCCCATCACCACGGCAATCTGCGGTATGCCCTGGGCGCTCATGCGCGCCTGGTTGTAGAAAATGCGGCCGAAGTGTTCACGGTCGGGAAACACTTCATCCTGGAGCGGCAGGAAAGCGCCGCCGGAATCCACGAGGTAAATGCACGGAAGGCGGTTTTCCATCGCCACTTCCTGCGCCCGCAGGTGCTTTTTCACCGTCATCGGGAAATAGGTGCCGCCTTTTACGGTGGCGTCGTTCGCCAGCACCACCACTTCCTGGCCCATCACACGGCCAATGCCGGCGATGACGCCCGCAGCCGGTGCGGCATCGTCGTACATACCGTGCGCCGCCAACGGCGCGATTTCAAGGAACGGTGAACCGGGATCGAGCAGTGCGCGAATGCGTTCACGCGGCAACAGCTTGCCGCGTGCGACATGCTTCTCGCGGGCTTTGGCGCCACCGCCTTCCGCCGTGCGTTTCAGGGTATCGCGCAGGTCGTCCGTCAGCGCGCGAAGGCGCAGGCTGGCGGCCTGGAATTCCGGGGAGCGGGGATCGATCTGCGACGTGAGGATGGGCATGGGGAGAGGCCAGCGGCAAGCGGATCAAACCGCCATCATAGCCGCCACGCCCGTGCCGCAAACGCTGCGCTGCGGCAGGCCCCATGAAAAACGGCCACCGCTAAGGGTGGCCGTTCGTCAACCGAGGTAACCCTTGCGGGATTACTTCTTGGTGCTGTCGTCCTTCGCGCTATCGGCGTTGGAGGCAGCATCCTTGGCCTGGTCGGCCGACTTGTCGGCCTGGTCCGCGGCGTTGGAAGCGGCATCCTTGGCAGCTTCAGGCGTGCCACCCGCGGTGGAGGCCGAAGCGGCATTCTGGGCCTGGGCAGCGGCATCCTTGGCCTGGTCAGCGGACTGCTGCGCCTGGTCGGCGGCCTGGTTCGTCGCAGCGTTCTGCGACTGGTCGGCAGCCTGCTGCGCCTTGTCGGCCTGCTGCTGGGCGTCGGAAGCCGACTTCTGGGCATCCTGCGCGGAATCCTGCGCGCCGTTGCTGCAAGCTGCCAGAAGCGCGACGAGCCCGGAGGCGAGAAGGGTACGCGTGAAGTTCATTGTGGTTCTCCTTAGCCGTGGAATGCCGTGAGGCGGGCACATTAATAGCTCAGTTGTCTGGGCATCGCCAGCGATCGCACGGAACCGCTTCAGGGGGCATTAAACCCCATGGAAACCGCGTGATGCTGGCGCTAACAAACCCGTTCTTTCGACGTAGGCTTCACACCAGTTCGATGGCGATAGCCGTTGCTTCGCCGCCACCAATGCAAAGCGAGGCGACGCCCCTTTTTGCCCCACGTACCGTCAACGCATTGAGAAGAGTGACCACGATGCGAGCGCCGCTCGCGCCAATCGGATGGCCCAGCGCGCACGCGCCGCCGTTTACATTGAGCTTGTCGTGGCCGACGCCAAGCTCGTGCATCACCGCCATCGGCACCACGGCGAAGGCTTCGTTCACTTCGAACAGATCGACTTCGCCCACCTTCCAGCCGGCCTTGTCGAGCACCTTCTGGATCGCGCCAACAGGCGCCGTGGTGAACCATTCCGGTTCCTGCGAATGGGTGGCGTGCGCCACGATGCGGGCCAGCGGCTTCGCGCCCTTGGCCTTCGCATCGTCGGCTGACATCAGGACGAGCGCGGCAGCGCCATCGGAAATGCTCGACGAGCTGGCGGCGGTGATCGTGCCATTTTCCTTGCGGAAAGCGGCGCGCAGCGTCGGGATCTTCGCGGTATCGGAACGGCCCGGCTGCTCGTCTTCCACGAAGTCTTGCGGGCCCTTGCGACCCTGCACCGTCACCGGAACGATCTCGTTGGCGAACGCGGCGGCTGCCTGCGCGGCTTTTGCGCGCTCCACCGACGCGATGGCGTAGGCATCCTGGGCTTCGCGGGTGAAATGGTACTTGTCGGCGCACTTCTCACCGAAGACACCCATGGACTGGCCGTCGTAGGGGTTGGTGAGGCCATCCCATGCCATGTGGTCGACGAGCTGGCCGTCGCCGTAACGGATGCCGGTGCGCGCATTCACCATGTGCGGTGCGTTCGTCATCGATTCCATGCCGCCGGCGACAACGACCGACGCGGAGCCCGCCTTGATCAGATCGTGCGCGAGCATGATGGCTTTCATGCCGGAACCGCACACCTTGTTGATCGTGGTGGCGCCCGCCGAGGTCGGCAGGCCGGCCTTCAGCGAGGCCTGGCGCGCCGGTGCCTGGCCCAGGTTGGCCGGGAGCACGCAGCCCATGATCACTTCGGTCACATCGGCCGCGCCCACGCCCGACTGTTCCAGGGCCGCCTTGATGGCGATGGCGCCCAATTCGGGCGTGGGCACGCCGGTGAACTGGCCGAGGAAGGAACCAATGGCGGTGCGCTTGGCACCCGCGATGACGATGTCGGACATGGGGACTCCGTGGTACTGCAGATGGCCGCCCCGTGGGGGGAGGAAACCGGCGGAGTATCGCAGTGGGGCCCGGGGCGGGGCAATGCGCACTGCCGCATTCGTCACAGACGATCCGCAGTATTTTGTGTAAAGATTCCGCAGGGCGCCATGTCACGATGTGGTGGCGCGACATTGATGTCGAACTCTGGGGAAAACTGAATATGGGCAGGAATATCCTTCGCCAGCGCGAACTTGCGCTGGCCGTTTGCGTGAGCCTTGGCGTGGCCGCCTGTGGTGGCGGAGGCGGCGGGAAGAGCAGTGGGGGCGGCGGCACCGTCATCAACCCACCGACCACCCCGACCCAGCCGACCACCCCATCGACGCCACAGCCCCCGATCGATGTCCAGCTGACGGCCACGAACGTGCGTATCGCCCAGGGCGCCGGTTTCAATGGCCAGGGTGAGGTCATTGGCATCATCGACACCGGCGTTACTCGCGCGCACCCTGCGCTCGCAGGCCGGGTCACGAGCAACCTCACGTATGTCGATCCCTCCACGAACAACACCGGCGTCGACGATGTGGTTGGCCACGGCACGGCCGTGGCCGAAATCGCGGCTGGCACGCCCTTCGGCCTGTTCGTTGGCGGTGTGGCCCCGCAGGCCACGATCGTGTCGGCGCGCATCATCAACGACAAGGCACCCACCGACGATGGCTCGGGGCAGGGTAACAAGACCACTTCCGCTGACCCGCTCGGCCAGGTCAATAGCGACGTCGCCAGCCACGGCGCGCGCATCATCAACAATTCGTGGGGTGGCGTTTATTGGGACGTCACGGACACGGCGGCGACGAAGAGCTTCCACGACGCCTACGCGTCGCTGACGGCGAACGGCGCGCATCTCTTCGTGTTCGCGGCAGGTAACAACGGCGATCCGAATCCTTCCGACGTGGCGGCGCTGCCCTCGCGAGCGCCCGATCTTGAACAGGGGTGGCTGACGGTCGTTGCGCTTGACAGCAACAACACCTCGCAGATCGCGTCGTACTCCAACCGCTGCGGTATCGCCAAGAACTATTGCCTGGCCGCGCCGGGTGACGTGATCGTGGCCTCGGCGGATTCCACCGCGGCCAATACCACCTACCAGATCTGGTCGGGCACATCGCTTGCCGCGCCGCAGGTGTCAGGTGCCGCGGCCGTGGTACACAGCGCGTTCCCTTCGCTCGATTACAACGCGGTGCGCCAGATCATCCTGGGCACTGCCGATGACCTGGGTGACCCGGGTCCCGATGCCATCTACGGCTACGGGCGCCTTAATGTCGGCCGCGCGGTACGCGGCCCAGGCCGCTTCGACTGGGGCAATTTCAACGCGAACGTCACCGGCAGCACCATGACGTTCTCAAACGATATCGCAGGCACTGGCGGCCTGAATGTCACCGGCGCGGGCATGCTCTCGCTACTGGGCAACAACTCGTATACCGGTCCCACGACGGTGGACGGCAATGCGACGCTTCAGGTCATGAACGATCTTGCGAGCTCCCTGACTGTCGGACACGCCGGTAGCGCGAAGTTGAATGCGACCCTGCACGGAAGCGTGACGAACCACGGTTCGTTGACGGTGGGTGGATCCGACCCAGTGGGCCTCGAGGGTGCGCATATTGATGGCAACCTGAATCTCGCCAGCGACGGGACGCTTTCACTGCTGATCGGCACACCGTTCACCGTAGGTGGCACGGCGACGCTCGGCGGCACCATCGCGTTCACCGGCGCGGTGCCTAACTACATGAAGACCTCGCATCAGCAGGTACTGTCCGCTGGTAGCGTCCAGGGACAGTTCGCCCAGACGGTGAAAGGCCCTGGCGTATTCTTCTCGTCGACGTTGCAGTACGCAGCTACCGAAGTCTTTCTCGATACCACGTCACTCAGCGTCACCAGCGTCGCCAACAGCACCATGTCGCAATCGCTCGCGGCAACCTCGTCGGCGCAGCGTGTCGATGGCGCCATGACGCAAATCAGCAACATCCTGGCGCCGGGTGCGACGAGCGCCGGCATGGTCGATATCTCGATGCTGATTGCTGCCGGTGGCATCCAGCAGGCCAGCTCGACCCGTAGCGCACAGGCTTCCCTGGAGTCCCTCTCCGGACAGCTTTACGCGGCCGGTACCGCGGTGACGCTGGCAGGCATCGACGCGGGCAACGATGCGCTGATGCAGCACCTCGATGCCATGGGTAAGGGCGGCGCGTGGATGCAGTCGCTGGATTCGCAGGGCGGCATGAGCCGCAGTGGCTACGGCAACGTCGGTTTCAACATCGGCGGCAACATGGTAGGCAATGACATTCGCCTCGGGGCGAATGGCTTCGCCGGCCTTGCCGTGGCGCAGATGCGCAGCAATGGCCAGCTCTCGGGCAACTTCGACCGCCAGCGCAACCGCTCCACGGAAGGCTCGTTGTACGCCGGTACGCAGGGTGCGAACTGGTACAGCGTGGGCCGCGTCGCCTTCGGCAGCTACCGTGGCGATACGCAGCGCCTGCTGCGCTTTGGCGACATGGGCGGCGCGTTCACCGGCGGCGATTACAGCGGCCGCTACAACGTCGCCTACGGCGAAATGGGCTATCGCAGCCATCTGGGTGCGTTCGACTTCACCCCGTACGCCGATGTGCAGTACGCCAGCATCCATCGCGATGGCTTCGCGGAACTCGGTGGCGATGGCTTCGGCCTGGCCGCCGATGGCCACACGACCTCGCGCTGGCAGGCGGGGCTGGGCCTGCGTGCGGGCAGCACGTGGCTTACCTCGTACGGCAAGTTCCGCATGGACATGAAGCTGGGCTGGCAGAACGCCTTCGCCACGAAGGGCGAGGTCTTCTCGGCACGCTACACGGGTCTTTCGCAGTGGGCGCCGGTCGATGGCATCGGCCTGTCGCGGCAGGCGGCGACGCTGGGACTAAACGCAGGTATGGACCTCGGCTCGCGAACGCAACTGGCGTTCGGTGTGGATCAGCGCTTTGCCAGCCGGGATCATTCACGCTCGGCCACCGCCAGTGTGAAGGTGGCCTGGTAAGGAGCGAAAGAGCGCCCTGAGGGGCGCTCTTTCGTTCGGCATAGGTCGAAAGTTCATGAGGTAATTCTCAAAATCCTGTGCCACCCTCGGCTCCGCCGCGCTTAGGAAGGCTCAAGCCATAGCGCGTTGTGGGTGTTAGTTGCGGCATTCATCCGATGCGCCGTCAGACGGCGTGCGCACGAGATCGGCGTCAGTGACAGGGGAACAACATGGAACCGAAGGGTCTACTGCGGCGGCGTAGGGCCGCGCTGGCGGTGTGCGTGAGCCTCGCGCTAAGCGCGTGTGGCGGAGGGGGCGGTGGCGCGCGTGGCACGAGCAGTGCCAGCAGCGGGACGCAGGTTAACCCGACGCAGCCGTCCTCGCCCTCGGCTGACTTGCCTCCACCGGATGTCCAGCTCACCGGTACTGGCGCCAACATCGCGCACGCGGCCGGCTACACGGGGCAGGGCGTGTACATCGGTATCGTCGACAGCGGCGTGAATGGGTTTCATCCAGCGCTGACCGGACATTTCATCAGCCAGGTGAGTTACGACGATGGCGGACAGGGTGATCTGCTTGATGGCCGGATGGACCATGGGACGGCCGTGGCGGAGATCGCGGCGGGCCAGCCCGTAGGTAGCTTTCCCGGTGGCGTCGCACCAGGCGCGTCCATCGTTTCCGCCCTCGTGAGTGACGGTAAGGATCTCGACAACCTCGCTGGGCATCCCGTGACCGCCACGACGGCCGCGCCGATGGCTGCGGCCAATGCGATGTTCTTCCAGGAGAACGCGCGAATCGTCAACAACTCCGTAAGCGATGTGTATTGGAGTGCGTCAAATACCGCGCTGACACAGGCGTTTGCGGATGCCTATAAATACGTCGGTGACACAGCGCATGGTGAGTACGGCACGCTGTATGTGTTTGCCGCAGGTAACGGTGGTAAAGCCAATCCATCGGACCTTGCGTCTCTGCCACTTCGAGTCACCCAGGGTATCGAGCCTGGCTGGGTCACGGTCGTCGCCCTGCAGAGCCGTAACCTCGGCACGATCGCCACCTATTCCAACCAGTGTGGCGCCGCGAAATCGTTCTGCATCGCCGCGCCTGGCGAAACGATGCCGTTCTCCCCAGCGGCTACGACGGCCCAGCCGGCCTACCGGATATCGGTAGGGACAGCGTATGCCGCCGCTGAGGTCTCTGGCGCCGCTGCAGTGCTTTCCAGGGAGTTCCCGCATCTTCCGATGCATGCCATCCGCGATCTCATGCTCGGTACCGCGGATGATCTTGGTGCCCCCGGTACGGATGCGATTTACGGCAATGGCCGGCTGAACCTCGGGCGTGCGATTCTCGGCCCGGGCAGGCTCGACTGGGGACGTTTCTGGGCGAACATCGGTACGGCTAACGTTACCTTCTCGAACGACATATCGGGCATCGGCGACCTGTACGTAACCGGCGGCGGCAAGCTGACGCTCACCGGACACAACACGCAGCAGGGCACGTTTGTCGCGGGCGACAGCACGGTCGAGGCCATGACGGATCTTCCCTACGATGTCACCGTATCGACGGCCGGCTCTCGCGTTATCGCTCATGCCGACGTCGGTGTGGGTGCCGCACGGGCTGGGCAACCCACGGTGACCTCGGTCACTGGCACCTTGCAGTTCACCGCGCATCCGTCGACCGTCCACGGGCTCCTGAACATAAGCGCGGGTGGACACCTGGCGGTTGTGCTCGGGGCACCTGTCACGGTCGACCAGAGCGCGACGGTCGCGGGTGCAGACCTGCGGATCCTTGGTGCGGTGGACGGTTACACGCGTACGTCGCACCAGACGATCCTCAAGGCCTCGTCGGTGTCGGGGCAGTTCGCCACAACGACGCTTGCTTCGGGCGTGTTCCTGTCGTCCCAGGTGAAGTATTCACCCGGTGAAGTGTGGATGGATACGACGAGCCTGAGCATTTCCGCCGTCGCCAATAGCAGTGCCGTGATGTCGTCCTCGGCCGCAGCAACCTCATCGGCCGCACGGCTCGATAGTGCGCTCAGGAACGTCACCGCCTCGCTTAACGCGAATGCGGCAGGCTCATCATTGCCCGATAGCACGCTGATTGCCGCGGGCCAGATCCAGCAGGCACACGACGATACGGCAGCACGCGCCTCCCTGGAGTCTCTCTCCGGACAGCTTTACGCGGCCGGCACCGCGGTGACGCTGGCAGGCATCGACGCGGGCAACGACGCGCTGATGCAGCACCTCGATGCCATGGGTAAGGGTGGCGCGTGGATGCAGTCGCTGGATTCGCAGGGCGGCATGAGCCGCAGCGGTTACGGCAACGTCGGTTTCAACATCGGCGGCAACATGGTCGGTAACGATATTCGCCTCGGGGCGAATGGCTTCGCCGGCCTTGCCGTGGCGCAGATGCGCAGCAATGGCCAGCTCTCGGGCAACTTCGACCGCCAGCGCAACCGCTCCACGGAAGGCTCGTTGTACGTCGGTACGCAGGGTGCGAACTGGTACAGCGTGGGCCGCGTCGCCTTCGGCAGCTACCGTGGCGATACGCAGCGCCTGCTGCGCTTTGGCGACATGGGCGGCGCGTTCACCGGCGGCGATTACAGCGGCCGCTACAACGTCGCCTACGGCGAAATGGGCTATCGCAGCCATCTGGGTGCGTTCGACTTCACCCCGTACGCCGATGTGCAGTACGCCAGCATCCATCGCGATGGCTTCGCGGAACTCGGTGGCGATGGCTTCGGCCTGGCCGCCGATGGCCACACGACGTCGCGCTGGCAGGCGGGGCTGGGTCTGCGTGCGGGCAGCACGTGGCTCACCTCGTACGGCAAGTTCCGCATGGACATGAAGCTGGGCTGGCAGAACGCCTTCGCCACGAAGGGCGAGGTCTTCTCGGCACGCTACACGGGTCTTTCGCAGTGGGCGCCGGTCGATGGCATCGGCCTGTCGCGGCAGGCGGCGACGCTGGGTCTGAATGCGGGGATGGATATCGGCGCGCGGACGCAACTGACGTTTGGCGTGGATCAGCGCTTTGCCAGCCGGGATCATTCGCGCTCGGCCACCGCCAGTGTGAAGGTGGCCTGGTAACCGTGATCGCGTGCAAGCACGCTCCTACATTGCTGTTGTAGGAGCGCGCTTGCGCGCGATACGTCAGGATTTGCCGTGGAACAACTCGCGGCCGATCAGCATGCGACGAATCTCGTTGGTGCCGGCGCCGATCTCGTAGAGCTTGGCGTCACGCAACAAGCGACCCGCCGGGAACTCGTTGATGTAGCCGTTGCCACCGAGGGCCTGGATAGCCTCCAGGGCCACCTTCACCGCATTGGTGGAGGCGTTGAGCAGGCAGGCCGCCGGATCGATGCGCGACTTCACGCCGTTATCGAACTGCTCGGCCACCATGTAGGCAAAGCCACGCGACGACTGCAGCGCGGTGTACATATCGGCCACCTTGCCCTGCATGAGGCCGAACGTGCCGATCGGTGCGTTGAACTGCTTACGCTCGCGCACGTAGGGCAGCACGAGGTCCACGGCGGCCTGCATGATGCCGATGGGGCCGCCCGAGAGCACGAGGCGCTCGGTATCCAGGCCGCTCATCAGCACGCGGACGCCTTCGTTCACCTCACCCACGATGTTCGCGGCAGGGATCTCGCAGTTCTCGAACACGAGCTCGCAGGTGTTCGAGCCGCGCATGCCGAGCTTGTCGAGCTTCTGCGCCGTGCTGAAGCCCTTCATGCCCTTTTCGATAATGAATGCGGTCATGCAGCGGCTACCCGCGGCACGCGGCGCGGTACGCATATAGACCAGCAGCACGTCGGCGTCGGGGCCGTTCGTGATCCACATCTTGGTACCGTTGGCGACCCAGGTATCGCCGACCAGCTCGGCCTTGCAGTTCATGGAGCCGACCACGTCCGAGCCGGCGCCCGGTTCGCTCATGGCCAACGCGCCGATCCACTCGCCGCTGGCAAGCTTCGGCAGGTACTTCTGGCGCTGCTCGACCGTGCCGTTGTGGTAGATGTTCTGCACGCAAAGGTTCGAGTGCGCACCGTACGAAAGGCCTACCGAGGCCGACGCACGAGAGATTTCTTCCATGGCGACCATGTGGGCGAGGAAGCCCAGGTCGGAGCCACCGAGCTCACCAGGGATGGTGATACCCAGCAGGCCCATCTCGCCCAGCTTGGCCCAGAGGTCTTCGGGGAAATGGTTCTCGCGATCGATACGATCGGCGCGGGGGGCGATCTCCTTCTCGGCGAACGCGCGGACGGTTTCGCGCAGGAGGTCGAGGTCTTCGCCAAGGGAAAACGGACGCATGGGTGCAACTCCGGGGAAAAAGGCGGGGAAAACCCCACCATGCTAGCGTTTTGGGGGCGCCGAGCCACGGCGCGTCGCAACAATCAGCCCCGGGCGAGGCCTGCGATGCGGTCGTGGACGCGAACCAGTAGCAGGCACTGGCGATCGACCAGGCGGCGGATATCGCCGGGCGCCAGGCTGCGCAGGGCGGTGCCCACCTCCAGCTCCGGCGTGCCCAGGAAGGGCGCGGGGGTGCCCGCATGCAGGTGTTCGGCCAGTGCTGCGAAGCTGACGGCCACCCGGTGGGCCGTCGCCTCGACGGCCGTGGCATCGTCGGGCGCCAGGGCTTCCCGATGCGTGCCCAGGGTGGAAAGGTAGGACAGGCCCGCCTGTAGCGCAGTCAACAGCCGCAGCGCGTGCTCGCCCTTGGCCGCTGCGTGTCCCGGCTCGGCGAGCAGTTCGGTGACATTGCCTGCGACCATCGCCTGGGCGGCGTGGGCGTCGCGGCGGGCGATCCGGTAGGGCAGGTCGTCCGCGCGGCCGTGCGTGTACTGCGCGGCGATGCGTTCGAGATAGCGGCTGTAGGCCAGCAGGGCGTCGGCGACGAGGTCGTCGAGGCGCCGCACGCGCCAGTCGGGGAGCACGTAGCGGATCACCACGGCGGCGACGAATGCCCCGAGCAGCGTGTCGAGCAGGCGCGGGCCGATGGCGTCGTAACCCGCGCCGACCCGGTCGAAGCAGAGCAGCACGAACAAGGTGATGACGCCGGTGGCGAGCGCATAGCGGCGCAGGCGGAAGGCAAAGAACGCTGCGCCGCTGGCGACGAGCACTGGCAGGCGCCAGTCACCGCCGGGCAATGCGCGCAGCAGCGCCCAGCCGATGACGAGGCCGGCCGTGGTGCCGATGATGCGCTGGATAAACCGGCGTCGCGTCGCGCCGTAGCCCGGCTGGGAGACGAAGAGGGTGGTCAGCAGGATCCAGTAACCGTGCAAGGGATGCAGGGCGAGCATGATCAGGTAGCCGCCGAGCATACCGATGGAGAGACGCATCGCATGGCGGAAATGCATCGACCGCCGGTTCAGGCGCAGCCGCACGCGGCGCATCGCATCGGCGAAGGACGAAGGCTCGTTGCCCTGCAAGGCGATGTCGCTGTCTTCGCGCAGGCTGCCTTCGTCTTCGATCAGCGCCTGCAGGCTCTCCATATTCCTGAGCAGCGCCACCAGGGCATCGTCGAGCGCTTCGTCCGCGGGTTGCGTGCGCTGGTGGAACGCGACCGCCTGGCGCAGATCCTCCAGCGCCGCGCGTGGCAGCGCGATCGAGCGCAGCGGGCCCACACGGCGGATGGCATCGGCGCGCTCACGGCAAGCCTGCGCCTGCAGGCGCAGCAGCCGACCGAAGCGGAACATGAGATCGCTGTGGTACAGCGCCGTGGTCAGTTCATCGTACGGATAATGCGATGAAGTGATCCGCTCCTGGATGTCCTGCGCGACGAAGAACATGGCCAGCATGGAGGCGGCCCGGCCGCGCGGCTGGCGTCGGCCGATGCGATCGATAAGGGCGATACGTGCTTCGGTCAGGGCTTGCACCGTACCTTGGTTGCGCCGCGAGAAGGTCAGCGCAAGCGCGTCGTGGTCGAGCCCATGCACGGGTTCGAACTGCGCGGCCTTCGCATCGATCAGCGTGGCGAGCGATTCGAATAGCCGGGCCAGTGCGTGGCGTAGCGCACGTTGCGGTGCCAGGGCGCTCCAGAGCATCGAAAGCACGCCGTACCATGCGGCGCCCGCCACGAGCGCGAGCGTGCCTTCAGCGCCTGCGGCACCTGCGGCGTCGGACGCGATCATCGTATACACGGCAAGGATGAGCGTGGCCGTTGCGATCGTGGCGTAGCGGCCGCTCGCCGCGCCCAGCATCACGAGCAGGAACGTACCCACCGGCAGCACCATGGCGAACGCTACAGGCGTGCCGATCGTGGCCTTCACGGCCAGCGCGGCCAGGGTGAAGCAGACCAGCGTGACCACCAGGCCGCGCAACCGTCCTCGCCAGGCATCGTCGGTTTCGGCCAGCGCGCAGGCGATGGCACCGAGGAGCGCGGGTACGATGGCCTCCGCCGGCCCGTGCCACGTGCACCACGCCGTGATGCCGGCCAGCGCCAGGAAGACGCGGAGTACGTCGGCGAAGCGGTCGGATTCGGCGAGGTGGCGGAGGGTGGGCATGGGGGCTAGCTTACCTGCCCCGCGTCATCGCTTTGTGGGTGTATCGCGCGCAAGCGCGCTCCTACAGGGGGGGCAGGAGCGCGAACGGACGTTGTCAGCAGAGGCCGCCGTTGACGGCGAGCACCTGGCGGGTGATGTAGCCCGCTTCCGGGCTCACGAGGAAACGCACGGCCGCGGCGACTTCTTCAGGCGTCCCGCTGCGTTCCATCGGAATGACCTTCAGGATCTGCTCCACGGGTACTTCGGGATCGAGCATGTCGGTATCGATCAGGCCCGGCGCCACGCAGTTCACGGTGATCTTGCGTTTGGCCAGCTCGACGGCAAGCGCCTTGGCGGCGCCAATGACGCCAGCCTTCGAGGCGCTGTAATTCACCTGGCCACGGTTACCAATGATCCCCGATACCGACGTGATGCAAACGATGCGACCAGCGGCACGCCGACGGATCATCGGCATCACCAGCGGGTGAAGCACGTTGTAAAAGCCATCGAGGTTGGTCCGTAGCACCTGATCCCAATCCTCGGACGTCAGGCCGGGGAAGGCGCCATCGCGGGTCAGGCCCGCATTGCAGACCACACCGTAGTACGCGCCGTGCGCGGCCACGTCCGCCTCGAGCGCCTCGGCCGTCGCGGCACGGTCGGCCACATCGAACTGCAGCACGCGCGCGCTGCGGCCGCGGGCCATGATCTCGGCCTGCACGGCCTCGGCCTCATCGCGGCGGGAACGGCAATGCACCACGAGGTCGTAGCCGGCATCCGCGAGGGAAAGCGCGATAGCGCGGCCAATGCCGCGGCTGGAGCCAGTAACGAGGATGGTGTCGGTCATGAAGCGTTTCCGGTGGGGTCGAGATGGGTATTGCGCGGATCGAGGAAGGGCGTCGGATCGACCGGGCTGAACACGGTCAGGCGGGCTTCGGCCTGCGCGTCGGCGCTCGTGATGCGGCACGCGAACGAGGCCATGCCGTCTTCATCATGGAACGTGCGTACGGCTTCGATGCGCAGCACGCTCCCGACAGGGAAGGCGTCGCCATCGGCGCGGTAGGCCCGCGTGCCGAGCAGGAAACCCGGCCGTACCTCACCACCCGCTGACAGGACCTGGCACCCATTCCATGCGGCGATGGCCTGTGCCATCAGTTCGATGCCAGCCCAGGAAGGCAGGCCGTCGGCCGTGACTTCGAGATCGCCATGGCGCACGGTGCGTTCACACAGCACGCGGTCGGCATCCCATTCCACGACGCGATCCAGCCAAACCATGCGACCGGCATGGGGCAACAGCTGTTCGATGCTCCACGATGTCATAGCGTATTCCCTCGCGCTAACCGCTTTTCCACGTCGGCGATGAAGCAACCCGGCGAAACGAGCTGCATTTCCCCGTCGGACAGGCGCACGGCGACCTGGATGGTGCTGGCGCGCGTGAGCCGCTCGCCGGTCGCTGTATCGCTAATCGTGTAGTGAACCTTCAGCCGGTTCTCCCATTCGACCAGTTCGGCGCGAACGCGAAGCGCCTGGCCGAAGCGTGCGGCACGCGCATAGCGCAACTGCAGGTCGATGATGGGCCACGCGAAGCCGGTTTCCTTCATCCGCACGTAGTTGTGGCCGAGGTCGTCGAGCAGCGCACAGCGGGCCACTTCAAGGTATTTGACGTAATGCCCGTGCCACACGATCTCGAGCGAATCCACGTCGAAGAACGGCACGACGACATCGATCTCGGCGGCGAGCACACCCTTACCGCGCATCAATGGCTCCCGGAACGGCATCCACGCGAAGGTGCGCAGAGGAACAGACCGCATCGCCGATGCGGTAGGTGAAATGCAGGCGGCCGCGCGCGGTGTCGTGGCGCAGCGAAAGCGTCATGCGGTCACCGGGGCGCAGCAGGCGCTGGAACTTGAGCTGGTCCATGCCGCGGCAGGTGGTCGGCGTGCCGAAACGCGACGATGCGAATTCCAGCGCCCATGCAATCTGCAAGACACCTGGCAGTACCGGCGCGGTCGGAAAATGATCGACGAAGCAGGCCAGGTCCAGGGGGAGGGTTAGCGACAGCACGTGGGTGTCACCTTCCATCCGTTCGGCCTCCACCGTCGCGATGCGCGGCAGGGGGGCCTGCAACAGAAGATCGATCCGCGCGGCCTCCGGGAGCTTCTCCACGAAGCGCCAGACCATCGGCGTGGCAAGCGCATCGTCGCCCGCGGCGTGCTGGCCCAGCTCGCCGATGAGGCCAGCGCGGCCGTGGCGTGCAAGGGCGATACGGCCCGAGGCGGTCAGCGCGACAACCATGCCCGGCGAACCGTGGCCAGCGTCACCACCGGCTGCGGCAGATACCCACGGGTGTGAAGCCAGGCCACTGGCCGCCGTGCCCATGGGCGAGGTGCGAAGGCGCCGCCGCATGCGCTGGCGGCAAAGCCACTCCACCGCAAACAGCGTGGCGAGGGCCGCATAGGCGAGCACGCCGTTGTAGAAGGTCCACCACGACAGCGGCCCCCACAGGGCCAGCAGGGCCGAGCAGGTACCGTTCACGGCAAAAAACGCAGCCCACACCCAGGTGACCTTGCGTGTGTAGGGAATGGCCGCCGCCGGAAGATCGGGCTCCATCGTGCGCGCGATGCGTTCGATGATCGGCGGCCCGTAAATGAGGCTGTGCACAAAGCCCGCAAACAACAGGGCGCAGATGAGGCTTGGGTACCAGCGCAGCAGTTCGTCGTGCCCACCAAACGCGAGCACGCCGCAGTAGGCGAGCGTGGCGCCCAGCATCCACTTGCCGCCGGGCTGGTGCAGCAACGCCGGTGCACGTACCAGCCAAAGGGCGCCCAGGATCAAGCCGAACAGCGGGGGCGAAACGTGGTCGCCGCCGAAGTACACGATGAACGGGTACAGCACGCCCACCACGACGAGCAGGAGGTTGGCCAGCTTGCGCGGGCCCGAAGCATGGCTTTGCGGCATCATGCGTGGAGCTCCCGCGCATAAAGCTGGTGCAGGTGTTCGTTGAGGCGGCGCGAAGCGATGGGTGCCGGCGTATCAAGGCTGTAGCTCGCCACGTCGATGTCCTCACCGACGCGCAGGTGCATGTGCACGCGGCGATCGGGGATCCGGTACCAGGGCTCGGCCTTGGTCAGCGTGGTCGGTTTGACGGTGATGAAGACCGGCGTGATCACCTTCGCTCCGCGTATGGCGATGGCCGACGCACCGCGATGGAACACGGGGGCGTGGCCGGGGGTGGTGCGAGTGCCTTCGGGGAACACGATCAGTGTCTGCCCGTCGCGCAGCACATCGGCGGCACGGTCCAGCATGTCGGCACTGCCGTCGTTGCTGATGTATTCGGCCACGGTCACCGGACCGCGCATGAACGGGTTCTTCCAGAGGCTGTGTTTCACCACGCAATTCGCGTTCGGCACGTGGCCGATGATGAACACCACGTCGATGAGCGAGGGGTGGTTGGCCACGATCATCTGGCCGGGCCGGCCCAGCCGCTCAAGGCCTTCAAACTGGTAGGTGAGCACGCCGGTGCGCGCCATGAACTGCGAGTGCAGCCAGAACGCCTTGCCGACCGTGCGGCGCGCCCGGCGGCGGCGCACTTCGATGGGGGCAGGCCAGTGCATCACGATCGGCAGGATCACGATACGCAGGAACAGCCCGCCCAGACCGAAAAAAGCGAAGGAAAGGGCGGTGAATATGAACCGGCAAGCCCAGGCGTCGGCGCGGCGTTTCGTCGTGTCGGCTGCAAGTTCCATGGGGGTCAGGCCTGGGCGAGGTCGGGCTCATGGTAGCGCCGGATCACCAGCGCTGCGCAGCTTCCGCCGAAACCGAAGCTGTTCGAAAGGACGGCGTCCACCATCGCATTGCGTTCGCCATCCAGCAGGGGGGCGTCGTCGAAGGTGGGATCGACCTTGTGCGGCGGGGCGCCCGCAAGGAGCACGCCGTGTTCGATCATGCCGATACAGGCAATGGCATCCAGCGCCCCCGCGGCGGCCGTGGCGTGGCCCACCAGGCCCTTGATCGACGACATCCACGGCACCGCGTGGCCGCGGTCGCCGAAAACCTTGCGCAGCGCCTGCCATTCCGCGGCATCGCCGTCGATCGTGGCGCAGGCATGGGTGTTCACGTAATCCGGCATCACGCCGGCCAGGTCGATGGCCTGGTGCATGGCCTCGGCCATGCCTTCGCTGCGCGGGCTGATCATGGCCTCGGGGTCAGACGCCGCGCCGTAGCCAGCCATTTCGGCCAGGATCGTCGCGCCACGCGCCAGCGCGTGGTCGAGGGATTCGAGCACCAGCACGCCGGCGCCGCCGCCCAGCACGATGCCGTCGCGATCCGCGGCATAAGGCGTGGAAACGCGCTCGCCCACGGTGCTCGTGGTCGTGAGCGCGTTCATCACGTCGAAGCACATGGAGGCCTTGTCGTGCAGTTCCTCCGCGCCGCCGCACACCACGATGTCCTGGCGGCCGAGCTGGATCAGCTCCATCGCCTGGCCGATCGCGTGGGTGGCGCTGGTGCAGGCCGAACCGATGGTGAAGCCGCGGCCGCCGAAGCCAAACGCGTTGATCAGGCTCGCTGCGAGCGCGCTGCCCATGCTGCGCGGGACGATGAACGGCGACAGGCGTGCATAGCCCTTGGCGCGGTACACATTCAGGCCGGCTTCGTATTCCGAGAGGGCGGAGGAGCCGCCCATCACCAGGCCGACGTCACGCTCGCGCACGCGCGCTTCATCGAGGCCCGCCTCGGCCAGGGCTTCGCGCGTGGCGTGCCAGGCAAACTCCGCTGATGGCGGGAAGTACCGGCGCAGCTTACGCGGCGGGGGCTCCAGCGTGCCCAGATCCACGGGCGCTGCCGTGCGGCAACGCATGCCGAGCTCGGCGTAATCCGGCATATCGCGAAAGCCGGTACGGCCCTCGCGAAGGCCGCTGAAGAAAGCCTCGCGTCCCGCCCCAAGACAGGACACCGCGCCCATGCCGGTGACGACGACGCGACGCATCAGTCGTGCGCCTTGAAGATCAGCGAGGTGTTGATGCCGCCGAACGCGAAGTTGTTGTTCATCACATAGCGCGTCTGGATCTCGCGGCCTTCGCCCGTGACGTAATCCAGCGCGGCGCATTCCGGATCGGGCGTCTCAAGATTGATCGTCGGCGCGAACCAGCCGCCACGCATCATTTCGATGATCCACCACGATTCCAGCGCACCGCACGCACCCAGCGTGTGACCTACATAGCTCTTCATCGAGCTGATCGGCACGCCGCCGCCGAGGACATCGTGCGTGGCGTGGCTTTCGGCCACGTCGCCGCGATCGGTGGCGGTGCCATGCGCGCTCACGTAGCCAATGGCCGAAGATTCCAGATCCGCGTCGGCGAGCGCCATGCGCATCGCCGCCGCCATGGTCTCGCGCGTGGGCTGGGTGATGTGCGCGCCATCCGAATTCGTCCCGAAGCCGACGATTTCCGCGTAAATGCGCGCGCCGCGGGCCACGGCGTGCTCGTACTCTTCGAGCACGAGCGTCACCGCACCTTCGCCGACGACCAGGCCATCACGCTTCGCATCGAACGGGCGCGGCGTGACCTCTGGTGTGTCGTTGCGGGTGCTGGTGGCAAACAGCGTATCGAACACCGCCGCGCCGGGGCCCGAGAGCTCTTCGGCACCGCCGCACAACATGAGCTTCTGCTTGCCCTGCTGGATCGCCTCGTAGCCGTAGCCGATGGCCTGGCTGCCCGAGGTACACGCGCTCGAGGTGGTGATCACCCGCCCTTTCAAGCCGAAAAACACACCCACGTTCACCGCCGTGGTATGCGCCATCATCTGGATATAGCTGGTGGCCGTGACGCCCTGCATCGAGCCGGTTTCCAGCATGCGGCCCACGGTGCGCGCGGGTTCGATGCTGCCGCCCGAGGAGCCGTAGGCCACGCCCATGCGGCCATCCTGGATGCTCTCGTCATTGAGCAGCCCCGCATCGGCGAGGGCGCGCTCGCTGGCGGCAGTGGCGAGCAAGGCCACGCGGCCCATCGAGCGCATCTGCTTGCGCGACCAGTGCGCCGGCGGCGTGAAGTCATCGACGGGAACCCCGAGGCGGCCGTTAAGCGCATCGAAGTAATCCCATTCGCCCATGCGGCGGACGACGTTGCGGAAGGCGCGCAGGCGCGGCTCGATCGTGGCCCAGTCGTGGCCCAGGGGCGTAATGCCGCCGATACCGGTAACGACAACGCGTTTCATCGCGCGACCTCCCGTAGCGTTTGCGGTGGTGTTCATGCGGGGTTCTTCACGGGTGCGGGGGCGCTCACCGGTGCCAGGAGGGCGGTGAAGCCGATCCCGAGCAACAGGGTGAGCCCGAAATGTTGCAGGGCAGGCATCGTGCTCAGCGCGAGCAGGCCGAAGGAGAGCAGGGCGGTCACCGCCGAAAGCAGCACGCCCGCGTAGGCGGCGCCAGGCGTATGTGCCGAGTGCGGCTCGCCTTCGCGTAGAAAGACGGCATAGTTTGCGCCCACGCCCAGCACGAGCATCAGGGCCATGAGGTGGAACAGCGTGAGTGGCTGGCCCAGGTAGCCCAGCGCAGCGACACTGAAGACGATGCCGGCCAGCGGCGGCAGCAGCACGCGCAGCGCGCCACGGCGCCCGTAGCGCCAGGCGAACGCGGCGGCGACCAGGATCATGGCGGCGCCTAGCCACAGGCTGGCGAAGCCGCGGTACTCGCCGAACAGCGTCGAGATGCTTGCCGGCTTGTCGATCACCGAAACACCCGGCAGGCCATCGGCCATGGCGCGCATCCGCGCCACGTCGACATCACCCTGCGGCACCACGATGCTGCCCTTGTCCATCCACAGGTACTGGAACGGCATGTAGGCGGGAATGCGCTTCCAGTCCTCAAGCGTAAACGCCTTGCCCGGGAACGCGGCGAAATACGCCTCGGCCGCCTCAGCCTTAAATCCAGCGCCAGTCATGTAGGAGCGCGCTTGCGCGCGATCGGCGTTATCGCAAGCCCCATCGCGTGCAAGCACGCTCCTGCAGATGGCTGCCAGGTTTTCGGATTGGCGCTTCTGAGAAGGCAACATGCCGCTCACGCCGGTGAAGGCGATGCCTTCGTTGCGCAGGCGGTCGGCCAGTGCTTCTTCATGTTCGAGCACGGCTTCGGTGGAATCGCCTTCCACGAGCCAGAACTGGCTGCCACCGCCGAAGCCGGCGACGTCGCGGATCTCGTTGGTCTGCGCTTCGAGCCAGGCAGGGGGCGAGATCAGCAGGTGGATATCGTCATCGTGGCCCAGCTTGAGCCAGCCTGGAATGGCCGCCAGCGTGAGCACGCCGATGGCGATGAAGGCTCGGCGACCCGAAGCCGCGCGCTGCCAGGCCAGGGCCACGCGCACGAACGGCGTGGCCAGCGGCGTGTTGGCGGGCTTGCGGAGCAGGGCGGGCAGCAGCCAGAACACGCTGGCGCAGGCCACCGCCATGCCGGCGATGGCGAACACGGCCATCTGGCGCAGCGCCGGGAACGGCACCATGGCGAGCAGCGCATAGCCAAGCAACGACGTGGCGAGGGCGAGCAACAGGGCAGGGCGCACCTGGCGCACACCACGCGACGGCTCCCACACGGGGCCCATGTTCGCGCGGGCACACAAATACTGGATGGAATAGTCGACGGCCTCGCCGAGCAGCGCGGCGCCGAACACCAGGGTCAGGAGGTGGAGCTGACCGAAGACGAGGATGGTGGCGACCACGGCACCCACGACGCCCAGCGCCGTGGAGAGGAACGCGATGGCCAGCGGCCGCATGGATCGGAACACGAACAGCAGCAGAATCGCGATGCCGATGGTGGAGGTGATACCGACCACATGCGTATCGCGTTCGGCACCGGCACGCGCCGAGGCTGCATAGAAAATCGCGCCGGTACGGAGCAGGCGCGTCCCCGGGTGCTTCGCGACGATATCGTGCTCGGCATGGTCCAGCGCGGCCAGCGCACGGCGCTGCACGCCATCGTCATACGAAGAACCATCCAGCGTGGCGACCACCAGCACGTAGCTGGCATCGTCGCGATGCGCCGTGAGCAGATCATCTTCCGGCACGAGGGTGGAGCGGTTCCACGGCTGTTGTTCGAGCCAGTGTGACAACCAGCCGAACGGATCGTCCCCCAGCCGGGGGCCGATCGTGGCGCCGAACGGCTCGTTCAGCCGGCGCTTCAGCGTATCGACGGGATTGAAGCCTGCCGTGGCCAGTGCGGCGCGGTCATCGCCGGTCAGCAGGTGGAAGCGGTACGGCAGGAACGGGTTGACCAGTTGCTCCATGTCGAACGGCGGCAGCTCGGCCAGCACGTGGGCGAAGACCTTGTCCTTGCCCAGCTCGGCACCTAGCTCGCGCGCGGCATCCTTCGCTGCATCGTCATCCTTGTTCGCCACCAGCAGGATCATGCGGTCGCCACTGGCACGCGACAGGCGTTCCACGGCGTTTTCCGCCAGCGCATTGCGCTCGGTGGCTGGCAGCATCGCCAGAAGGTCGGTCTGCAGGGGCGAGGTGGCCCGGCCGAACAGCAACCACGCCCCCAGTGCGCACACCAGCAGCGACACCGCGGCGAATACCACCGCGCGGAAAGTGGTCCGTGACGGCTTCATTTGACGCCGAGGACCTGGGCTTCCTGTGCGCTCAGCTCACCGGCATCGCGGGTGTTCGCGAAGGTGATCGTGGTCTTCTCGCCGCTGGCGAGGTTCACCTCGATACCTTCGAGGAAGGCATCGCCCTTCAGGGTGATGCCGGCCAGCACGCGAGCTACGCGCGCCTGCTTCGGCACGAAATGCAGGGTCCAGTCGTCCAGCGTGCCTTCGGCGGTGATCGTGAACTGGCGCGCGGCTTCATCCGCCTTGCCAGCCAGCATGCCCTGCAGCATGCCGGAGACCTGGCTGACGCCGCGGTTGCCGTCGCGCACGCGCTCCAGCTTGCCCTGGGCATTCAGGCGGCGGGCATCGCCCGAGGTAAGCACCAGGGTGTCCTCGAACGGCTCGCGCGTGCGCCAGATCATGCCCTTGCCCACGACGAACAGCAGGTCGCCCTTGCTCACCTGCGGCTCGGCCAGGTCGGGGTTCGCGCGGCTCTGGGTGAACTCGGCGCGGACCTGCTGGTGCTTGCCGAGGTGGGCCAGGATGTCGTCGACCAGCGGCGGTACCGCCTGGGCGTGGGCGGCGGTAGCGGCACAGAGCAGGGCGAACAGGGCGATAAGACGACGCATCAGGCGTTTTTCCGTGTGAGCTTGTGCAGGAGCAGGCGCGGCGCGCGCGGCAGCATGCCCAGGAGCAGGCGGGTATGCATGGCCGTGATGCGTGCGTTATCGCGCCACAGGCGGAAATGGGAGAGGCCATTCTCCGGGTAGATCACCCGGGTGGCTACATTGCGTACCGGCACGCCGCGCCAGAACAGGCGCACCGCGATCTCGGTATCGAAATCCATGCGGGGCGGGAAGGGCTTGCGGGCCATCTCCTCGCACGTCGCGGCCAGCGGATACAGGCGGTAGCCCAGCATCGAGTCCTTGATGTCGAAGGAGAGTGTTTCCAGCCAGACGCACGCATGGGTGAGATAGCGCCCGTAGTAGCGTGCCTTCGGGATCGAAGCGTCGTACACGGGGCAGCCGCAGATCATCGCATCCGGGGCGGCCTGGGCCTCGGCGAGGAAACGCGGCACGTCGGCCGTATCGTGCTGGCCATCGGCATCGATCTGCAGGACGTGGGTGTAGCCGGCCTCGTAGGCGGCCTGGAACCCGGTCGACAGGGCCACGCCCTTGCCGCCGTTACGTGGCTGGCGGATCAGGCGCAGGTCATCGCGCCCGGCGACGAGCTCGTCCAGGATGCGTTGGGTTTCTTCATTCGAGCCATCGTCCACGACCAGCACGGGCAGGCCGTGCGCCGCCAGGGCGTTGGCCGTGGCCGCGATGGTGCGGCCGTGGTTGTAGATGGGTATGACCGCGCAGGGCGCGAACCTACGTTCCGCGTTGGCGCGCGGTCCGGCGGGGCCCAGCATGACGCCTCAGCGCGCGACGAGCTGCTGCACGGTGGCGACGACATCGCCCACGGTACGCACGCTCTTGAAGTCTTCGGGCTTGATGCGGGTGCCGGTCATGTCCTGCACCTGGATGGCCAGATCGATCGCATCGATGCTGTCCAGCTCCAGGTCGGAGAAGAGGTTAGCCTCCGGGGTTACCTTCGCCGGGTCGATCTCGAACGTCTCATGCAGGACGGACCGCAGGCGAGCCAGGATGTCATCTTGGGTGAAGGTTTCGGCGGGGATCGCGCTCATATGCTCGGTAAGTCCATTTCAACCCCTTGGAGCGCGCCTGGCTATCCACACGGGACAAGAGCTGGGCAGCGCCGCCGGGGCGACGAAGGTCGTGATCTTGAATTGGTGATTCCGCCCGGGTGGCGGAGGTTCCCCCTACACCCAAAAGCTTCGTAAAGGCAAAGCCTTACGCGAGGCCGGGCGTGGCGAAGTGTAACAGATCATGACCCAAGGCAAACGGCATCGGGAGATTCTTACGAAGTTGATTGGCCCGGGCCGTTCACATTTGCCGGAAACGGCCTCACACGGCCATTTGTAGGAGCGCGTTTGCACGCGATAGGCGCCGGTGCCGTCACTCAGGCCCCTGGCCTGGCCAAGAAAAAAGCCACCGGACGAATCCGGTGGCTCTCGGGTCGACCCTGCCGGGACGCCTTACTGGCCGCGCATGCGGCCCTGGAAACGGGGTGCACCGTTGCCCATGTGCGGCAGGCGGATCTTGCCGATGGCGCTGATGCGCTCTTCGGCCATGCGGTCCGCGGCCTTGTAGGTCGGGATGTTGTCGCGGCCGGAGATTTCGAAGATGCGACCGACGTTGTAGTAGATCGTACGCATCATGCGCATCGCACGCTCGCGGTTGTAGCCGTCGATCTCGAGCGAGACGTTCATGACGCCGCCAGCGTTCACGGCGTAATCCGGCGCGTACAGCACGCCACGGCGGGCCAGTTCGTCACCGATCGCGTCGGTGGCCAGCTGGTTGTTCGCGGCACCGCAGATGATCTTCGCCTTGATGCGGTCGATCGTCTGCTCGTTGACCGTGCCACCCAGGGCGCACGGGCTGTAGACGTCGGCGTCGACGTCGTAGATTTCATCGAGGCCGACCGCTTCGCAGCCCAGCTCGTCGACGCAGCGCTGCACGGCATCCTTGTTGATGTCGGTGACGAACACCTTGGCGCCCTGCTCGCGGAGCAGCTTGATGAACTCGCTACCCACGTGGCCGCAGCCCTGGACGGCGTAGCTGTACTTGCCCACGTCTTCGTTGCCGTGCTTGGCCTGCAGCGCGGCCATCAGGCCCTGCAGCGTGCCGAACGCGGTGAACGGCGAGGGATCGCCCGAACCACCGTGCACCTGGTGCACGCCGGTGACGTATTCGGTTTCGCGGTAGACATATTCCATGTCGTTCACGTCGATACCCACGTCTTCCGCCGTGATGTAACGGCCGTTGAGCGAGTTGACGAAGCGGCCGAAGGCGCGGAACAGCGCTTCGGACTTGTCCTTGGAGGGATCGCCGATGATCACGGCCTTGCCGCCACCGAGGTTCAGGCCGGCCACCGCGTTCTTGTACGTCATACCGCGCGACAGGCGCAGCACATCGTTCACGGCGTCCTGCTCGGACTTGTAGGGCCACATGCGCAGGCCGCCCAGCGACGGACCAAGCACGGTGTTGTGGATCGCGATGATGGCCTTGAGGCCCGCGTCCTTGTTATGGCAGAAGACGACTTCTTCGTGGCCCGTGTTGGCGATGGTTTCGAAAATCATCGAACGCAAACTCCAGTGTTCATTGTTAGCAGCCCGCCCCCCTTTGGGGCGTCCCGTTGGCCGGAGCCAACGGTTGGGGATATGACCTTCCAAAAAAATCGCCCCTGCCTTTAGAGGCGGGGGCGAGATGTCGTGTCAGCTGCGTAGTCTAAACCGATATTCAGGAGTTGCTAGATGCGTCGCAGCACGCAGATGTTAAGAATTTAGCGGTGCCAGTGCGGATCGCGCACCCAGACCTCGCGTTCGTAGTGGTATCCACCACGGTACGGACGCCAGCCCGGGCCGCGATAAACGTAGCCCGGACGGGCTGCGGCCCAACGGCCACCGACCCAGACGTAACGGCCGCCGTACCAGTTCCAGTAGCCCGGGGCCCAGACGTAACCGGGGCGCGCCACCGGTACTCGTTCGAAGCGCGGCGGCGGCGGGGCGTTGCGGATGATGACCACTTCCCGCGCGGCAGCCGGCGGGGTATAGCTCGCGGCGCCAACGGCCATGCCCAGGGCGGCCACGGCGGCAAGGGTGCGGGTAAGGTTACGCATACGCTGTCTCCTTTCGAGGTCCGCGGGAGTGCAGACTCGTGAGGAAAAACGGAGAGGATGTCATCGGGTTGACCCTCTCGCTGTGCGATATTCAGCTTCGTGAAAGCTTGCCGTCAGGGAACCTTGGCACGCTCCATCCTTACAAATACCTGATGCCAAACCCCCAGAACCGCGCCACGACGATGAAACCAGCCCGCCGCTTCGGCGTCCGCACCGTTGCGACCTTGCTAGGTATCCGCTTCGCCTACCGTTTCGGCAGCCGGCTCGCGCCGCACCGCACGGTGGCCCACGCGGCCCGTGTTTTCCAGACACCGCTGCCGAGCAGCCGGGAACGCGCCGCCCAGGCCCTCACCTCCATGACGGCCAGGCGCGAAACGGTCGACGTGAACGGCGAGGCGATCGCGACGTATGTGTGGGGCGATCCCGCGACACAACCCTACGTGCTGCTGGCGCACGGCTGGTCCAGCCTTGGTTTGCGCTGGGAAAGCTGGGCGCCGCTGCTTCTTGCGAAAGGCTGGGCGGCCGTGGCCTTCGATCAGCCCGCGCACGGCCATAGCGGCGGCGATCTGTGCACGTTGCCGGACTTTGTACGCACGGTAACGGCGATTGGCCGGCATTACGGCGACGCGGAGGGCGTGATCGCCCATTCACTCGGCGGTGCGGCCGTGGCCCTGTCGCTGGAGGATGGATGGACCGCAAAGCGGGTGGTACTGATCGCGCCTGCCGCCGACCCGGAGGCCGCCACCTCGCGTTTTGCCCGCTTTGTACGCCTGGCGCAGCACCTTCGCCCGTCACTGCACCAGCGGCTTACCGAACGCACGGGCGTGCCTATCGATACGCTGCATATCCGCCACCACGTACCGAAACGCACGCAACCGGCGCTGATCGTCCACGATTTCTTCGATCGCGATGTGCCGCTGGAAGAGGGTGAGCTCTACGCCAGCCTGTGGCCCGGCGCCATGCTGCTCAAGACCCGCCGCCTCGGCCACCGCCGCATCGTCGAAGACGAGGCCGTGCAAACCGCCGCCCTGGCCTTCCTCTCCGGCGTCGATTTCACCTAAATCCGGCGCTACCCCCGTAGGAGCCCACCCTGTGGGCGACATCTTTCGCGACGACGCCACAGGCCCTATGGCTCTTCCGCGAACGCCGTAGCCCCCAGGATGGGTCCCCACGTTTCGCTGCACCGCGTCAGAGCCCTGCGAACCCCCGGCAGTAGAATCAGCGAGTTCCCCACCCGCATCGGTTCTACCCCGGAGTTTCCATGAGCTCGCAGCCCAAGCACATCCCCGCCAGCAACACCGACGCGGAGGCGACGCCGCTGCGTTTCGTCACGGCGGCGAGCCTGTTCGACGGCCACGACGCCGCGATCAACATCATGCGCCGGATCATCCAGAGCCAGGGCGCCGAGGTGATCCACCTTGGTCATAACCGCTCGGTGGAAGACGTCGTGCGCGCGGCCCTGCAGGAAGATGCCGACGCCATCGCGCTGTCGTCGTACCAGGGCGGCCACGTGGAGTACTTCAAGTACATGGTGGACATGCTGCGCGAGCGCGGCGCGGGCCACGTGCGCGTGTTCGGTGGTGGCGGCGGCACGATTACGCCCGAAGAAATCCGCGAGCTGCAGGCCTACGGCGTCGAGCGCATCTATCACCCGAACGATGGCATGAAGCTCGGTCTCGTCGAGATGATCGAAGACGTGATGACGCGCACGCGTAATGCGCAGAAAGCGCGCGCGGAAGCGGTGCCTCCGGCCACCTCGATCGAAGACGAAATCTCGATTGGTGGCATGCTCTCCGCCATCGAAGAAGACACCCTGCCGGCCGCCGAACTCGAGCGTCTGCGCAAAGAGTGGAAACTCGCTGGCGGCAAGACGCCCGTGCTTGGCCTTACCGGTACCGGCGGTGCGGGTAAGTCCTCAGTGGTGGATGAACTGCTGCTGCGCTTCCTGCACGCGTTCCCGCAGATGCGCATCGCGGTGCTCGCGGTCGACCCGACCCGCCGCCGTAGCGGTGGCGCGCTGCTGGGCGATCGCATCCGCATGAACTCGCTGCGTAGCCACCGCGTGTACATGCGCTCCATGGCCACGCGCCGCCAGCACGCCGCGACGTCGATCGTGCTGCATGACTGCATCGATTTCCTGAAGGCCCAGGCGTATGACCTGGTCATCGTCGAAACCGCCGGTATCGGCCAGAGCGATTCCGAGATCGTCGACCTCGTCGATTTCCCGGTCTACGTGATGACCAGCGAATACGGCGCCGCCAGCCAGCTCGAAAAGATCGACATGCTCGATTTCGCCGAGCTCGTGGTGCTGAACAAGTTCGATAAGCGCGGTGCGGAAGACGCGCTGCGCGACGTGCGCAAGCAGTGGAAGCGCAACCGCACCGCGTTCAACCTGGCCGACGATAAGGTGCCGGTGTACCCGACCATCGCCAGTCAGTTCAACGACCCGGGCGTTACCTGGATGTTCGATAACCTGTGCCGCCTGCTGCGCGAGAAGCTCACGCTGCCGGGCGAGGGCTGGACGCCGGAGCTCGACACCAGCCTGCGCGAGCCGCGAGCCACGGTGCTCATCCCGGGCAGCCGCGTGCGCTACCTCGCCGAAATCGCAGAGCAGGGGCGTGGCGTCAATGCCTCGATCGCAAAGCAGGCCGAAGCAGCCGCCAAGGCGCAGCACTATTTCGAATCGCTGAAGGACATCGGCGATGACGCGCTGCCGCGCGCGTTCGACCTGTACGACCACGCCCAGCTCACCGTCGACGGTGACCGCTCGCTCGCGACGCTGCGCCAGCGCTACAACACGGCGGTGCGCGAACTGAGCAGCGAGGCGATCAACCTCCTGCGTGAGTGGCCAGTGCGCTTCGCCTCGGTCACAGCCGAGTACAACGAATACACCGTGCGCGACAAGGTCATCCGCGTCGAGAACTACCGCGAATCGCTGAGCCACCAGAAGATCCCGAAGGTGTCGCCGCCGAAGACGAAGGATTGGGGCGAACAGCTCTCGTTCCTCATGCGCGAGAACCTGCCGGGCTACTACCCGTACACCGGCGGGGTGTTCCCGTATCGCCGCGCTGGCGAGGATCCGACCCGCATGTTCGCGGGCGAGGGCACGCCCGAGCGCACCAACCGCCGCTTCCACTACCTCTCGCTGGGTGGCGCCGCCGCACGCCTGTCCACGGCATTCGACTCGGTGACGCTGTACGGCGAAGACCCGGCGCCGCGCCCGGATATCTACGGCAAGATCGGTAACTCGGGCGTTTCCATCGCCACGCTCGATGACATGAAGAAGCTGTACTCCGGCTTCGACCTGTCCGCGCCGAGCACCTCGGTATCGATGACGATCAACGGTCCGGCGCCGATCATCCTCGCCATGTTCATGAACACGGCGATCGATCAGAACATCGAGAAGTACCTTAACGAAGAGCCCGCGCGCTGGGATGCCGTGAACGCGCGCATCGCCGAGCTTTACCCGGATGGCAACCGTCCGCTTTACCACGGTGACCTGCCGGCCGGTAACGACGGCCTGGGTCTCGGCCTGCTCGGCGTCTCGGGCGAGGAAGTGGTGGACGACGCCACCTACGCGCGGATCAAGGCCTACACGCTCGCTACCGTGCGCGGCACGGTGCAGGCCGATATCCTGAAGGAAGACCAGGCGCAGAACACGTGCATCTTCAGCACGGAGTTCGCCCTGCGCATGATGGGCGATATCCAGCAGTACTTCGTGGACCACAAGGTCCGCAATTTCTACTCGGTCTCGATCTCGGGCTACCACATCGCCGAAGCGGGTGCGAATCCGATCAGCCAGCTGGCCTTCACCCTGTCGAACGGCTTCACCATCGTCGAGTACTACCTCGCTCGTGGCATGCAGATCGACGACTTCGCGCCGAACCTGTCGTTCTTCTTCTCCAACGGCATGGATCCGGAATACACCGTGATCGGCCGTGTCGCCCGCCGTATCTGGGCCCGAGCCATGCGCGAGCGCTACGGTGCCAGCGCGCGCAGCCAGATGCTGAAGTATCACATCCAGACCTCGGGCCGTTCGCTACACGCTCAGGAAATCCAGTTCAACGACATCCGCACCACGCTGCAGGCGCTGTACGCGTTGTTCGACAACTGCAATAGCCTGCACACCAATGCCTACGACGAGGCGATCACCACGCCGACCGAGGAGAGCGTGCGCCGTGCCGTGGCCATCCAGCTCATCATTAATCGTGAGCTGGGCCTCAACTTCAACGAGAACCCGTGGCAGGGCAGCTTCATCGTCGATGAGCTGACCGATCTGGTCGAAGAAGCCGTGTACAAGGAATTCGAGGCGATCAGCGAGCGCGGTGGCGTGCTGGGTGCCATGGATACCATGTACCAGCGCGGCAAGATCCAGGAAGAGTCGATGTACTACGAGCACAAGAAGCACGATGGCTCGCTTCCGCTCATCGGCGTCAACACCTTCCTGCCCAAGGACCACGTTGGCGAAATCGCCACCGAGATCGAGCTCATCCGCTCCACGCCGGAAGAGAAGGGCCAGCAGATCGAGAACGTGCAGCGCTACGGCAACGCCCGAAACGGTCTGGCGCCGGAAAGCCTGCGCACCCTGCAGAACACCGCCCGGGAGCGCCGCAACGTCTTCGAGCAGCTGATGGATGCCGTGAAGAACAACAGCCTCGGCCAGATCAGCCACGCGTTGTACGACGTGGGTGGCGAATACCGCCGCAATATGTGACCCCAAAGGCCCGCTCACAGCGGGCCTTTTTTTAGGTTTGCCGCGTATCTCGGGGCGCGTATATGGCATCGCGCCTTGTGATCGGTTCATTCGCTGGCGCGAATGCGTGTATTAAGCGGCTTGCGCCGCCTTAGGCTGGGTACTTGCTGAGGTCGGGGGCGGTCAGGCCCTTGCGGCCGCCAGTCGCGGACCTTCGGACCGGGCCGTAGCCCCTCTCTCGCGATAAGCGATGCGTTTGGCGGCCCTCCGCTCATGTCGGCCGCAAGGGCCTGACCGCCCCCGAGTCCACACACCCCGTTGCGTGTCGCAAGCGCGCTCCTACATGTGGTGAGTTAGTCGGAGGCGAAGTCGATGCCGGTTACGCCGTGGGCTTTGACCAGGGCCAGCACGCGGGCGACGTCGTCGTAAGCGGCCTCATCACATGCGTGGAGCTCCACGTGGGGAATGAGGGCGGCATCGTCGCGGCCCTTGCTGGCGGCGATATCCAGTTGCGTCGCCAGCGTGGCGTCGCTTACCAGGGTGCCATTGAGGAACACCATGCCACCGGGATCCACGGTGACCCTGAGCGGGTCTGGCCGTTTGAAATCGGATTCGGTCGAGGTGGGTAGGTCGACGCGGGTCTTGTGGGCGATGACCGGCGCGGAAATCATGAAGATGATGAGCAGCACCAGCAGCACGTCGACCAGTGGTGTGACGTTGATGCCGGCGATCGGGGACGACTCGGCCTGCGTAGAGAAAGCCATACTTCCTCCTGACGATTATCGATGTGGATGAACCCTGATGCCGGGCGGCTAAGGGGGATGCCCGGCGGCCCGACTATGCCGTGACGGAGGGGACTTCCCGCAAGCGCCCGTGGGGGTGCATGATCACCGGATCAGAGGGAGAGGCATGGATACCGACTCGCAGATGGACGCGGCGCCCGAGATGGCGCCCTTGGCTGCCACATGGCGGCGCTGGCTGGCCTTTCTCATCGACTGGATCATCCTTGCGCTGGGCGGGTGCATCGTCAGTCTTGCGTTCTTCGAACCGTTGGCTGCCCTGGGTGTCTGGGCGCGGCTGATTGGTTTTACCGTGGCCGTGGTGTATTTCGGCTTGTTTGACAGCGGGTGGGGTGGGGCGGGCTCGCCCGGTAAGAAATTGATCGGCATCCGTGTCGTAGACGACGCTGGGCGCGTCATTGGCATGAGCCGCTCGTTTCTCCGCGCTGCGCTTATCTGTGCCCCGCTGATCCTCAACAACTTCTATATGGCCCAGGCAGGCGACTACCCCCACCTTGCCGTAAACGGATTGCTCGGCGGCTGGATGATCGCGTCGTTGTATGTGTTGGTGTTCAACCGCCGCACGAAGCAAGGTTTGCACGATCTGGCCACGCGCACGTTTGTCATTCGTGGGCGGGCGACGCGCCAGGGCTTGGCGGGCCTGAGGTTCTGGCGGCCGCACTTGATGATCGCGTCGGCGATCTTCGCACTCCAGGTGCCGATTGCCCTGGCGGGTCTCCCTGTCTTTTTGCATTTCTCGCCGGGCCTGACCACGCGGGTCACCAAGGCCCCAACCGGTGGGCCCGTGCAGGTCGTCAACGCGTGGCTGTCGTGGAAAAAGCCGACGGCTGCCACAGGCGGCAAGCCGGAGTGCCAGGGCCTGCGCGTCCAGCTGACCGGGCCCGGCGTCGACGACGAGACGGTCGCTCGCACGGTGGCGATGGGGATGGTCGCTCACTACCACTGCCAGGTGGTCACCAACCTTCCCGTACGCATGCAGTACGGCTTTGACATGGGCTTTTCGAGCGGCACCGCCTACCGGGACTACCTGCTCGATGAAGCGGACCTGACCCACTCGCCTTGAACCAACCCGGTGATTCGTAGTCCCATGGGGGCTGGATTCACCGGAGTGCCTTGTTTTGAGCAGTCAGTCGTCGGGTTCGAAGTGGTTGGCGGGTGTGTTGATCATCGCCATTGTTGGGCTGGGTGGGGTCTTCCTCTACCGCGAGAAGCAGGCGCATGACGCCACGCAGCCGCCGCAGCCTGTGGCATCGGCATCCTCGGCCATGCCCTCGACCGCGGTGCACGATGCGGCGCTCCCGCAGCACCCGATTGGCCCGGCTGGCGCTTCTACTGCCGCTTTGCCGCCGCTGGACCAGAGCGATGACGCCATCATGGCTGGGCTCCTGGCGCTCACCAGCGATGACGCGCTTAAGTCCCTCATGCGCTCCGACGCCATCGTCTCGCGCATGGTTTCGACGATCGACGCGCTGCCCAAGCAGACCATCGGCATGAACATCCTGCCCATGCGCACGCCGACCGGCCGTTTCCAGGTCGAGTCCAGCGACGGCATGTTCGTCGAATCGAAGAAGAACCTCGCGCGTTACGACACCTACATGTACGTGGCCGACCACGTGAATCCGAAAGCGGCCGCGGCCTGGTACAAGCGCAACTACCCGCTGTTCCAGTCGGCGTATCGTGACCTCGGCACCAATGGGTACTTCAACGACCGGCTGATCGAAGTTATCGATCACCTGCTCGCGGCGCCGGAGCCGAAGGGCCCGCTGCAGCTGCTGCCGGAGAAGGTGGGCTATGTCTTCGCCGATGCTAGCTACGAAGAGCGCTCGGTGGGCCAGAAGTTCATGATCCGCGTCGGTGCGGAGAACGAAGCGAAACTCAAGGCCAAGCTGCGCGCGCTACGCGAAGCCATCGTGGCCGACGCACCGCAAAGCGCCCAGCCCTAAACGTAGGAGCCCACCCTGTGGGCGACGCCTTTCGCGATGTCGCCACATGGCTTGCGGCGTCGACGCGAAAGATGTCGCCCACAGGGTGGGCTCCTACAGTCGGGCTTATTTCTTCGACGGATCGCGCACCGGCACGCTGATGTTGCACAGGTCGATCTTGCCCGCCGGGCGGGTGTAGAACGCGTCGCGGCGGTTGCGCTTGGCGTCGACCACGGCGGCGAAGGTCTTGCTATCGGTGCGCAGCACCTGGATCGGTGTGCGTTCGGCTTCGGGCACGTCAGCCGCGAGGCGCACGCTCTTGATCGTCACGCGCTGCTCGGGCTTGTCGTAGAAGCCCATCGGCTCGCCACCGCGCGGGTAGGCCGAGAGGATTTCCATGCCCTTGATGACCTTGCCGGCGACGGCGAGGTTGCGGTCGAGGTTGCGCGGGGCCTGGCCGATGATCGCGTAGAGCGAACTGCCGTTGCCGGTCTCGGGGCCGGTGTCGCGGGCCACGCCCACGGTGCCGTAGCAGTGCGCGATCCACGCCTCGCCAGCCTTCGGGTCGCGTGCGACCGGGAATCCCTCCGAGAAGCCGACTTCCGGCGCGTACACATCGCCATCGGCGAGCTTGGTGAACGGGTACGGCTTGCCGCCCTTGCGGGTGAATTCCGGCGTGAGGGTTTCCTTCGCGGTGCCGATGCTCTTGGCCTTGGCCTTGTCATCGCCATCAGCGTCTCCCCACTGGGTGACGAAGTTGTCCTGCACGCGGATGACCTGCGTGCCGTCGAAGTAGTGCTCGCGGATCAGCGTGCGGATGTTGGCGGCGTGCGCCGGGGTCCAGTCCTGGGCCAGTTCGATGATGATCCGGCCTTGCGGCAGGTCCATGTACACGAGGTTCTGCGGATCGGGCGTGCGCCACTCGGCAGGCGTGGACTTGGCCAGCAGCTCCTTCGGCGTGGGCGACTTCTTCGCGTCATCGGCAAGGGCGGGCAGGGCCACCGCGGCGGCGAGGGCGAGCGCGAGGCAGGTACGTGCGAGCATGGGATCCCCAGGGTGTGGTTTGGCCCACGCAAAGTAGCATGCCGGGCGCGCCGGAGGCGGTGACTTGCGGCACATGCCCCGTGCCGCCAGCCGTCTACATTGGCGCTACCCGAAACCCGTCTGGTGGGGACAGGCATGAAGCCTTTGCGTCGTTGGTGCATCGCGGTGGTGGTGATGCTGTGCGCGGGACCGGCTTTCGCCGATGCCGATACGTTTGCATTCCTCCAGAAGCCCGGGCCGCTCGCGGTCGGGCTGAAGGTTGTTGAGAACACTGACGTGTCGCGACCCTGGGGCGCTTCAGGGCATCGCCCGCTGCAGACCCTGGTCTGGTACCCCGCTGAGCGAAACAGGGCAGCAGCGATGACCGTGGGCGCCTACGCCGCGCTGGCCGACACCGAAACCGACTTCCGCAGTCCCGACCCAGGCCACAACAAGTGGCGAACCCAGCTGAAAGCCATGGCCTCCACGCCACTCTGGGCGCGTCGCGATGCACCGATGGCGGCCGGCAAATACCCGGTGGTCATCTACGCTCCCAGCGACTCATCCGTAGCCTGGGAAAACGCCGATCTGTGCGAATACCTCGCCAGCCACGGCTACGTCGTCATCGCGAGCCCATCGATGGGCGTTTCGACGCGTGACATGACCGACGACATCGAAGGCATCAACAGCCAGGCAAAGGACATCGCGTTTCTCATCACCTATGCCGCATCGCTGCCCGACACCGATACATCACAGCTAGCCGTCGCCAGCTGGAGCTGGGGCGGGCTGGCATCCGTCTTCGCGGCAGCGCGCGATCCGCGCATCAAGGCGCTGGCCTCGATGGATGGCAGCATGCGTTACTTCCCCGCGCTGGTGCAGCAGGCCGGCGACGTACACCCGGAACGGATCCGCATCCCGCTGCTGTTCTTCACCTCGGCGTTCCCCAACTGGCTGGAAGACGTAGAGCTCGATACCGACGACCCGCCGGCCAGCCGCGTCGGGCCCAGTGTATTGAATGCCTGGATGCACGGCGATCTCTACACGGTGAACATGCTTGGCATGTCGCACGGCGAGTTCGGCGCGATGATGCAGCGGCGCAAGAACGCCGAGCGCTTTGCGGACGACCAGATCGCCGATTACGGCCGCGAAGACGCGAACACGAGCCACGCATGGGTGGCTCGCTACGTCCTGGTCTTCCTGGATGCCACGCTGAAACACGACGCGAGCGCCGCCACCTTCATGAAGAAGACGCCGTTCGAAAACGGCGTCCCGAAGCACTTCATGGCGGTGAGCTTCCGCGCCGCGGCGGCATCACCGTGAATCATCCAAGGCCAATGATCGCCTTCGGCTCGAGGTAAGCCTCCAGCCCGATCACGCCATTCTCGCGGCCCAGACCCGATTGCTTGAAGCCACCGAACGGTGCCTTGGGCTCGTGGGTGAGGGTATTGACCATGACCCGGCCGGAATCGATGCGAGCGGCGACGCGGGCGCCGCGGGCCAGGTCGCCTGTGGCGATGTACGCGGACAGGCCGTAGGTCGTGTCGTTGGCGATCGCGATGGCTTCCTCTTCATCGTCGTACGCGATGATCGACAACACCGGCCCGAAGATCTCGTCGCGGGCGATGGCCATGTCGTTGCGCACGTCGGTGAACAGGGTGGGGCGGACCAGCCAACCGCGGTCGTAACCGTCCGGACGGCCTTCGCCACCGGCGAGCAGGCGAGCTCCTTCCGCGATGCCCTTGCTGATGTAGGACTGCACGCGGTCCCACTGCTTCTGGCTCACCATCGGGCCGATCGTCGTCTCCGCATGGGCGGGATCGCCGGAAACGCAGCTCTCAACGGCAGCGACGGCGAGCGCCTCGAACTCCGCAAGCCGCGAACGCGGCACGAGGATGCGCGTACCGGCGATGCACGCCTGCCCGCTATTCATGAAGCCCGCCTGGATCGCCATGGGTACGGCGGTGGCGAAGTCGGCGTCATCCAGGATGATCGTCGGCGACTTGCCACCGAGTTCCAGCGTCACGCGTTTGATGTCGCTGGCGGCGGAACGAAGGATGCTCTTGCCCACCGCCGTGGAACCGGTGAACGACACCTTGCGCACATCGGGGCTGTCGACGATGGCCGCACCGACGACGTCGCCACGGCCGGTCACGATATTGAAGACGCCAGCAGGTGCGCCCGCCTCATGCAGCGCTTCCATCACCACGCGCGTCTGCAGCGCACTCATTTCGCTCGGCTTGATCACGGCCGTGCAGCCGGTGGCCAACGCCGAGGCAAGCTTGCCGGTGATAAAGCTGGCATTGCTGTTCCAAGGCGTGATGAGCCCAACCACGCCGACCGGCTGCATCACCACATGGGCGATGCCGAGCTTGCGCTCGAATTCGAAATGCTCCATCGCGTGAATGGCATCAAGGAACACCTGGGCAGCGTACTGGGCCATCCAGCGACCGCGCGAGGTGGGCGCGCCGTATTCCTCGACGATGGCATCGAACAGCTCATCCTCACGTGCCGCGACGGCGGCATGCATGCGGCGGAGCAGGGCGGCGCGCTCGGGCAGGCTCGTCCGCGACCAGCCGGGCAGGGCGCGCTTCGCGGCGGCGATGGCGCGCTGGGCGTCCTCGGCATCGGCAAGCTGGACGGTGCCTATAACGGCTTCGGTGGCCGGGTTGAACAGCTCAAAGCGCTCGTCGCCGTGCGGGGTAGCGAAGGCGCCGTCGATATAGATCTGGTTGAGCTCATACATGCTGGGTACTCCAGTGCGATTCGGGGACCACCCAAGGATGAGGACAACGCATTGACCTGATAAGCTGGACAAATCCGAATGCGGTATGAAGCAGGAGCGGATAATGCGCAGTGGCCTGACCGAACTCGAAGCCGTGCTGGCCGTGGCCCGCCACGGCAGCTTCCGCGCGGCGGCAGCCGAGCTGGAGATGTCCACCTCGGCCTTGAGCCAGTCCGTTGCCGCCCTGGAAGCCCGGCTGGGCACCCGCCTGTTCCACCGCACTACGCGCAGCGTCCGCCTGACTGACGCCGGTGTGCGCTTCGTCGACGACGTCGGTCCGGCCGTCTCCGGTATCCGCGATGCCATGGCCCGGGCGGGCGAAACCAGCGACGAACTGGTCGGCAGCCTGCGCCTGAACACGTCGACGGGCGCGGCCCGCCGGCTCATGCAACCGCTGCTCATTCCCTACATGCAGCGTTATCCGCGCGTGCAACTGGAACTGGTGACCGAGGCCCGGATGATCGACATCGTCCGTGATGGCTATGACGCCGGCTTCCGCACCACCGATATCGTCCCGGGGGATATGGTGGCCGTGCCGTTGGGGCCACGGATCCGCCACCTGGTGGTGGGTTCCCCGGACTATTTCGCGCGGCATGGCCGGCCGGAATCGCCGGGAGACCTCGCCCGGCACACCTCGGTTCGGGCCCGAATGGCCTCGGGCCATATCTACCACTGGGAGTTCGAGCGCCACGGCGAGGCGTTGAGCGTGGACGTGCCGGGCCATGTGACCCTGGATGAGCCGCACTTGCTCCGCGCGGCGGCCCTGGCCGGCATCGGACTGGTCTACCTCAGCGAGTACGACGTCGAAGCCGATATCGCGGCCGGACGGCTGGAAAGCGTCCTGGGCGAATGGACCCCGCCTTTCGACCGCCTGGCCCTGTACTACCCCGGCCGGCGCCACGTGCCCGCGACGCTGCGGGCCCTGATCGACCTCATCAGGGAAACGAACTAGGCGCCTGTGCCACCGGTCATGGCAAACCTTTACGAGCCGGCAGGCATCCATTCCGCAGGATTTTTCGGACCGGACCCTGCATGCGCCGCCGCTTTACCGCTTTCCTTGCCCTGGCCCTTGCCACCACCGCCGCCCACGCGGAGGTGGTGATCGATGGCCATATCGACCCGGCCGAGTGGCAGGGCGCGCAGCACATCACCGATTTCCGCCAGACCCAGCCGCGTACCGGCAAGCCGGGTTCGCAGCCGACCGAAGCCTGGGTGTTGTCGACGCCAAAGGGCCTCGCCGTGGCCATTCGTGTCACCCAGTCGCCTGACATTCCACGCTCGCGCCAGGCGGCGCGCCGCGATGAAGATGCGCTGGTCGACCGCATCAACGTGATGGTGGATTTCGATGGCGATGGCCGCACCGGGTTCGATTTCGAGGTGAAATCCACCGGCGGCATCGCCGACGAAGTGATCACCAACGAATCCGACTTCAGCTACGACTGGGATGGCATCTGGGACCACGCCGTCAGCGAGGATGAAAACGGCTACAGCGTGGAAGTGCTGATCCCGTGGTACGTCGCGCAGATGCGCAAGCCCGAAGGCGATACGCGCACGATCGGCCTGTATATCGACCGCGTCATTGGCAGCACCGGCGAGCGTATGGCGTGGCCGGCGGTGAGCTTCGACCAGGGGCGCTTCCTGTCGGTGTTCAACAAGGTGCGGATGCCGGCGTACACGCAATCGCTGTTCGCCGTGACGCCGTACGTCGTGGGCAAGGTGGAGCACGGCCATGGCGGTGCGTCGTTCCAGGAAGGCGCCGATATCCTGTGGAAGCCGAACGGCCAGACTCAGCTCACCGCTACGCTTAACCCCGACTTCGGGCAGGTGGAAAGCGACGACCTCGTCGTGAACTTCTCGCCGGAAGAAACCTTCTTTACGGACAAGCGCCCGTTCTTTACCGAAAACCAGGGCATCTTCGATTTCAGCCTGCTCGATGACGATTCGCAGCTGGTGTATACGCGCCGCGTCGGCGGCGAGGCGGATGATGGTCACGGCCCGGCCGATATTTCGGCGGCGGTGAAGGTCAACGGCAGCGTCGGCCAGACCAGCTACGGCATCCTCACGGCGCAGGAGAAGGGCGATGCCGGCCGCACCTTTGGCGCGCTACGCCTGCTGCGTACCGTGGATACGCAGAGCTTCGGCATGCTGGCGACGCGAGTGAACCACCCGTACCTCGATCGCGATGCCAATGTTCTCGGCCTGGATCACCGCTGGCAGCCGAACGAGGCGTTCAACATCACCAGCAACGTGGTGGGCAGCAAGATCGACCAGCCGCAGGCGAATAGCTCGGGGCTGGGCGCCACCTCCATCGCGTATTGGCAGATGAATGATACGTGGGCCCAGCAGTGGCTCGGCATGTACTTCGGCCACCGTCTGGATATCGACGATTTTGGCTACCTGCCGCGCAACGACATGGAATACCTGCACTGGGAAGTGCGTCAGCGCGTCACCAGCATGCCGGCGGATTCAGCGTACACGTCGTTGTTGTGGCGCTATCGCATCTCGGCGCTGGACAACACCGAAGGCCTCACGGTGCATCGCCGCTTCCGCGTCCAGCTCAATGCCAACCGCAAGGACGGCGGCATGGAGCAGTGGCGCCTCGACAGCTTCACGGCCTCCTACGACGATCTGCTCACCCGTGGCGGCAACCCGGTGCATAACCCGCCCACGGCGAAGCTTTACTACGAACGCGAACGCCCGCGCATCGGGCGCTGGAGCTGGGAGGCCGAGGGTTTTATCAGCGGTAACGAGCTCAGCGGTTTCCATCGCCTTGGGTATTACTTCAAGTTCGTCCCCACGTACTTCATCACCGATGCGTTCAGCGTCTTCGCTGGCGCGAGCTACGAGTGGGACCCGAACTGGCTGATCTGGCAGCACGACAATCTCGTGGGCTCGTTCGATGGCCGTACCGTCGGCATCGATAGCGGCCTGAACTGGAACTTCGGGAACCGCCAGGAACTGCGCGTGAAGCTGCAGACGCTGGCCGTGGGCGCGAAGCTGCGTGGCGCGTATCAGATCAGTCCCACCGGCCACGCCACACCCAGCGACGAACCGATCGACGGGCTGGGCGTCGCCAACCTCGGCTTCCAGGTGCGCTACCGCTATGAGATCGCGCCCCTATCGAACCTGTACATCGTCTACAACCGCGGCGGTTACGAGCAGGATACGAACGATGAGGTGGATTCGCAGTTCCGCCACGGCTTCTCGCTGAAGGACGTGAACGAAGGCCTGGTGAAGGTCGCCTACCGGTTGGAGTTCTAGGCCAGTTCGAAGATGGCCTCGACGGGCACGCCGAGCGCGCGTGCCAACTTCAGGGCGAGCAGGGTGGAAGGCACCATGCGGCCGGCCTCGATGGCATTGATGGATTTGCGCGTGGTGCCGACCTGATCGGCCAGGTCGGCCTGGGTCAGGTCGCGTTCCGCCCGCAGCACCTTCAGGCGGTTGGAGAGGCCGCTCTCGCTCACGCGGCGCGGTCCAGGACGAGGAACGCCACCAGGAAAGTGCCCGCGCCCAGCACAACGAAGCCCGCGAGCAACACAGCGACGGGCGCCGGGAACGGATAGGCATGCGAGAGCAGGGCATAGGTTGCCATCGGTGCCAGCGTGGCTACCAGCGCATAGCGGCTGGCGCGGTCGATCGCGGCCTGGCGGCCTTCATCGTCGCGCACGGCGGCCCGCTTGGCCGCGAGGTCACGACGGCCGAGCAACGTACGCCCCAGCGACATGACCACGATGAGCGGAACCGCGAGCGCGGCGGCGAAGAAGAACGGCGAAGTCGCCCGGATGGGTGCATTCACCCAGACCATCGCGGCGCCCGCGACCAGCACCAGCATCAGGACCAGAGCGCCCGCGATACCGCGGCGCTCGCGGCGGATGAGCAGGTCGGTCGTGTCGAGCGGTTCCGTGGTCATGGCGCTATTCCCCCTGTGGATGGCGACGTGGAGCGTATAACCGATCGGTTACGTAATGCAACCGATCGGTTACATTGTGTGCAGAGGCTCGAACGGCGTTCGGCCTCGCCTTCACACCGGCCATGGCATTGCTGGACCCGAAGACGGTTGCGGAGCTCCCCCAGTGCCACCACACCACCCGAACCCGGTCCCCGGCCGCCATATCAGTGAACACGGCATCGTCGGCGATATGGGCACCACGGCCCTCGTAGCCACCGATGGCACGGTGGACTTCATGTGCTGGCCGCACCTGGACAGCCCTACGATCTTCGCCGCGCTGCTCGATCCGGAGAATGGCGGCGAGTTCAGTGTTGAACCGCTGCTGCACGACGCGCGGCGGATGCAGCTATACGTCCCCGAGACCAATGTGCTGATCACGCGCTGGATGTCGGAAGAGGGGAGCGTCGAACTCACGGATTTCATGCCGCATCCCGAGGCGGATGTGCGCGTGCCGCGGGCGCTCGTGCGCTGCGTACGCGTGCTACGCGGCAAGGTGGATATCCACGTGCGTTGCCGCCCGCGCTTCGACTATGCGCGGGAGGTGCCGACGGTAGAGGCCTATGGTGAGACCGCCGTGTTCCATGCCGGCAAGCACTCGCTAAGGCTCTCGGCCAACCTGCCCCTGAAGCTCGGTGACGGCGAGGCCGAGGCACGTTTTTCCCTCGTTCCCGGCCACGACGCCTGGTTTGTCCTGGGCGATGAGGAGCACGATCCGCTGACGACGGACGAGTGCGAGGCGGCGTTCAAGGACACGCTCGAAGCGTGGCGCCGCTGGACGCGACGATCGAACTACCGGGGCCGCTGGCGCGAACGCGTGGATCGGTCGGCCCTGGTGTTGAAGCTGCTTACCTCGCACAAGTTCGGCTCCATCGCCGCGGCGGCGACGTTCGGCTTGCCCGAAGCAACCGGCGCGGAGCGGAACTGGGATTACCGGGCGACGTGGATTCGGGATGCCTCGTTTACGGTGTATGCGTTCATGCGTCTTGGCTATGTTGATGAGGCCGAGAAGTTCCGCGCCTGGATCGAGGATCGCGTCGCTGCGCTCGATAAGCATTCCTCGCTGCGGATCATGTACGCGATCAATGGCGACGAGGCAGCGGAAGAGCAGGCGCTATCTCACTTCGCGGGTTACGCCGGCTCGGTACCGGTGCGTATCGGTAACGCTGCGCGCACGCAGACCCAGCTGGATATCTTCGGCGAGCTGATGGATAGCCTGTACCTGGCCAACAAGTACGGCACCGCGATGAGCCACAGCGGCTGGATGCACGTGCGCAAGATGGTCGATCACGTATCGCGGCACTGGCGTGACGCCGACGAGGGCATTTGGGAAATCCGCGACAAGCCGCGGCATTTCCTGCATTCGCGGTTGATGTGCTGGGTAGCGCTGGATCGGGCGTTCCGGCTCGCCGGCAAGCGCTCGCTGCCCGGGCCGATGGTGGAGTGGGCGGCGGAGCGCGATCGTATCGCCGAGGATATCTGGGCGAATTTCAGGCACCCGGAGCACGGGTATTTCGTGCAGACCAAGGGCGGCACCGATCTCGACGCCTCATTGCTGATGATGCCGCTGGTGCGCTTCGTCTCCGCGACCGACCCGGTGTGGCTCGCGACCCTGGATGCGATCCGCGATCAGTTGACCGACGACGGTCTGGTGTTCCGCTACCGCAACGCGGATGGCCTCGAGGGCGGGGAGGGTGCGTTCACCACGTGTACGTTCTGGTACGTCGAGTGCCTGGCGCGTGCGGGCCGGTTGCACGAGGCACGGGAAATCATGGCGCGCGGGGTGTTGTACTCGAACCACCTGGGCCTGTTTGCCGAGGAACTCAGCCTGCGTGGTGAGCAGCTGGGTAATTTCCCGCAGGCGCTTACCCATCTGGCGTTCATCAGTGCAGCGTACTACCTCGACCGGCAGCTATCGAATCCGGGTGGGCAGGTTTGGCAGCCCTGAGGGGAGCGCACTTGCGCGCGATGCTTTCACACGAGCTGCAAATCGCGCGGTTTCGCCGCGGGAAACACCGTCCCCACATCCGCATCCGAAAGCCCATACATCCGCTTCATCAACCCACCAAGCACATCCCGGTAATTGTTGAGCACCGGATAATCACGATTCTGCAGCAGGCTGCCCGCGTTGACCGCCACCTGGCTACCGGCGATGTGCCCGCCGTTGACCTTGCCGCCCAGCACCCAGTACGTCGTGCCATGCCCGTGGTCCGTGCCCTTGTTGCCGTTCTCGCGGAAGGTGCGGCCGAACTCGGACACGACCACCACCACCGTGTTGTTCCACTCGGCGTCGCCCAGCCCGTCGGCGAACGCTGCGAGGCCCTGGGAAAGGTTGTCGAGGTTATTGGCAAGTTGGCCATCGGCACCGCCCTGGTTCACGTGCGTATCCCAGCCACCCACATCGACAAAGCCCAGGCGGAACTTGTCCTTCATGAGCGTCGCCATCCGCTGGCCCTGCTGGGCGAAACCGCGTGCGTTCACGGCACCGCGGCTGGCGGCGACCATTTCGGTCTGCAGGTCCTGGGCGACTTGCTGGCGCAGTTGCAGGCCATCCGTAGCAGCAGCCTGCAGGGAGGTCCCCTCATACATGCTGGCCAGGATCTTTGACTGGCGATCATCGAAGACCGCCTTGCCCGCGCCCTTCAGCGACACATTGGGCACATCGCCGGTACCGCGGAACGACAGCGGTAGCGCATCTGTGAACGCGATGGGCGGCACGCCGCGCAGCACGCCGCTCAGGCGGCCCATGAAGCCGGAGGCGTAGTTGCGCGCATCGCTGCCTTCGCCGGATTCGATGTTGTCCTGCGTTTCGAAGTGGCTGCGCGAGAGGTCGTCAGTGCCAGCGAACGGGATGAAGGCGAGTTGCTTCTTGTCCCACAGCGGGCCCATGGTCTGCGCCACGGCGGGCGCGAGCGCCCAGTTCGCATCCAGCGCGCGCACGGATTTCGGGTCGCCGGCGGTTGGCTTCGCCAGGGCGATGCTGGGCCGTGATTCGTAGTAGAAATCGCTTGAGTACGGCACCAGCAGGTTATTGGCGTCGTAGCCGCCGCGGAGGAAAACGAGCAGGAAGCGCGGTGAACTGGCGGGCGCGGCGAATACTTTGCCGCCCAGGGTAAGGGCAGGCACCGTGGCGGCAAGCGCGAAGAGAAACTGGCGGCGGTCCATGGGGAGCCTCAGCGGTAATTGAATTCGGGCGACGAGAGCAGGAAGGTGTTCCACTCCTGCTGCGAGGTCGCTTGCGAGAGAGCGTTGCGCGTCTTCGGGCCGAGCGTGGGCTCGATCGTCGCGTAGTACGTCGGCGTGGTGAGTTGCGGGAAGCCGCCGATGCTGCGCGTCCCCGCCTCATCCAGATCAAACAGGTGGTTGGCACCGCTGCCGATCGCGCGGGCGATCTCGAAGCGCTTGGCGATCTGCCCCGAGCTCGACCATTCGGAATCGACCGTGGGCCAGCCATCGGGGGTAATCCGCCCGAACGGCGCCTGGCCGAGCTGGTTAATCCAGTTCACCAGGGGGCGCGGGTTCTCGACCGGCTTGCCGTCGTACGCCAGGCGCATGGTGGAGACGAGGAACTGGGTCGGGTCCTTGTAACGTTTACCCAGCGATGCGATGAACTCCTTCGAGGTCAGCATCGTATCCATCACTTCCGCGATATCGCCGTCGCTGCGGCGGAAGGTCTTCGCCATGGCTGCGATCAGCGAGGGTGGAGGGTTATCCGAAACGAAGTACTTCGCGAGCTTGGTGGAAACAAACGTAGCGCAGGCGGGCTGGCTAACGATCAGGTCGACGGCCTTTTCCACTTCGTCGAAGCCACCGCCCTTGATCGTCTTGCCGAGCAATACCTGGTCGCTGAAGTCGTGGCGGTTGGGGTTGAACTCGAAGACGCCTTCCTGGACGTAGTACTGGCGCATGTCGGGGCGGAGCTTGCGCGGCTGGCCGTCGAAGTTGACGCCAACGCCCGTGAGCACGCGCGCGAGGCTTTGCACATCCGCCTGGCTGTAACCGCTGTTGACACCCAGCGTATGCAGCTCCATCAGTTCGCGCGCGTAGTTCTCGTTGATCTTGTCGCGGGCGTTCTGTGCGTTGTCGAGGTATTCGAGCATGGCGGGGCTCTTCAGTGTCGCCATCACCAGGTCGCGGAACTTGCCCAGTGCATGCGGGCGGATGGTGTTCTGGGCGTAGTCGGCCACCAGCCAGCGAACGCGACCCTTGTTCTGGAACACGCTGAAGTGGTTCAGCCAGAACCAGACCATTTGTTCGCGCAGCTGGTTTTCATCGTAAACGGCGCGCAACAGTTCCGCGGCCTGCGCCTGCTGGGCGTACTGATTGCCCTGCTTTTGCAGCGCTTTGCGCGCCTCTTGCTTCGCATCGCCGTCGGGCATGTCCTTGATATCGCGGTACTGGTCGCGGACCTGCGCGAGCAAGGTATCGGCCGGTGTCTTCATCACATCGAACCCAGCGATCTGGGTGGCGATGGGCTGCGGCAGCCCGTCGCCCTTCGGATGGAGTTGCGCCTGCAGGAAACGGCGTCGGCCGAGGTCGCGATAGCTCGCTACCGTGGCGCTATCCGCGCCGAACGTGACGCGATCGAGCCAGGCCACGTCTTCCTGGCTGAGGGGCTTGTCGGCGGCCATGGCGGCTGCCGGCAGGCAGAGCAGGGTGGCCAGGCAGGCCGAAAGGAACGAACGCATCAGGGTCTCCGTTCGAGGCGCGATAACCTTCAAACGGTATAGGGTAGGGAGCGTTTACCCGCGGGGTTGGCCGCGGTTCACACTTTTCGGCAGCGCGCGCGGCGGGGTGCGGTCAGATTTCGTTTTCGTCGGGGTAGACGAATTCGATGGCGGCTTCGCGGGTGCCGGCGGTCTCTTCGGCGACTTCGCGCACGCGTTCGCCGACCTTGTCATTGGGGACCTCGATCTCGACCGTGTAGGTGCGCGAGGCGACATCGTCGGAGAGGTCGAGCGAGCTGGAATCGTCGCGGATATCGCTGCCGAAATCGTCGATCTCTTCCACGTACTCGATCCGGTCCAGGCCATGGATCGCGTTGATCACGTCGTCAAAGACGTCGCGGTCGCCGGTGATGCGGAGCTGGATGCGGGGCATGGGGGTCTCCTGTGCAATGGGGCAACGATGCGGCGGCAGGCGTGTGCTGGAAGTGTACGCCCGGTACGATGGGTGTTTTCGGCGGGATGCACGCGATGCCCAAGACCTACGACCAGGCCTATTTCGACAAGTGGTACCGCAGCGCGGACCATGCCGTGCGCTCCACCGCGGAACTGACCCGCAAGGTGAGCATGGTGCTGGGCCAGGCCGAGTTCTATCTTGGACACCCCGTCCGCAACGTGCTCGATGTGGGCTGCGGCGAGGCGCCGTGGCGCGCCGTGCTGCGCCGCCTTCGGCCCGGCATCGAATACCGCGGCCTGGAAGCCAGCGAATACGCCGTGGCCCGCTATGGCCGCTCGCGTAACATCGGTTACGCCCGCTTCGGCCAGCTGGCCGAGCTGCGCTTCGACACGCGCTTCGACCTGATCGTGTGCACGGACGTGCTCCACTACCTGAAGCCGGCCGAGATCCGCGCCGGCCTGACCGGCATCAGCGAGATGGCCGAGGGTCTGGCCTTCCTGGAGTGCTACACGCGTGAAGACGACCCGGGTGGCGACCGCGAGGCGTTCTTTGGCCGCAGCGCTGGCTGGTACCGGGGCGAGTTCGAAAAGGTCGGGCTCATCCCCGTGGGCTCGCAGTGCTACGCCAGCCCGCGGCTGGCGCGCATGGTGGCCTCGCTCGAGCGGCTCTAGGTAAACCAGACCATCGTGGCCAGCGCGTTATTGGCGGCGTGGCAGGCGAAAGCCGGCCAGATCGAGCGGCTCTGGACGCGCAGCCAGGCGCAGAAGGCACCGACAAGGATCAGGTTCGGCACGGCGTACCAAAGACCGCCAAGGTCCGGCAGGTGGATGACACCGAAGAACACAGACGACACGGCGATGGCCCAGCCATCGCCAAAACGCGTGCGAAGCAGGGCAAGAAGGGCGCCGCGGAACAGCACTTCCTCGACCAGCGGGCCGACCAGGACCGCCACCGGTAAGAGCGCGACGCGCATGCCGACATGGGCGCTGTCAGCCAGGTCGCTGACGGACTGGCTGACCGTGTGATCGCCTGCCAGCAGTTGGGTGAGCAAGCCGCCGACCAGCGGGGCGATGATGCCCATCACGGCGCCAAACAGCATCTGGCCACCCGTTGGCGGGGTGAAGCCGAACCCTTCCGGGCCGCCGGAGCGAAGCAGGGCGCCCCAACGCTGGACCACCAGCCAAAGGGTGATGGCGGCGGCGCTCGCGAGGGTGAGGATCACGACGATAACCAGCCGGTCGCCCTGGCCGGGGACGGCGTCGGGGAACAGCCGGGCAAGCGTCTGCGAAAGGTAGCCCAGCGCGCCGCCCACGCCGAACTGGAGGGCGAAGTACGCTGCGATGATGAGAATGGTCTCGGCCCAGCCCGGCCCCGGGCGGCGTGGTGCGGCCTCGGGCAGGGTAGCGGTGGGCAGGGGCGGAAATGCAGGATCGTTAGCCATGCGCCAACGTAGCCGAGCGGCTGGCCCCCGGCAACGATGGCTTCCGGCACAGACCTTCACATTTGCCCTGTATAGTCAGCGGCCACCATAGGAGGAAAGGTGGCGCCCCCGGCGCCGACCCATGTTTGCATTTGACTGGTTAGCCGACCCATCGGCCTGGGCAGGTCTTCTCACGCTGATCGTGCTGGAGATCGTCCTCGGTATCGACAACCTCGTGTTCGTCGCGATCCTCGCCGACAAACTTCCCGCCCGCCAGCGCGATCACGCGCGGCTGTTGGGCCTTGGCCTCGCGCTGGTCATGCGCCTGTGCCTGCTGGCCGCCATGTCCTGGCTGGTCACGCTCACCCAGCCGCTGTTCCAGTGGAATGGCTTCGGGCTGTCCTGGCGCGACCTCATCCTGCTGATCGGTGGTGCCTTCCTGTTGTTCAAGGCCACTTTGGAGCTGCACGAGCGGCTCGAGGCGGGCGACGATCACGAAGGCAAGGGCGCGCGCAAGGCCAGTTTCTGGCTGACCGTGGCGCAGATCGTCATCCTCGATGCCGTGTTCTCGCTCGACTCGGTGATTACCGCGGTCGGCATGGTCGACCACCTGTCGATCATGATGGTCGGCGTGTGCGTGGCCATGGCGCTGATGATCACCGCGAGCAAGCCGCTCACGGCGTTCGTGAACGCGCGGCCCACCGTGGTCATCCTGTGCCTGTCCTTCCTGCTGATGATCGGCTTCAGCCTGATCGCCGAAGGCTTCGGCTTCCATATTCCCAAGGGTTATCTGTACGCCGCGATCGGCTTCTCGATCATGATCGAGGTGTTCAACCAGACGATGCGTCGCAACCGTCGCCGCTCGTTGCTGCTCGGCGGCCGGATCATGCGTGACCGGACCGCCAAGGCCGTGCTGCGCCTGCTGGGCGGTAGCGTGGACGAGGAGGGCGAAGGCAAGAAGGCGCCTGACGCCGAGCAGGCTGAGCCCTCGGTCTTTGGCAAGGACGAGCTGGAGATGGTGCAGGGCGTGCTGGATCTGTCCCAGCGGCCGGTCCGTTCCATCATGACCCCGCGTACCGAGATCGTCTGGGTCGATCCCTCCGACGAACTGCCGAACCTGCTCACCGAGGCGCGGGAATCCCCGCACCACTGGATGCTGGTCGCCAACGGCGACCTCGACGAGCTCGTGGGGGTCACCTCGTCGCGCGATTTGCTAGCGAGCCTCACCGAACACGGTCGTCTCGTTACCGAAACCGCCGTGCGCAAGCCGATCACCGTGCTCGAATCGCTAAGCGTGCTGCGCCTCATCGATGAGTTCCGCCGCGCGCCGCTGCAGGTGGCGCTGGTCGTCGATGAATACGGCAGCATCCTCGGCCTGGTGACCCCGGCCGATGTGCTCGAAACGATTGCCGGTGAGTTTCCGCACGAAAGCGGCGAGGGCGATCCCTCGGCGGTCAGCGAGCCGGACGGCGCGTGGCTGCTTGATGCCAGCCTGGACGTGCGCCGGGTGGAACATCTGTTGGGTCACCGCCTGCCGGGTGCCAACGAAGGCAACTTCGCCACGCTGGCCGGCTTCGTGCTCCAGCAGTTGGGCCGCCTGCCGGGCGTGGGCGACACCTTCGAAAGCGAACGCCTTGCCTTCGAGGTCACCGCGATGGAAGGCGCCCGCATCCAGCGCGTCCGCGTGCTGGCCCTGCCACCGCTGGACGACTGATCCCCAGGCACGCCAGCGCCGGACGGCGCTGGCGCGCTCCTACAAGGGCGGTTTAGCCAGCCTGCGCGGCGTCTTCTGCCGGCGCCGCGTTGTTTTCCATGATCGCCATGCCGATCCCGCCGGCCGCCATCAGCATCAGCGCGGCCCAGGCCACCATCGACACCATGTAGCCCGGCCCGCGGCGCGAGGCGTCGCGCAGGTAGGAAATGGCGTACCACAGGCGCCCCGCCAGCCAGATCATGCCGGCGATACCCGCCCACAGCGGATCCACGTACTGGGCGGCCAGCCACAGGGCCGGGATGAACATCACGGCGTTCTCCAGCGTGTTCATCTGCACCCGCCAGGCCCGTTCAAAGGCCGGGTCGCCCGAGATCGCCGGTGCCTTGATCCCGTAGCGGTGGCGGGCGCGGCCCACGGCCCACACCGTGAAGAACATCAGGAGCAGGGTGAGCAGGGTGACGACGGCGGGGAGCTGACTGTTCATGAAACGATCCGGGGTACGACGGTAACCGCCGAGTTTAGCGGTAACCGTCCGTGCGATCATGCGGACGGTGTCTCGCGGGAGCACGCGAGCGGGGAGAGGAGGGTGCCATGCTCTGGGACAAAGGCCGTAGAAGCGACAACGTGGAAGACGCCGGTACGGGTGGCGGCGGGGGGCCTTCATTCGGCGGCGGCCGTGGGCTGGGCGTCGGCGGCATCATCCTGCTCGCGATCCTGGGCCTGGTGTTCTACAAGGACCCTACCGCCCTGCTGAGCCAGGATGGCGGGGGCATGGCCCCACCCCAGGCGCAGACCCAGCAGCACGCGCAGCCCGCGGCAGCCAATGATCCGCAGGTGGATTTCGTCCGGGCGATCCTGGGCGAGACCGAAGACACCTGGGGCGAGATCTTTGCCGCCAATGGCCAGCAATACGTGCGGCCGAAGCTGGTGCTGTTCCGCAACGGCGTACGTACGGCCTGCGGCTCGGCCTCGTCGGCCGTGGGGCCGTTCTATTGCCCCAGCGACCAGAAGGTCTACCTCGACCTGGGCTTCTTCCAGCAGATGCAGCAGCAGTTCCACGAATCGGGCGATTTCGCCCGGGCTTACGTGATCGCGCACGAAGTGGGCCATCACGTGCAAAACCTCGTGGGCGTGTTCGACAAGGTGAACCAGGCCCGCCAGCGCGGCGCGCGGATGGAAGGAGCCAACGGCCTTTCGGTACGCCAGGAGCTGCAGGCGGACTGCTTCGCGGGCGTGTGGGCGAACCATTCGCAGCAGCGACAGCACTGGCTGCAGTCGGGCGATATAGAATCCGCGCTCAACGCGGCGACAGCGATTGGCGATGACCGGCTTCAGGAAGAGGCGCAGGGGCGCGTGGTGCCCGATTCATTTACGCACGGCACGTCGGCGCAGCGCGTTCGGTGGTTCAAGACCGGCTTTGAGTCGGGTGACATTGGCAAGTGCAATACTTTTTCAGGTTCGATCTGACGTATGACCCACCCTTGCTTGCGCTGCGGCGCTTGCTGCGCGACGTTTCGCGTCGCCTTCCACTGGATGGAGACCGATGCGGCCGGCGGTATCACGCCGGCGGCGTTGACGGAGCACCTTGATCCGCACCGTGTGAACATGCACGGGACGAATGCGTATGAGCCACGCTGCAAGTCGCTGGTGGGGACGATTGGCGTGGCGGCGCATTGCGGTGTCTATGAGGTTCGCCCGTCGCCGTGCCATGACCTGAAGCCCGCATGGGAAGACGGCGTGACGCCGAGCCCACAGTGCGACAAGGCCCGCCTCAAGCACGGCATGCAGCCGCTCACGCCGGCGGATTTCGCTTAAGGCTCGCCTTTGGCATCGCGTTGGTGAAGCGGTTCATTCGCTGGGGCGAATGCATGTGACCAGCGGCTGGCGCCGCCTTGCGCTCGGACGTCTCTGGGAAGAGGCCTTGGGGGCCCACCCTCGCTGCTCAGACAGGTCCTCCGCGTTCGTAAAGGAGTGCGCCTCCGGCGCATGTGTACCTATTTGGCCTACGGCCGCTCTCTTGTGCGGAACTCGCCTCGAGGGTGGGCCCCAAGGCCTCCCGGACACACTGAGGTGGCGTGGTGGGAAAGCGCGTGCCGTACCTCAAGGCGAACACCCCCGTTGTAGGAGCCCACCCTGTGGGCGACATCTTTCGCCTCGACGCCGAGGCCCTGGCTCGGATCACGACCGATCAAAGGCGGGACGCCGCAAGATCTGTAGGGTGGCGCGAACGGCGTCGCCCACAGGGTGGGCTCCTACGGGGGGGCGTCCGGACGGGTGGGGGCGGACAGCGGGCTGTCCGCGGACATCGATCGGCGCTGGGTGAGATCCGGCGAAAGGGCGCTGTGACGCGGTTCTCCGGGCAATTCGGCGGTTGGCACGGCGAATGCAATCTCTCTCGCGAAGGGCGCTAACGCCCACCTGCCAAACCACGGAGACTGGCCATGAAAACCGAAACCTTCCTGCTGAAGACCTTCTTTGCCGTTGCCGTCCTGCTGAGCGTGCTGACGATGGGGGCGATGGTGACGACTAGCGCGCCCACCATGCCGGCCACGGCGATTGCCTCGGCACAGTGAGGCAAGTAGAAGGCGAGCCGCATCGAAGGGCCAAAAAAAAGCCCGGCGCTGAGGCCGGGCTTTTCGTCGATCAGTAGTCGCGCTTGCGGCGCGGCGGCTTGCCGCCACCGGAGCCGCCCGGGCCACCCGAACGGGCACCCTGCGGGCGGAAATTACCGCGCGGACGCTGCGGCGGGGCGCCGCTCTGCGGCTGCTCCGTGCCATCCCACTCGCTGATCTTCAGCTGCTGCTGCGCCACCCACACCTTCTTCAGGTGATTGAACGTCTCAGCAGGCATGCCATCCGGCAGATCGATCAGGCTGTAATCGTCACGGATGCTCACGCGGCCGATGAACTTAGCCTCGACGCCACCCTCGTTAGCGATCGCGCCCACGATATTGCCCGGCTTCACGCCATGCTCGTGGCCCACTTCGATACGGTAGGTCTTCTTGCCCGACTCCGTCGCGTGCGGACGCGGCTGGCGCATGCCCTCGCGCACCGGACGACGATCGCCGAAATCACCACCATCACGCGGGCCGCGGTCGCGGTCGAAATCGCGCTGCGGGCGATCGTTACGGTCGTACTCGCGCGGCGGACGCTCAGAGTACTCACGCTTCGCCGGCGGCTCGAGCAGCAGCGGCTGGTCGCCCTGGGCGATCTTGGCCAGCGCGGCAGCGATCTCGATGGCAGGGATGTTGTGCTCCTGCTCGAACTTCTCGACCAGCTGCTGGAACAGGCCCAGGTCACCCGCGGCCAGCGTATCGGTAATGCGCTGGTTGAACTTGTTCACGCGGGTATCGTTCACCGCCTCGATGGTCGGCAGCTGCATCTGCTCGATCGGCTGGCGCGTGGCGCGCTCGATCTGGCGGAGCAGGTTGCGCTCACGCGGGGTCACGAACAGGATGGCCTCGCCATTACGGCCCGCGCGGCCGGTACGGCCGATGCGGTGCACGTACGACTCGGTGTCGTGCGGGATGTCGTAATTCAGCACGTGGCTGATGCGCTCCACGTCGAGGCCGCGGGCGGCGACGTCGGTGGCGATCAGGATATCGAGCTTGCCGTTCTTCAGCTGGTCGATGACGCGCTCGCGCTGGGCCTGCGCCATATCGCCGTTGATGGCGGCAGCGGCGAAACCACGCGCCTGCAGCTTGCTGGCGAGTTCTTCGGTGGCCGACTTGGTGCGGGCGAAGACGATCATGGCATCGAAGCTTTCGGCCTCGAGGATGCGGGTGAGCGCATCGAGCTTGTGCACGCCGCTGACCCACCAGTAACGCTGGCGGATGTTCGCCGCGGTGGTGGTCTTGTTCTTGATCGTGATCTCGACCGGATCTTTCAGGTAGGTCTGCGCGATGCGGCGGATCGGCGACGGCATGGTCGCGGAGAACAGCGCCACCTGGCGGCCTTCCGGCGTCGCCTGCAGCAGCTTCTCGACGTCGTCGATGAAGCCCATGCGGAGCATTTCGTCGGCTTCGTCGAGCACCACGAACTTGAGCGCGGAAAGATCCAGCGTGCCCTTGTCGAGGTGGTCGATGATGCGGCCCGGGGTGCCGACCACGATCTGGGCGCCACGCTTCAGACCCTGCAGCTGCGGGCCGTAGCTCTGGCCGCCGTAGATCGGCAGGACCTGGAAGCCCGGCATGTACGTGGCGTACTTCTGGAAGGCTTCAGCCACCTGGATGGCCAATTCGCGCGTCGGCGCGAGCACCAGCGCCTGCGGCTTGCCCGGCTTGACGTCGATGCGCGACAGCACCGGCAGCGCGAAGGCTGCGGTCTTGCCGGTGCCGGTCTGGGCCTGGCCGATCACGTCGCGGCCTTCGAGCAGCGGCGGGATGGTCGCGGCCTGGATGGGAGAGGGGGTCTCATAGCCCACGTCGGTCAGGGCGCGGACGACGTTAGCGTCGAGCGCGAGCGCGCTGAAACCGGGCAGGGCCGGAGCGTTGTCGGTATCGGGGGATGTCATGGCAGCCTCGGGGAGGGGCGCGGCGGCGGAGTCGGCGCCGGGCAGTAACGGTATTGTAGCAGCGATCATAGGGTTACGTGCGCCGCCGTGGCTGTTTGTCGCGCCGGCGTTACACTCATCGGTCAGTTTGGAGAGGGGATTTGGCATGTCGGTAATTGATACGGTGTCGGAGCAGCGTTGCTTCGGTGGCATTCAGGGCTTTTACACCCATGCCTCGGAGGCCTGCGGCGGCCCCATGAAATTTGCCGTTTACCTGCCGCCGGCTGCGGAAAAAGGCCCGGTCCCGGTGCTCTGGTTCCTGGCTGGCCTCACATGTACGGCGGAGACCTTCACGATCAAGGCCGGCGCCCAGCGCCTGGCCGCCGAGCTGGGTCTCGCCCTGGTCATGCCCGATACCAGCCCGCGGGATACCGGTATCGCCGGTGCCACGGGGGATTGGGAGTTCGGCGAGGGCGCCGGGTTTTACCTTGATGCCACGGAAACGCCCTGGAAAGAGCGCTTCCGCATGTATAGCTACGTTGTCGATGAGCTGCCGCGGCTCGTCGCCGAACGCTTTGCCCTCGACATGGGCCGGCAGGGCATCTTTGGCCATTCCATGGGCGGCCACGGCGCGTTGACCATCGCCTTGCGCAACCCGGGCCGCTATCGCTCGCTGTCCGCGTTCGCGCCTATCGTCGCCCCGGCCAGCGTGCCCTGGGGTCAGAAGGCGTTCCCGCGCTACCTTGGCGACGACAAGAAGGCCTGGCGCAAACACGACGCCACCGCGCTTGTGCAGGATGGCGCGCACTTCAACGGCACCATCCTCATCGACCAGGGGGAAGCGGATGGCTTCCTCGTGAACCAGTTGCAGCCGCAGCGCTTCGAAGCCGCCTGCGAAGAGGCAAAGCAGGCATTCCAACTGCGCATGCACGCTGGCTACGACCACAGCTACTACTTCATCCAGAGCTTCATCGAAGACCACCTCCGCCATCACGCCAAAGCGCTGGCGGCATGAGCGAACCGGTCCGCATGCGCACACCGCGGCTGCTTGTCCGCCTGCTCGATATAGAGGAAGCGGAGCTGCTGCTGCGTTATCGCATGGAAAACCGCGAGCACCTGCGTCCCTGGGAGCCGTTGCGGACCACCTCGCACTACACGCTCGAAGGCTGCCGGCAGACGATCGAAGCGGGTCTGGAGGCGGCGCGTTCCGATCGCGGCTATCCGTTCGTGATGCTTACGCCCGACGGTACTGAAGTCGTCGGTAGCTTCACCTTCGCGAATGTCGTGCGTGGTGTGTTCCAGGCTTGCCACCTCGGCTACGGCCTCGGCCGTAAATTCGAGGGGCAGGGGCTGATGTTCGAGGCGCTTGATGCGGCCGTGCGCTATGCGTTCGGCCCGCTCGATTTCCATCGGGTGATGGCCAACTACATGCCACGCAATGTGCGTAGCGGCCATTTACTGGAACGGCTTGGCTTCGAGAAAGAAGGGCTCGCGAAGCGTTACCTGAAGATCGAAGGCCTGTGGGAAGACCACGTCCTCACCGCGAAGGTGAGGACGCAGGGCTAACCCGCGAGGCGCTTACGCCTTGTTGGTCGCCGGCCCGCGACGCTGGCGGCGGCGCTTGTGGTTGCCGGTGTTCTCGCCGGTACCCGCGGCCGAATGGCCGTGCGGGCGGTGCGAGGACGGACGGCCGCCGTTACCCGAGCGGCTTTCGCCACCCTGGCCACCACGACCCTGGCTCTCGCCACGGCCCTGGCCTTCACTGCGGCCACCCTGGCGCTGGCCCTGGCCACCACCGTGGCGCTGACCGCCGCCCTGGCCACCCTGGCCACCACCCTGGCGACCACCGGCCTGGCGCTGCTGCTGCTTCGGACGCGGCGCACCGGCATCCAGGCGCAGCGGCGTGGTCGGCTCGAAGCCTTCCACGTTCGAGATCTCGATGTCCGACTTCAGCAGGCGGCGGATATCGCGCAGCAGGCCCGATTCATCGTGGCTCACCAGCGACACGGCCTGGCCTTCGGCGCCGGCACGGCCGGTACGGCCGATGCGGTGCACGTAGTCCTCGGCGACCATCGGCAGGTCGAAGTTGATCACGACCGGCAGCTGGTCGATATCGATACCGCGCGCGGCGATGTCGGTGGCCACCAGCACTGTGGTGCGGCCGGTTTTGAAGTCCGACAGGGCGCGGGTGCGGGCGTTCTGGCTCTTGTTGCCGTGGATGGCGGCGGCACGCATGCCGGCGGCTTCCAGGAAGCGCACGAGCTTGTCAGCGCCATGCTTGGTACGGCTGAACACGAGGGTCTGGCGACGGCTGTCCTGGGCCAGCACGTGCAGCAGCAGGTCACGCTTCTGCGCGGCGTCCACCGGGTGCACGCGGTGGGTCACCGTGTTCGCGACGGTGTTGGCCGGCGCGGTGGAAACTTCACGCGGGTCGCGCATGAACTGCTGCGCAAGTGCCTTGATTTCCGGTGCGAACGTGGCCGAGAACAGCAGCGTCTGGCGCTTCTGCGGCACGGCGGAGAGGATGCGCTTCAGTGCCGGCAGGAAGCCCATGTCGAGCATGCGGTCGGCTTCGTCGAGCACCAGCACTTCGACCTTCGACAGGTCGACCGAGCGCTGCATCATGTGGTCGATGAGACGGCCCGGGGTAGCGACCACGATCTCGACGCCACGGCGCAGGGCGTGCAGCTGGTTACCCATGCCGACGCCGCCGAAGATCACCGTGCTGCTGATGCGCACGTACTTGGCGTAATCGGTGAGGTTCTCCTGCACCTGCGCGGCGAGCTCGCGGGTCGGGGTGAGGATGAGGACGCGGATCGGGCGGCGGCCTTCACGGAAATCCGAGTTGGCCAGCTTGTGCAGCACCGGGAGCAGGAACGCGGCGGTCTTGCCGGTGCCGGTCTGGGCGGCGGCCATCAGATCGTGGCCAGCAAGCACCTCGGGAATGGCGGCGGCCTGGATCGGGGTCGGGTTCTTGTAGCCGGCTTCAGCGAGCGCGCGCAGCAACGCGGGCGCAAGGCCCAGCGAATCAAAGGACATGTGGAGTGACTCCTGTGTGCCCGAGCGTTCCCTGGAACCGCGCTGCAGGCGATGAATTCGGCGGCCGCGCGTGCCATGGGGGCAACGGGCTGGCCGGTGTCGCGCGCGCTTCGGGGGTGGGGGAGAGGCGGGGGCCCATGGCTGGACCCGCGCCCGAGCTCCGCAAGGGAGTCGATAGCGGCGGCACGACTCCCCGATGTTAGCACGTTTTGCAGCGCAGCATGCGCCGCGGGTGGCTTAGTGGCTCTTGGCCATGTAGGCCTTGTACTCCTGTTCATCCACGTGGCCGTCCCCGTTGGCGTCGGCTTCCTTGAAATGGGCGCGGAGAATGGCGAGGGTCTTGTCGTCCCGGGGCACGTCGGAGCGCTCCAGGTAGCCCGGGTGTTTCTTCACGATATCGGCGAAGGCCGGGGCGTCGCTGCCGCGCACCTCCGCATTGACGGGCTGGGCTCGGGCGGCCGGGGCCTGGCTGAGCTGGGCAAACGCGCTACCGGCGAACAGCGTGCCGGCGGCGGACAGAACGATAAAGCGCGTGCACTTCATGTGGTTCTCCCCCTGGTGATTGGCTTACCTGCCGCGGCAGTTATACGCCTTCACACGGCGTGGCGCGAGGCGGTCATCAACCAGCTGTTGTAGGGGGTACGGCCGAAGAGGGGGCGGAAGCGGGCCCGGATACCCCGTGGTTCGAGGACGTTGCGGATGTCGTCCTCGGTAGGGAAGTACTGGGCGCCGCCGGGAATCCAGCCGACGGCCTTGATGAACTTCTCTTCCCACACCGTGGCGCGGAACCGCCATGAGTCGTCCCGCAGCACGTTGCGCAGGACGAGCACCCCATCGTCGGCCAGGTGGTCGACGGCATAAGCCAGGACCTGGGCCTGGCGCTCCCTGGGCAGGTAGTGGAGGACATCAAGCAACGCCACGTGCCCGCGCATGGGTTGGGGCGTGGTGACGTCGGCATGGTGCAAGGCGAGTGCCTGACCCAGGCCGGCGCGACCGGCAGCCTCGCGGCCCATGGCGATCTTGCGCGCGTCGCTGTCCAGGCCGACGTAGCCGTCGAGTGCGCTGCACGCGTGCAGATAGTGCCCGAGCAGTCCCAGGCCGCAGCCGATATCGAGAAGCGGAAGGTGCCGGCCAGCGATCGCTGCGGCGCAGGCGCCATAGACCGGGTCGCTGGCGAGCTTCCCGTGGACGTAGAAACGGTCGCCGCGCGTGCTGAAGTGGGATGCGATGCGTTGCCGCGCGTGGCGGTTGAGGCTCATAAGGGGGCTACCGTCCGTGGAAAGGACCGGGCGTCTATGCGCCCGGTCCGCGAGTTTACTGCTGTTGCGTGGCACTGCCTTTGTTGACGTAGGCGTTGTATTCGGCAGCATCGATGCGGCCGTTGTGGTCCTTGTCCGCTTCGCTGAAGTGCGCGCGCATTTCTTTCAATGCGGGGTTGTCCTTCGGTATGTCGCTGCGCGTAATGCCCTTGCCGTCCTTGCTGAGATCGGAGAAGGCAGGCGCACCACTGCTCTGGCTGGAGGCATCGGGCGCCGATGTCGGCAGGCTCTGCTGGGGTTGCGGCGGCGCGGGTTGCGGCTGCGGTGTCGATGATTGCGCCAGCGAGGCGCCGCTGGCCAGGCAGCCAGCAAGGGCGAGCGAAACGATCAAGCGCGGATACTTCATAGTGTCCTCCGTCGGTCGTGATGTCGTGGGCCAGTGTAACGGCCCCTCGTCGTCGGGCTGTGAGCCCGATGTTGGCATTTTGCGCTGTGCTAGCCTCTGGCGCGACCTGCCTTTGAGGAATTTCTGATGCCGTTGCCCGCTGCGCTGCGCGAACTCGACCACACCCAGCGGCATACGGTCATCGCCAGCTTTCTCGGCTGGACCCTCGATGCGTTCGACTACTTCCTGCTCACCTTCGTGATCCTGGCCGTGGCGCACGAGTTCAACGTGCCCAAGACCGAGGTCACGTACGGCTTGTTCCTTACCCTGGCAGCGCGGCCGCTGGGTGCCCTGATCTTCGGCCGCCTTGCTGATCGCTACGGGCGCCGCCCCGTCCTGATGTTCGACATCGTGCTGTTTTCCATCCTCGAGGTCGCGTGTGCGTTCGCGCCGAGCCTTGCCGTGCTGCTCGGCCTGCGGTTCCTGTTCGGCATCGCCATGGGCGGGGAGTGGGGCATCGGTGCGTCGCTGGCCATGGAATCGATCCCGACGAAGTCGCGTGGGTTCGTCTCGGGCCTGCTGCAGAGTGGTTACCCCTGCGGCTTCTTCCTGGCGGCGCTGGTGAACTGGCTGCTGGTGGACCACATCGGCTGGCGTGGCCTTTTCATCGTCGGCGCGATGCCGGCCCTGCTTGTGCTCTACATCCGCCGCAAGGTCCCGGAATCCCCGGTGTGGGAGCAGCGCCAGAAGGAGCCGCGCCAGGGCGTCATGGAATCCATGCGTGGCCACTGGAAGCTCTTCATCTACCTGATGCTGCTGATGGCGGCGTTCAACATGTTCAGCCACGGGTCCCAGGACATGTACCCGACCTTCGTGCAGGAGACCCTGAAAATCCCGGCCGGCTCGAGCACGGCCTTCCTGCTTACCGCCTTGCTCAACCTGGGGGCGCTCGTGGGCGGCCTGACCTTCGGCTCGCTCTCGGAGAAGATCGGCCGGCGCAAGGCCATCATCATCGCCGCGCTGCTGGCGATCCCGGTGATTCCCCTGTGGACCTATGGCGGGTCTCTGCTCCTGCTGGGCGTCGGTGCCTTCTTCATCCAGGTGATGGTGCAGGGCGCCTGGGGCGTGGTGCCCACCCACCTCAACGAGCTCTCGCCGGATGCCGTTCGCGGCACTTTGCCCGGCTTCGCTTACCAGATGGGCAACCTGCTGGCGGCTATCACGGCCACGGCCCAGACCTGGCTGGCGGACTGGCGTGGCGGCGATTTCGCCTTCGCCATGTCGGCCTGGATCGCCACGGTCGCCATCCTCCTGGCGCTGCTGACCTGGCTCGGCCCCGAGGCCCGGGGCAGGGGCTTCGGCCGGGATAACGGCGCGGCGTGACGCCGGGCCCGCACCCCGGTAAAATGCCCCGTTTTCATCCGGTAGAAACCATCATGCAGGCTGGCAAGGACAAGGTCATCTCGTTCCACTACACCCTCAGCGTCGACGGCAACCAGGTCGAGACCTCGACCGACGGTGGCGAACCGCTGTGGATCCTGCTCGGCCACGGCCAGCTGATCCCGGGCATGGAAGCGGGCCTCGAAGGCAAGTCGGAAGGTGACAAGTTCGACCTGGTGATCACCCCGGACCAGGGCTACGGCGAGCGTCGCGAAGGCGCCACCCAGCGCGTGCCGAAGAAGTACTTCCCGAACCAGGGCAAGGGCCTCAAGGCCGGCGACACCACCATCCTCTCGCTGAAGGAAGGCGGCCAGCAGGCGGTCGTCGTGCAGAAGGTGGGTTCCAGCGTCGTCGATATCGACACCAACCACCCGATGGCCGGCAAGACCCTCACGTTCAACATCGACGTGCAGTCGGTGCGCGATGCCTCGGACGAAGAGAAGGCCCACGGCCACGCTCACCCGAACGGCGACGGCGCACACTGATTTTCCCGGTGTTGCACGCATAAAAAAGGCGGCCTGGTGGCCGCCTTTTTTTATGCCTTGCGCCTGGTGATCAGACGACGGCCTTGCCGTTCACGCTCACGTCCACGTCGATGTTGCCGCGGGTGGCGTGCGAGTACGGGCAGACGTCTTCGTGCGCGGTCTTGACGATTTCCTGGGCGGTCGCGTCATCGACGCCCGGCAGGCTGACGGCCAGCTTCACGTTGATCGCAAAGCCCGACCCCTGGCGCGGACCGATACCGACTTCGCTCTTCACCGAAGCGCCGTCGACCTTGACCTTCTTCTGGCCGGCGACGAAGCGCACGGCGCCCTCGAAGCATGCGGCGTAACCGGCAGCGAACAGCTGTTCCGGGTTGCTGCCGCCGCCATTGCCGCCCATTTCCTTCGGCAGGCGCAGCTGCAGGTCGATCAGGCCATCGTCGGTCTTGGCGTGGCCTTCGCGGCCGCCGGCGACTTCAGCGTGGGCGGTATAGAGGACCTTTTCGATTTTCGACACGTTGCTCATGAGGGCTTTCCTTTCTGGCTGACAGGGGAGGAAGCGCCGGGGATGTCCCGGGCCGTGAAGAGAGTAAAGCACGCAATTAAATAGCGCGCAATCTAATTCATGCGACGCGAAAGTCTATGTTGCCGTTCGTTCAGTTTAGAACGCGTCGACCATAGACGAAGTTTTCCTTCCAGTAAGCCCCATCGAGCTCATCCAGGCGGACCGTACCACCGGAGTTCGGAGCGTGGACGAAGCGGCCTTTGCCCACGTAGACACCAACATGGCTGACATGGCCGCGGCCGAAGAACACGAGGTCGCCGCTTTCCAGATCGGATTCACCAATCTTGGGCTTGTCGAGGTCGGCCATCTCGGACGAGGTGCGCGGCAGGCGCACGCCGGTCGAGGTCAGGTAGATGTAATTCACCAGGCCGCTGCAATCGAAGCCGCCCGCAGGGGTATTGCCACCCCACCGGTACGGCGTGCCCACCAGGCCAATGGCACGGAAAAGGACGTCGTTCGCCGCATCCGGCGGCGGGGCTGCCGCGGGCTTGGTCGACCAGTTGAGGTTCTTCGCCAACGGCACCGCGGAGGCGGGGTTGTTGCGCTGGGACGACGAGGAACGCTTATGTGGCGTGCTCCCGCAGGCGGCGAGCAGGGCCAGGGCGGCCGCCATCGTCACCCAGCCAAGGGCGCGCAGCGGGCGAAATGAGGGCGGAGCGGGATGCATCGGGCGTTTCCCCTGTCAGGATCGGCACGGGGAGGTTATCAAATCAACAAGTTGCGTGGAATACCTCTCACTTCGCACGAATTCATCCCCCGGACAGGCCGCCGGGCGCCGTTTGGCCCGTTAGACTCGTCCCATGGAAAGATCCCGAAGCGATGTGCTGATCATGGGGGGCGGCGTGATCGGCCTGGCGTGCGCGCTCTACCTGCTGAAGGCGGGGGCGAGCGTGCGGGTGCTCGAGCAGCACACGCCAGGCAGCGGCAGCTCCCATGGCAATTGCGGCACCATCACGCCCAGCCATGCCGGGCCACTGACCATGCCGGGCATGGTCGGCACGGCCCTGCGTTCCATGCTCCGCAAGGACGCGCCCCTATACGTGAACCCGATGCCCGATCCGGAACGGGCCCGCTGGCTATTGGGGTTCGCCCGACGTTGCACGTGGCGGGATTACCAGCAGGCGGGCGAGGCGCGTGGCGCCATCCTCGCGCGGTCGCGTGCATTGATCGGCGACCTCGTCGCCAGCGATGAGCTGGCTTGCGAGTTCGAAGATGTCGGCGAGCTCTATGTCTATCGCGACGAGCGCGCGCTGCAGCACGATCGCGCGCACGTCGAGTTGCTACGCCGCCTCGGTATGGACGTGCGCGTCCTGCTGGGCGATGACGTGCTGGCGCTGGAGCCTTCGTTGCGTGAGGGTGTCGTCGGCGGCTTGTTGCACCCGGGCGATGCGCGCCTGCGGCCTGATCTCTACGTGGCGGAGCTGGCGCGGCGCGTTCGCGAACTCGGCGGCGCCATCGAAACCGGTGCGCGCATCGATTCGTTCGTTACCGATGCCGGGCGCATCACCCACGTGCGCACGACCGGCGGCGTATTCAGCGGCGAGCGCATTGTCATGGCGCTCGGTGCGTGGTCGCCGTTGCTCGGGCGTTTGCTGGATATTCGCCTGCCGATGCAGCCTGGCAAAGGTTACTCATTGACCTGGGATCAGCCGCCGGTCAACGCGCCGACGCACTCGCTGGTGCTGCGCGAGGCGGCGGTGTGCGTCACGCCGTGGAGCTCGGGCTATCGGCTTGGCAGCACCATGGAGTTCTCGGGATTCAACGAGGGGCTGAACGAGGTACGCCTGGAAGCGCTGCGTCGTGGTGCGGCGGCTTACCTGCATGAGCCCGAAGGGCAGGGCGAGGTCACGCCCTGGTGGGGCTGGCGCCCGATGAGCGTGGATGAGGTGCCGATCATCGGGCCGAGCACGCGCTGGTCGAACCTGGTCTATGCGACCGCGCATGGCATGCTGGGTATCAGCATGTCGGCCGCCACCGGTGAACTCGTGGCCAACCTGCTCGCCGGGCCCGCACCCGCGCTCGACGCGGCGCCGTATTCGCCCGCGCGTTTCGGCCTCTAGCCGGTCTTTTTTCACACGCTTGCGCCAGGCCGATTTGTTACGGTGCGAGTTTTCCCCCCTTTCCCCTGGAGCCGCACATGTCCGATGAAGCCTTCGACCTGATCGTGATAGGTGGTGGCTCGGGCGGCCTGGCATCGGCGATACGCGCAGCCAAACACGGGGCGAAGGTGGCGCTGGTGGAACCGCGTGAACTGGGCGGCACCTGCGTGAACGTCGGTTGCGTGCCGAAGAAGGCGATGTGGTACGCCGCGCAGATGGCGGAGGCGCAATACATCGCCGCCGATTACGGATTCACCGACAAGCCGGGGCAACTCGACTGGCCCGGCTTCATTGATCGCCGCAACGCCTACATCGACCGGATCCACGGCAGCTACCAGCAGCAGCTCGACAAATGGAAGGTGACGCTGGTTCGCGAAACGGCGCGCTTCATCGAACCGCACCGCATTGCGGCCGGCGAGCGAACGCTGGCGGCGCCGCATGTGATCATCGCGACGGGTTCCTCGGCGAAGACCCTGGACAAGCCCGGCTTCGAACACAGCGTCACCTCGGATGGTTTCTTCGACCTGCGCGCCTGCCCGAAGCGCACGGCGATCATCGGTGGCGGCTACATCGCGGTGGAGCTGGCCGGCGTGTTGCGCGCCCTCGGTAGCGAGGTGGATCTCTACGTGCGTGATCGCCTGATGGGCAGCTTCGATGAAGAGATGGCCTACCAGCTTGGCGAAGAGATGACCAAGCACGGCATCAACATCAACTACACCTGCCAGATCGATGCGGCCCACAAGGTGGATGGCTTGCTGATGCTCGATTGCGACAAGGGCACGAAGCCCGGGCCGTACGACCTGCTTATCCAGGCGGTGGGCCGCCACGGCAACGCGGCGACACTGGGCCTCGATGCGATCGGGCTGGCGACGAATGGCGAAGGACAGATCGAGGTCGATGATTTCCAGGAAACCGGTATCCCCGGGGTCTACGCCGTGGGCGATATCACCCAGCGTCTCGCGCTGACGCCCGTCGCAGTAAACGCGGGGCGCAAGCTTGCCGATCGCCTGTTCGGTAATACCCCCGGTGCGAAACTGGATTACCAGAACATCCCCAGTGTCGTCTTTTCACACCCGCCGTTGGGCACCGTGGGCCTGAGTGAACAGCAGGCGCGCGAGGCCTATGGGGCTGACGTCCACCTCTACAAGCAAACCTTCGTACCGATGCAGCTGGCCCTGGCGCATCGCCCGATGTACGTGCGTTTCAAGCTGATCTGCGTCGGCGAGGATTCGCGCATCGTCGGCATGCAGATGCTGGGCCCCGGGGTGGACGAGATCCTCCAGGGCTTTGCGGTGGCGATCAAGATGGGGGCGACCAAGGCCGACCTGGACGCCACCATGGCCATCCACCCCACATCGGCCGAGGAAATGGTCACCATGGGTGATCGCGTCCCCGGCTGAGCGGTACACTCACGCCATGACCCCGTACTCCCTGCATCGCGGCAACGCGCCGCTCCTGATCAGCCTGCCGCATAACGGCAGCGTCATCCCCGATGAGATCGCCGCGCGCATGAAGCGGCCGGCACGCCGCTCGCCCGATACGGACTGGCACGTGGCCGAGTTGTACGATTTTGCGAAGGGCATGGGTGCCAGCATCATCCGCCCGGTGGTCTCGCGCTACGTCGTCGACCTGAACCGTCCGGCGGACGGCCATGCGCTGTATCCGGGCAAGAAGGAAACAGGGCTCGTTCCCACCATCATGTTCGACGGCCACGATATCTACCGTGGCGGCGCCGAGCCGGAAGGCAAGGAGGTCGCCGACCGGGTGAAGCACTGGTGGAAGCCGTACCACAAGGCCCTGGCCGATGAACTCGCGCGCCTGAAGGCACAGTTCGGCCACGTGGTGCTGTGGGATGGCCATTCCATTCGCAGCCACGTGCCCATGCTGTTCGACGGCCGGTTGCCTGATTTCAACCTCGGCACGGCCGATGGCATCAGCTGTGCGGGCGAACTGCAGGCAAAGGTGGCGGCGATTCTCGAGGCGCAGAGCGATTATTCGTTCGTGGTGAACGGGCGCTTCAAAGGCGGCTACATCACGCGCAATTACGGTCGTCCCGAAGAAGGCGTGAGCGCCATCCAGCTCGAGCTGTCGCAAATCACCTACATGGACGAAGACAGCTTCGAATACCTGCCGAAGCACGCCGCGCGCGTGCAGGTGCTGATCGGCGAGATGCTAAAGGCCTGCCTCGAAGGCACCCAGCAGCTCACGCCCTGATCAAGGCATCCGCCACGCCCCGTAGGAGCCCACCCTGTGGGCGACATCTTTCGCCTCACCGCCCAGGCCCTGTGGCGTTATCGCGAAAGGCGTCGCCCACAGGGTGGGCTCCTACGGTCATAGCGACGGTGACGGTCATGGCGACGGCCACGGTCATAGCGAAGGCGATGGTCAGGGTTGCGACGGCGACGGTAGTGCTGCCACGCATTTCAACTCAATCGCGATGGGCGTGGGTAGGGAGGTAATGCCCACCGTGGTACGGCACGCATCCACACCGGCAAACGCTTCGGCATAGAGCTTGTTATACGTCGCGAAGTCGCGCGCCATGTGCGTGAGGAAAACGGTGACGTCCACCAGATCCTCCCAGCGCGCACCGCTAGCTTCCAGTACGGCCCGCACATTGGCGAATACCTGCCGGCACTGGGCCTCGATGTCGTACGACAAGAGCATGCCGTGCGCATCCATCACATTGCCTGGCACAGCGTTGCTGCCGGGCACGCGTGGCCCGACGCCGGAAAGGAAAAGCAGGTTGCCCACGCGACGGGCGTGGGGATAGGCACCGACGGGCGCGGGCGCGCTTTCGGTGCGGACGGTGTCAGAGCCCGTGGTCGATGCAGACATTTCTGGCCTCCGTAAAGAAACGCATGGCATCGAAGCCACCTTCGCGACCCACGCCGGATTGCTTGCTGCCGCCGAACGGCGTGCGCAGGTCGCGCAGCATCCAGCAGTTGATCCAGACGATACCGAAATCGAGCTTCGCCGCCATGCGATGGGCTCGCGAAATATCGTGGGTCCACAGCGATGCGGCGAGGCCGTAAGGCGTGCCGTTGGCGATCGCGAGTGCTTCGTCTTCGGTGTCGAAGGGGATGAGCGTGACCACCGGGCCGAAGATTTCGTCCTGGTTGGTGGCCGAATCCACGGGCAGGCCTTCGATTACTGTAGGCGCTACAAACCACCCATCGGCACAGCGGCCATCGACGTGGACCTGTTCGCCGCCGACGAGTACCGTGCCACCTTCGGCGCGTGCCCGCGCGATGCAATCCATGACCTTGTCGAAATGCGGTTTGGAGACGAGGGCGCCGAGGTCGCTGCTGGCCTCGAGCGGATCGCCGACGCGCAAGGCACGCACGCGTTCCAGATAGGCGGCGCGGAAGCGTTCGTAGATGCCGCGCTGGACGAGCAGGCGTGAACCACACAGGCAGATCTCGCCCTGGTTGGCGAAGCCCGAGCGCACGATCGTCGCCATGGTCTTGTCGTTCAACTCGACATCGTCGAACACGATGGCCGGATTCTTGCCGCCCAGCTCGAGCGATACCTTCTTGAGGCGTGGCGCGGCGGCCGATGCGATCGCGATGCCCGTACGCGTGCTACCCGTGAAGGAGATGGCTTTCACGGCATCGTGGACGACGATCGCCTCGCCCACGGCGGGGCCGCTGCCGTGCACGATGTTGAAAATGCCATCGGGGAATCCGGCCTCCTGTACCAGGGTTCCCAGTAGCCATGCGGTGTGCGGCGTGACCTCAGAAGGCTTGGCCACCACGGCATTGCCGGCGGCGAGCGCGGGCGCGATTTTCCAGGTGAACAGGTAGAGCGGCAGGTTCCAGGGGCTGATGCAGCCCACCACGCCGAGCGGCAGGCGCAAGGTGTAGTTGATCGCACCATGCTCCATCGCGTGCGCTTCGCCAGCGAACTGCGTGGCCGCCGCGGCGAAGAAGCGCAGGTTGGCGATGGCGCGTGGGATATCCAGGCTGCGGGCTAGCGCCAGTGGCTTGCCGCTGTCGCGCGACTCGGCCGCGGCGAACTCATCGATGCGTGCTTCGATCAGGTCGGCCAGACGCGAGAGGCAACGGGCGCGCGCATCGGCAGGCGTCGTCGACCAGCGGAGCAGGGCGTGGGCTGCCGCATCGACGGCATCCGCGACATCCTCGGCCGAGGAATCCGGGCACTGCGCATACGCCTGGCCGGTCGCCGGGTCGGTTACCTCAAGGTAGCGCCCGCCTCTCGGTGCGCGGGGTTCGCCGTTGATCAGGTTGCTGAGCGTCAGCATGGGTGGCCGCCTTAGTTCAGGCTGCGCGTGCGGCCGCCATCCACCGCGAGGCTCACACCGTTGATATAGCCCGCTGCCGGGCTGGCCAGGAAGGCGATGACGCCACCGACTTCGGCCGGGTCGCCAAAACGCGCCGCAGGCACGCTCGCCAGCAGCCCGCGCTCGACTTCGTCACGGCCACGCCCGGCTTTCACGCTGGATTCGACCAGTGCGTCCAGCCGCGGCGTCCGGGTGTAACCCGGCAGCACGTTATTCACCGTGATGCCTTCATGGGCGACCTCGACCGACAGGGTCTTGGCCCAGCCGGCCATGGCCGCGCGCACGGTGTTGGAGACGCCCAGGTTCGGGATGGGCTCCTTCACCGAGGTGGAAATCACGTTGATGATCCGGCCGTAGCGCGCGGCGCGCATGCCTGGCAGGCAGGCCTGGCTCAGCACCTGGGCGCTGATGACATGCTGGCGGTAAGCGGTGAGGAACGCCTCGGTGTCGGCCGCGTGGATCGCGCCCGGCGGCGGGCCGCCGCTGTTGTTGAGCAGGATGTGGACCGCGTGGTCCTTCACCACCCCGTGCACGGCGGCGGCCAGGGCGTCGGTGTCGAGCATGTCGACGGCAAGGTAGTGGTGCTTCTGGCCAGCCTGGGTGGCCGGCAGTTCGGCGGCGAGCGCCTTCAGGGTATCCGCGGAGCGGGCGAGCAGGGTGACGCTGGCTCCCAGTTCGGCCAGTTCGAACGCCGTGGCCCGGCCTATCCCTTGGGAGGCGCCGCAGACCAGGGCGTGACGTCCGGTGAGGCGAAGATCCATGCGGCGCTCCTTGGTAGGTGGTGGGCGATCAGCCCTGTTTCATCGCCCACCACTGTATCGCCATCGCGGCAAACCAGCACGGCCAGGCCAGCCACGGCGTGCGTCGCCACCAGGCCTGCCAGCGGTTCAGGTCGTTGTCGTTGAACAGCGCCGGGGCGTCGGAACGCAGCACCCGGCGCATGCGCAGCCAGTTGGCCATGCCGTTCGGGCGGCCGGTATCGGCCTCGGTGATCGTTTTCCACTGATCGGGGTAGCGCTGCTTCAGCAGGCGGGTGAAACGCCACTGCGCTGCGAAATGCAGCAGGAAGAACACGACAGCCCCGATCAGGAGCAGGAGGTAGGCATAAACCGCGGTAACCATGGCGCTTAGCTGCCCTTTTCCTTCTTCTGCGCATCGTTCCTGAGCAGATCGGTGCTGACCACATCCTTCAGCGTGTTGATGACGCCGTTGCCGGGCGCCGCCTTGCCGCACACCGCATTCTTCAGTGCGCTGCGGTAGGTATCGTTCTCGATGCCCACGTACACCACGCCATCCGGGCCGTGCTGGATCTTGAAGTTACCCGCCGAGTTCATCTTGATCGGCGCCTCGGCCGAGAACGTGGTGGGCGACTGCTCCCAGTACGTCTGCGCCTTCTGCTGCTTGGCCGAGGAGTACACGACCAGATAGCGGGCGCGGTCGTCTTCCACCTTGAACTTACCGAAGGCGCCCGTCGTCTCGCTGGTCCAGCCGATGTATTCGCACAGCTGGATATCTTCAGCGTGTAGCGGCTGGAACGCGTCGTCCAGGATCACCACCGTCGGCGCGAACAGGTAGCTGGAGCTCAGCCAGCGGCCATTGAGTTCCGACTTGAGGGCGATCGTGTACGGCGTCTGCGCGCCCTGCGGCAGGCGGAAGGCCAGGAAATAGCTGCGATCGCCATTGAGGTTGGCGACCGGCGTGTCCTTGGTGAGCGCAAAGCGCTTCGGCTGCCACGGCAACATGTCCTGGTAGGACAGATCGGCGAAGCTGCCGCAGCACGGGTCGGCGCCATCGAGGGCCTTGCGGGCAAGGTCCACCGTGATCGACGGATTCTCCGGCGGGCGGAAGTTCGGCGGAACGATGGTCTTGCAGCCGCCCAGCACGGTGAGGGCGGTTGCCAGGGGGAGCAGGCGGTTAAGTATGCGGGGCATGATCGATTCGTTGGCTTAAAACTCGGCGCTCCCTGCCGCACGGGGATACGGAATGGCGTCGCGGATGTTGCCCAGGCCGCAGACGTACACCAGCAGGCGCTCGAAGCCCAGGCCGAAGCCGGCGTGGGGCACGGTGCCGTAGCGGCGCAGGTCGCGATACCAGTTGTACGTTTCCAGGTCGAGGCCGAACTTCTGCATGCGGGCATCGAGGTGGTCCAGGCGCTCTTCGCGCTGGGCACCACCGATGATCTCGCCAATGCCCGGGGCCAGCACGTCCATGGCGGCCACGGTCTTGCCGTCGTCGTTCAGGCGCATGTAGAAGGCCTTGATCTCTTCCGGGTAGTTCATGACGACCACGGGACGGCCCACATGTTCCTCGGCGAGGAAGCGTTCGTGCTCGGTCTGGAGATCCACACCCCAGGCCACCGGGTGTTCGAACTTCTTGCCGGACTTCTGCAGGATGGTGATGGCATCGGTGTAGTCGATGCGCTCAAAGGGCTTGGCGATGAAATCTTCGAGGCGTTTCACGGCGCCCGGCATCACGCGTTCGTCGAAGAAGGCCATATCGTCGGCGCGCTCATCGAGCACCGCCTTGAAGATGCCCTTCAGGAACACTTCGGCCAGGGTGGCGATATCGTTCAGGTCGGCGAAGGCCACTTCGGGCTCTACCATCCAGAACTCGGCCAGGTGGCGGGTGGTGTTGGAGTTTTCGGCGCGGAAGGTGGGGCCGAAGGTGTACACCTTGCTCATCGACAGGGCGTAGGCCTCGACATTGAGCTGGCCCGACACGGTGAGGAAGGCTTCGCGGCCGAAGAAATCCTTCTTCCAGTCGATGCCGCCCTTGTCGTCGCGGGGCAGGTTGGCCAGGTCCAGCGTGGACAGGCGGAACATGTCGCCGGCGCCTTCGGCGTCGGAGGTGGTGATGATCGGGGTGTTGATCCAGAAGAAGCCCTGCTCCGTGAGGATGCGGTGGATCGCCATCATCATGGTGTGGCGCACGCGTGTGACAGCGCCGAACAGGTTGGTGCGCGGGCGCAGGTGCGCCACTTCGCGCAGGAACTCCATGGAGTGCTGCTTGGGCTGGATCGGGTAGGTGAGCGGGTTCTCGACGAAACCGGTGACCTCGATCTTCGTGGCCTGGATCTCATAGGCCTGGCCCTTGCCCTGCGAGGGCACCAGCTTGCCGGTGGCGATGACGCCGGCGCCGGCCGAAAGGTTCTTCACGTCGGTCTCGTAGTTGGCGAGATCGGCCGTGGCCACCACCTGGATGGGGGCGAAGCAGGAGCCATCGCTCACATTAACGAAGGAAAGGCCGCCCTTGGATTCGCGCAGGGTACGTACCCAGCCGCGGACCGTGACTTCATGTTCCGCCGCGGCCGTGCCGCCAGCGAGGGCCTGCTTGACGCTTACCACCGTCATATCGATTGAAACTCCAGAAAGGGCGCCGCATATCGGGCGGATAGGAACATGACCCTGTATAATAAAGTAACGGTCGCGTGAACGGCACCGTCCCCCGGGTATACCACGGCAAGAAAGCGTTTTGATGAGCATCCAGATCACTCCCGCCGCCTCCGACCGCATGCGCGCCTTCCTGGCGAAAGCGCCTGACGCTGCGGGTGTGCGCTTTTCGGTCAAGCGCATGGGCTGCTCGGGCTTTGGCTATGTCGTGGACCTGGCCGGGGCCATTGCCCCCGAGGACCAGGTCCTCGATATCGATGGCATCCGCGTCGTGGTCGATCCCAAGAGCCTCCCCCTGGTGGACGGCACCCTGATCGATTTCCAGCGCCAGGGGCTGAATGCCTCGTTCGTGTTCCACAACCCCAACGCCACCGGGGAATGTGGGTGCGGCGAGTCGTTTACCGTCTCTTGAGGCCAGCCCCGGGGCGCGCACAAGCGCGCTCCTGCAGGGGTGTTTGCTCCCTCTGTTGACCTAACTCCCGGTTTCTCCTTAAAATGCGCGGCTACCTCTCCGTCCGGAGGGGTTTCTTGCCTCACCGGTACGCCCGGGAGGCTGCCATCCCCGTAAGGGGTGCATCCACAAGGAGCCACCATGCGTCATTATGAAGTTGTGTTCCTGGTCCACCCGGATCAGAGCGAACAGGTGCCCGCCATGATCGAGCGTTACAAGACGCTGATCGAAGGCGACAACGGCAAGATCCACCGTCTGGAAGATTGGGGCCGCCGCCAGCTGGCTTACCCGATCGAAAACCTCGCCAAGGCTCACTACGTGATGCTGAACATCGAGGTTTCCCAGAACGCGCTGAACGAGCTTGAGACGGGCTTCCGTTTCAACGACGCCGTCCTGCGTCATCTGGTCATCCGCCGTGACGAAGCCGACACCGAACAGTCGTTCATCCTGAAGAGCAAGGAAAAGGATGAGCAGAAGGGTTCGCGTCGCCGTGACGACGACAATGACGACCGTGGCGCTGGCGACAGCGACCGCGACAGCGACGATTAATCGGGGAATATAGCCATGTCCAAGTTCTTCCGCCGCCGTAAGTTCTGCCGTTTCACCGCTGAAGGCGTGAAAGAGATCGATTACAAGGATCTCAACACCCTCCGTCAGTACATCACCGAGAACGGCAAGATCGTCCCGAGCCGCATCACCGGCACGAAGGCCCGTTACCAGCGTCAGCTGGCGACCGCTATCAAGCGCGCCCGCTTCCTGTCGCTGCTGCCGTACACCGACAACCACGACGTCTGATCGTCCTGGCGCCTTGCTCCTTTAAAGAGCGGGGCGCCTGGTTCAGGCAAACATTTCGGACAACCGTCCTGGCTGCATGGGCCACACCCGTGCTAACGAAAAGGAACATCCCATGGAACTCATCCTCCTCGCGAAGGTGAAGAACCTCGGTAATCTCGGTGACAAGGTCGACGTCAAGCCGGGTTACGGTCGTAACTTCCTCCTCCCGACCGGCAAGGCCGTTCGCGCCAACGCCGATAACATCGCTGCGTTCGAAGCCCGCCGCGCTGAGTACGAAGCCAAGGCCAAGGACGAACTGTCCGGCGCCGAAGGCCGTGCCGCCAAGCTCGACGGCGTCGAAGTCACGATCGAAGTGAACGCTTCGCCGGAAGGCAAGCTGTTCGGCTCGGTCAGCACCCGCGACATCGCCGAAGCGCTGGTCGCCAAGGGCTATGACGTCGACAAGAGCGAAGTCATCCAGTCGGAAGGTCCGTTCCGCAACACCGGCGAGTTCGAGGTTGTCATCAACCTGCACGCCGATGTCACGCAGACGGTCAAGGTCAAGGTCGTCGGCGCGTAAGCTCCGCACTACCGTTGGTCTACGAAGCGGGCGCCCTTGTGGCGCCCGTTTTCGTTGGTGGCCTGGCCAACGCGATAACGCTCTGTAGGAGCGCGCTTGCGCGCGATCGCGCGCAAGCGCGCTCCTACATTTCTCATGTGTGTATCGGCGGTTCAAATCTCGGTTGTGCCGAGACAGCCATGTAAAACAACGTGTTGCATGGCACGCGTTGGCATCCCTGCACCCGCCTGCCTACATTCGACGGTCAGGCAGAACGGCAGGGTCGGTAGGTAATGAAGCAATGGTGGTGGCGGTCGTGCATGGGCATGGCCGGGAGTTCGATGGCAGGGATGTCGGCGTTTGCCGCCGAAGCACCCACGGAAAGCGCGCCGTATATCGAGACGCGCTACCGCTATAGCAACCTGCATTCCGATGGAAAGCCCAAGCGCGGCAACGCCAACACGGCGCGCCTTCAGTTGGGTTACCTGTGGGCGATCGGCGATGGCTGGAGCGCGTACGGCGAAGGCATCCGCACATGGTCGCTCTTCGGTCGCCAGTACGATGATGGCTCTGCGCGCATCACGCCGTATCCCGCCGAAGCCGATCCCATTTCCACGGGCATCACCAATGCCTGGGTGGATTACACCAAGGGCGATATCGCGGTGCGAGCTGGTCGCCAGTATGTGCGCCTCGATAACGGCCGCTTCTTCAGCAATAACCCCTGGAGGCAGAACCTGCAGTCATACGACGGTGCGCGTGTGGCCTGGAATGCGTGGCAGGGTGCCGAACTCAGTTACTACTGGCTGGGCCGGGTCAATCGCACGGTGGGTGCGGATTTCCATGATCGCGACCAGCGCCGCTGGAAGCTCAATGCCCACCTCCTGCATGCGGATCAGGCGCTCCCCGTGGGCAAGGTCACGGCGTATGGCTACTTCGTGCGTAATCACACGATGGCCAGCAACTCGGTGAAGACTCTGGGCCTTCGCTACACAGGAACGCAGGCGTTCGGAGAAGGCGGGCTATCGCTCAACTGGACGGCCGAGATGGCGCGCCAGTACGACTACGCCAATAACCCCGCCGATTTCAGCCTCGGCTACCACCTGTTCGATGCCACGTTCGGCTACAAGCCTCTGTCAGCGCGTGTCGGCGAGGAGAAGCTCGATGGCAACGGCCGCCAGGCGGTCAACGTCGCCTATGGCGCGGCCCGCGCCTTCAACGGCTGGGTGGTGGCTTTCCGCATTCCGCCCAGCGGTCTGCGCGAGCGCTATGTCGGCCTGCTGGGCAGCGTGGATGTAGGGCGCCCGGCCACCTGGCAGGTCACCTATCGGCATTTCCGCCCGGTGCAGGGCAGGGCGGCCATGCTGGGTGACGAGGTCGACGTCGGCCTGCTGGTGGATCTGGGCAAGGGCTTTTCGGTGGATATGCAGTACGGCGATTACCGGGCCCACCGCCACGGGGTCGACGAGCGGAAATTCTGGCTTATCGGCGAATATCGCTATGGCAAGGCGCCGAAATAGCCCGGCTTGCGGCTTTCCCACAAGTTATCCACAGACTTATCCTCTCAACGCGTGAGACCCCTGCGCGTATCATGCCCCCTACGGCAACCCGGGCCCGGGTCAGTGCCGCCTGCATGACGAGGTAATCCATGTCCTTCAATCCCGAGCGCGGTAACCGCGGTGAACGCGGTGAGCGCGGCGAACGTCGCCGCCGTGAGCCTTCCGCTATCGATGCCCTTCGCGTACCGCCTAATTCCATCGAGGCGGAACAGGCGGTGCTGGGTGGCCTGATGCTCTCGCCGGATTCGCTGGACAAGGTGGCCGACAAGCTCACCGACGAGGACTTTTACCGCAAGGATCACCGGATGATCTGGCGCGCCATCAATGAGCTGGCGGGCAAGGGCATGCCTTGCGACGCGATTACGCTCGGCGAGTGGTTCCAGTCGAATGATATGGACGAAATGATGGGCGGGCCCGCCTATCTGCTCGAGCTCGCGAATTCGACGCCAAGTGCGGCGAACATCGCGGCCTATGGCGATATCGTTCGCGAGAAGTCGGTGCTGCGCAAGCTGATCGATGCCGGTACGGCGATCACCGAAGACGGCTTCCGTCCCGAAGGCAAGAGCGTCCAGGAAGTGATGGAGCTGGCCGAGCAGCGCGTGTTCCGCATCGCGGAATCCGGTGCGCGCGGCAAGAAAGATATCGTTTCGATGCGCGAGGCCGTGAGCGATGCGTTCCGCCAGCTCACCGAGCGCTATGAGAATCGTGGCCAGCTCACCGGTTTGTCGACGGGCTTTACCGATCTCGATGAGCTCACCGCAGGCCTGCAGCCGTCCGACCTGATCATCGTCGCCGCGCGCCCCTCGATGGGTAAAACGGCGTTCGCGCTGAACCTGGCCGAAGCCGCGGCGATGCGCTCGAAGAAGGCGGTGGCGGTGTTCTCGATGGAAATGTCCGCGTCGCAGCTGGCGTTCCGTCTGATTTCTTCGCTGGGCCGCATCCATGCGCAGCATCTGCGCAACGGCGACCTCGCCGAAGAAGACTGGCCGCGTGTGACGTCGGCCATCACCATGCTTTCCGACGCCAAGATCTTCATCGACGACACGCCCGCCATGTCGCCGGTGGAAATGCGCTCGCGCTCGCGTCGCCTGCAGCGTGAACACGGCCTGGGCCTGATCGTGATCGACTACCTCCAGCTCATGCAGATCCCGGGTCACAGCGAAAACCGCGCCACGGAAATCTCGGAAATCTCGCGTGGCCTGAAGGCACTCGCGAAAGAACTGAACGTGCCCGTGATTGCGCTTTCCCAGCTCAACCGCTCGCTGGAACAGCGTGCCGACAAGCGCCCGATGATGTCCGACCTTCGCGAATCCGGCGCTATCGAGCAGGATGCCGACGTCATCATGTTCATCTACCGCGATGACTACTACAACAAGGAATCGCCGGATAAGGGCCTGGCCGAAATCATCATCGGCAAGCAGCGTAACGGCCCCACCGATACGGTGAAGCTGGCCTTCCTGGGCCACTACACCAAGTTCGAGAACTGGGCTCCGGATTCCTACGTAGGCACCTTCGACTGATCGGCGTACCCTCGTCGTATCGACGGGGGTGCGCATGGCCAGCGACCACTACGATGTACTGATCATCGGCGCCGGGCTCTCCGGCGTGGGTATGGCCTGCCGGCTCGCCATGGCTTGCCCGGGCAAGCGCGTGGGTATTCTCGAGCGACGCCAGGCCATGGGTGGCACCTGGGATCTCTTCCGCTACCCGGGCGTCCGCTCCGATTCCGATATGTTCACGTTCGGGTTCGGCTTCCGGCCGTGGAACGAGCTCAAAGTGCTGGCGGATGGCGAGGCGATCCTCCAGTACATCCGCGACACCGCGGCAGTCCATGGCATTGAGCGACTCATTCGATACGGCCTGCGTACGACGCACGCTTCGTGGTCGAGCGTGGCGGCGCGTTGGACGGTAACAGCGGTCGATGAGCTTGGGGGCGAACATACGTTTACGGCCGCGTTCCTCGTCGGCTGCACCGGCTACTACGCCTACGAGCAAGGCTATCTTCCTGAATTCCCCGGTATGGCGAATTTCCAGGGGCGCCTCGTCCATCCCCAGCAATGGCCGGTGGATCTCGCATGGGAAGGAAAGCAGATCGTTGTGATTGGCAGTGGGGCGACGGCTATCACCCTCGTGCCCGCGCTGGCTGCGAAGGCGGCGCATGTCACCATGCTCCAGCGGTCGCCGGGCTACGTGCTTTCGGTGCCGTCGCATGACGCGATTTCCGCGGTGCTGCTGCATATGTTGCCGGCGCGTTGGGTTTATCGATTGGCCCGACGCAGGAACATTGCCTTGCAACGTTTGCTCTACCGCGCCGCGCTGCGCTGGCCAAAGCGGATGCAGTCACTGTTGCTCGCGGATGTTCGCCGCCGACTCGCGGGTTCGGCCTCAATCACTGATTTCACCCCGTCGTATGATCCGTGGCGGCAGCGTCTCTGCGTGGTGCCTGATCAAGATCTCTTCGATACCCTTCGCGCGGGCAGGGCGTCGGTGCGGACCGATACCATCGCGACGTTTACGCCTACGGGTGTGCGGCTGGCCTCGGGCGCATCGATCGACGCCGATATCGTGATCTGCGCCACCGGCTTCGAACTTCAGGTGCTTGGCGGAATGTCCCTCGATGTGGACGGTGAAGTGCGGGAACCAGGCAAGTTAATGACGTACAAGGGGGTGCTGCTCGAAGGCATTCCGAACGTGGCCGTGTTGTTCGGCTACATCAATGCCTCATGGACCCTGAAGGTAGATCTCGCGGCGCAGTATGTGTGCCGCCTTGTCGCGTGGATGGATGCGCGGGGCACTCGCGTCGTCGTTCCGCGTGCCCCGCCGGGCGAAGCGACCGACGCCAGCATCATGGATGCGCTTCGTGCCGGCTACGTCTCGCGTGGCGCGGCGACATTGCCGCGCCAGGGTCGTAGCGGCCCCTGGCGCGTCAGCCACCGATACGAACAGGATTGCCGCGTTCTCCTGCGCGACCCGATCGACGATCCCTGCCTGACCACGCCCCCGCTGCCACAGATCCAACCTCCAACCAGCGCACCGCCCCTGTAGGAGCGCGCTTGCGCGCGATCCCCGCGAAGCGAGCAGCTACACCTTTCTCCGCAAATACGGCCCCACGCGTTTCTCAAGCAGCGCGATCAGTTCCGGCTGCATGTACTCATAGTCGTCTGCAATGTCGACACACACGACTTTCGCCGTGCCAAGCCCCGCACGAAAACCCCTCCGCAGTTTGGCCAGGTGCGCCTTCTCCATCACCACGATGAGCTCCGCCCAGCACACGTGCTCCATGGTGACCGGGCAATCCGCATCATGGTTTACACCGGCCGAGTCCGTCTCCACGCCCGGCCACGCTGCGAATACCTGTTCAGCCGTCGGGCTGCGCAGGCGGTTCTTGCCACAGAGGAAGAGGACACGGGTCATGGGCCTATCCTAGCCGAGGTGTGACGTACGGCCGTTGCATGGCCTCCCTTCCTGATCCAGTATCCGACGACGGCCCAGCCGGGCTGAGGGAGGAGGGGATTCATGCTGCGTCACGCATTGCTCGCACTGGCTCTGGTCGCGGCGTCGTCCGCCTGCCTTGCCACCAACACCGATCGTCAGGTGCTCCCCGAGCACCCCACGGCCGACCAGAAGGCTGATATCGAGCAGCGGCTGAACGACTGGCCTCTCCTGGCCCGATACGCCAAGGACAATGCGACGTACCCCCCGCTCAAGCCGGGCGAGAAACGTGTCGTCTTCATGGGGGATTCGATCACCGATGCCTGGGGCCGGCCGATTGGCGAGTTCTTTCCGGGAAAGGGTTACATCAACCGTGGCATCAGCGGGCAGACCACGCCGCAGATGCTGGTGCGCTTTCGTGCCGATGTGATCGCGCTCAAGCCGACGGTGGTGGTGATCCTCGCGGGCACGAATGATATCGCCGGCAACACCGGGCCATCCTCGTTGCAGATGATTGAGGACAACCTCATGTCGATGGCCGAGTTGGCTCGGGCTCATGGCATTCACGTGGTGATCGCGAGCCTGCTGCCGATCAGCAACTACAACGATCCGACCTCGAGCCACCGCCGCCCGCCCGCCGACATCCTCCAGCTCAATGCCTGGATTCGCGACTACACCAAACGCGAACATCTCGGCTTCGTCGACTACTTCGACGCTACGGTCGACAAGAGCGGCCAGCTCCGCGCCGACCTGAGCGACGACGGACTGCACCCGAACGCCGCCGGCTACAAACTCATGGCCCCGCTGGCACAGAAAGCCATCGACGTCGCGCTAACCACGCCGTTGTAGGGGCGTGCTTGCGCGCGATCCCCGTTCGAAGCAGCGGCCAACGCCTACAGAACACTTCGCGTTGTCAGCGATCACTGACAACGCAGAGTGGGTAATTCGCACGCGCTTTTAGGAGTTGTCCTAGATCCATCCCTGCGCACTGACCGATAGCATTTCCCGGTCTCGCGACAGCCTGTCCGTCCACGCGCCCGAAGCCCGGGCAGGTTTCTTCTTCCGGGCGCGCAAGGACAGGGACCCCTCATGGAACTCCTCAAAAAGCGTGTTGCCATCGTCGTGGCAGCCATGGGCACGACGTTCGCGCTCTCCGCGTGCAGTGCCACCAATCCGCTCGTTACCAAATCGCAGCGCGAGCACGAAGCGAAAGTGCAGGCCATTCCGAAGTGTGCCCGGAAGCTGGGCAGCATCTCGGTGATCGAACCCGATGGCGGTACGCACTGGTGGACGCAGCAGCAACTGCCGTCGCCGACCAAGCTCATCAAGGTGTTTGTCCAGAAGTCGGGTTGCTTCACGCTGGTCGATCGCAGCATGGGCATGGGCGCCGCGATGCGCGAGCGCGAGCTTGCCGCAGGCGGTGAACTTCGTGGTGGCTCCAACGTGGGCAAGGGTCAGGTCAAGGCAGCGGATTACGTGATGGTGCCCGACCTCGTATCGAGCAACCGCGATGCAGGCGGTGCGTCCCTGAGTGGCTTTGTGGGTGGCCTTATCGGCGGCACGGCAGGGCGGCTGGCCAGTGGTGTTTCGCTCAACTCCAAAACCGCCGATGTGGTGCTCACCGTGACTGACGTCCGCTCCTCCGAGCAGGTCGCGCTGGCCGAGGGCCACGGTGAGAAGAACGACCTCGGCTTTGGCGCGTCGGGTGGCCTGTGGGGCTCCGAGACGAGTGGCAAGGCGGCCGTGGGAGCCTATGCGAATACCGCCCAGGGGCAGGTCATCACCGCGGCTTACCTCGATGCGTACACCAAGCTCGTCGATGAGCTTGGCGGGCTGCCCGGTAACGCGTCTGCCGCAAACAGCCGTCAGTCCGGCACGGTCAACAAGCCGAGTACGCTGCGCGCGAGCGCCGACGCGAAGTCGAAGGCCGTGCGCAAGCTCGACCCCGGCATGGCGGTGTACCCCACGGGTGACAAGATGGGCGTGAACTGGGAGGTGGAGGACGAGCACGGCAACCGTGGCTGGTTGTCGTCGGAGAACTTCGACCTGGCTAAATAGCCGCTGTGGCAGGAGCACGCTTGCGCGCGGTAGGGGCTGGCGGCAAGCCCCATCGCGTGCAAGCGCGCTCCTACAGAAGCTTTTACGCCCTGGGTCGCCACACCCCTGCCACACGGTTGCCCGGTGGATGCGGCTAGACTGGGTGGTCTTCTCCGCTAGCGTGGCCCCTTTCGATCCATGAGCCGTACCACCGTCGCCACCATCCATCTCGGTGCCTTGCGCCATAACCTGGCTCGCGTCCGCGCGCTGGCCACCGGCGCGCGCGTCATGGCCGTGGTGAAGGCCGATGCCTATGGCCACGGCCTCGAGCGCGTGGCCCGGGCACTGGATGCGGAGGCCGAAGCCTTTGCCGTTGCCGCCATTGCCGATGGCCTGCGTTTGCGTGCGGCGGGGCACAAGCAGCGGATCGTCGTGCTTTCCGGCCCGGATACGCCGGCCGATATCGCGGAAATGCAGCGCCTGAAACTGGAGGCGTTGATCCACCATGACGCCCAACTGCCATGGCTGGCGAAAGCGGATCCGTCGCGCGGGCCGCTCACCGCATGGATCAAGGTCGATACCGGCATGCATCGACTGGGATTCGCTCCGGATCGTGCCCGTGAGGTGCACGCGCTACTGAAGGCCATGCCGGCGATAGCGCCTGAAGTCGGCCTCATGACTCATTTCGCGTCATCCGAAGAGTTCGAAGGGCACGACACCGCTGCCCAGATCCAGCGCTTCCGCGACGCCACTGCGGGCCTGGACGGCCCGCGCGCGCTTTCCAACTCCGCTGCCGTACTTGGCTGGCCCGATGCGCGCGGCGATTGGGTTCGCACCGGTGGCCTGCTGTATGGCCTGTCGGTCGTGGAAGGCCGTAGCGGCGCCGACTTCGGCTTCCACCCTGCGATGACGCTGGCGACCCGCCTGGTGGCGATCAATCACCTCGCGAAGGGCGAACGCGTCGGTTACAACGGCACCTACGCCTGCCCCGAAGACATGGCGGTGGGCGTCGCGGCGATCGGTTATGGCGACGGCTACCCGCGCAGTGCGGCGCAGGGCACGCCGGTGCTGGTCAATGGCAAGCTCGCGCCGCTGGTCGGCCGTGTCTCGATGGACCTGATCACGCTCGATCTGCGCGGCGTCCCGGATGCCCGTGTCGGCGACCGCGTCACCCTGTGGGGCGAAGGCCTGCCCGTGGAAACGGTGGCGGCCGCCGCGGGGACGATCTCGTACGACCTCACCTGTGGCATGACTCGTCGCGTACTCTTCGTGGAAGACGAGGGCTGACGCCCGGTATCGCCCCGTGCGACGCGGGTGCGTTATATAGCCCGCCTGCTTTTGAGGAATACCGAACACCATGGCCAAGGCCAAGACCGCCTACGTCTGCACCCAGTGCGGCGCCGAACACAGCAAATGGCAGGGCCAGTGCGCCGAATGCGGCGAATGGAACGTGCTCTCCGAATTCGTGGTCCAGCCGGCCAAGCCCAATGCCGTGGCCACCGCGGGTGCGCGGCGTGGCGGCTATGCCGGTGGGGCGGCAGGCGCGCCGCAGATCACACCGCTCACCGAAGTCCTGCTGACGGCCGAAGCGCGCACGAACACCGGCATCAGTGAGCTGGATCGCGTGCTAGGCGGTGGTCTCGTCGATGGGTCCGTGGTGCTGATCGGTGGCGACCCCGGCATCGGCAAATCCACGCTGCTGCTGCAAATGCTTGGGACGCTCGGCGTCACGCTGCCGAGCCTGTATGTCACGGGCGAAGAATCGCTGGCCCAGGTGGCTGGCCGTGCGCAGCGCTTGGACCTGCCGCTGGCGCCGCTGCATGCGCTCGCGGAGACCTGTATCGAGCGCATCCTGGAGCAGGCCGCCGCGGCGCGTCCGCGTGTCCTCGTCATCGATTCCATCCAGACGATCTGGACCGAGATGCTTACGGCGGCACCAGGCTCGGTGAGCCAGGTGCGCGAATCGGCCGCCAAGCTGACCCGCTTCGCCAAGGAAACCGGTACCTCCGTATTCCTCGTGGGTCACGTGACCAAGGAGGGCGGTATCGCTGGCCCGCGCGTGCTCGAGCACATGGTCGATGCCGTGCTGTATTTCGAAGGCGAATCCGGCAGTCGTTTCCGCGTACTGCGTGCTTTCAAGAACCGCTTCGGCGCGGTGAACGAGCTGGGCGTGTTCGCCATGTCGGAGAAGGGCCTGCGTGAAGTGCCCAACCCGTCGGCGATCTTCCTCTCCGCCCATGCCGGTCCGACCCCGGGCAGTGCGGTGATGGTCACGCGCGAAGGTACGCGCCCGCTGCTGGTGGAAGTGCAGGCGCTGGTCGATCAGTCGTCGCTGGGCAATCCGCGCCGCGTGGTGCTGGGCCTGGAGCAGAACCGTCTCGCCATGCTGCTGGCAGTACTGCACCGGCATGGCGGCGTGGCCGCTTACGATCAGGACGTCTTCGTCAACGTGGTGGGCGGTATTCGCGTGCAGGAAACCGCTTCCGACGTGCCGGTGCTGATGGCCGTGCTATCGAGCCTGCGTGATCGCCCGCTGCCCGAGAAGACCATCGCCTTCGGCGAAGTCGGCCTCTCCGGTGAGATCCGCCCCGTGCCGAATGGCGAAGAGCGCCTTAAGGAAGCGGCTACGCACGGTTTCCGGCGTGCCGTGGTTCCGGCGGCCAACGCGCCGAAGCGTGGCCGTGTCGGCGATATGGAAGTCATTCCCGTGGAACGCCTTTCGCAAGCGATCGACGCATCGCGGGAGTGAATCGCGCGCTTGCGCGCGATAAGCCAACGAAGCGGTGACGCCGTAACGTCAGGCCGTGCGATGCAGGATCAGCTCGAGCACCAGCTTGGTGCCGAAGAATGCCAGCAGCAGGATCGCCATGGCGGCGAGCGTCAGGTTCACCGCACGGATCCCGCGCCACCCGTAACGCCAGCGGCCCCACAGCAGCACACCGAACATCACCCAGGCCACGATCGACAGCACCGTCTTGTGGACGAGATGCTGGCTGAACAGATCACCCACGAACAGGGCGCCGGTGATCAGGGTGAGCGTCAGCAAGACGAAGCCCACGGCGATCAGGCGGAACAGCAGCACTTCGGTGAGCGTGAGCGGGGGCAGGGCGCGAACCCAGTGGCCGAAGCGGCTGCGCCGCAGGGCGCGTTCCTGGATGGCCAGCAGGATGGAAAGTGCCGCGGCCAGCGAGAGGAAGCCAAACGCGAACACCGCGATGGTTACGTGCATCTCGATCTGCCAGCTCATCGCCATGGGCGCGGTGCGCGGGGCGAGGAAGGCGTCGATGGCCAGGAATGCCGCCGAGAGCGGGAAGATAAGGATGCCCAGGCCCGCGACCGGCCGTGAGACGTTCACCGCCAGGGTAAGCGCCGAGGCGATCCATGCCACCAGGGAGAGGGCGGCGAAGAAGTGCAGGTCCAGCGTGCCGCGGTGCGCGCCGAGCAGGGCGCCGGCGTGCGTGGCAGCGGCCACCAGGGCGAGGGCCATGCCCCAGCGCGCCAACGGTTGCCCACCCGTGACCAGCGGCCGGGCGAGCACGCCGGCAGCAGACAGGTAGAAGAAGATAGCGACCAGCGAAAGGGTGACGATCATGGAGGCGCAGTGTGGCATAGGGGGCAGGGGAGCGGAATGCGACACAGTGGCATTTGTGGGCGGCCACGGGGGTGCCTTTCGGGTTGATGCCACGCGTCCTGCGACGGTGTCGCGAAAGATGTCGCCCACAGGGTGGGCTCCTACGGGGTGGTAAACGGCTATAATCGGGTGTTCACGTATCCCCCGACGGCTCCCGCCATGTTTGAATCGCTCAGCCAACGCCTCTCCGATACCGTTAACCGCCTGCGTGGTCGCGGCCGGCTGACCGAGGAAAACATCCGCGAGACCCTCCGCGAAGTGCGCATCGCCCTGCTCGAGGCCGATGTGGCCTTGCCGGTGGTGAAGGCGCTGGTCGAGCGCGTGAAGGTCCGTGCCGTCGGCCAGGACGTGCTGAAGAGCCTTTCTCCGGGCCAGGCTCTGGTCAAGGTCGTCAGCGACGAGCTCACCGCCGTCATGGGTGCCGCCAACAGCGAGCTGAACCTCGCCACCCAGCCGCCAGCCGTCGTGCTCATGGCGGGCCTCCAGGGCGCTGGTAAGACCACCACCGTCGGCAAGCTCGCCCGCTTCCTCAAGGAGCGGAAGAAGAAGCGCGTCATGGTGGTCAGCTGCGACGTGTACCGTCCGGCCGCTATCGAACAGCTGCGCACGCTGGCCTCGCAGGTCGACGTGTCCTTCTTCCCGTCCGAAGCCGGCCAGAACCCGGTCGATATCGCGAAGGCCGCCGTTGCCGCCGCCCGCCGCGAAGTCATCGACGTGCTGCTGGTGGATACCGCCGGCCGCCTGCACGTCGACGAAGCGATGATGGAGGAGATCAAGTCCCTCCACGGCGCCATCAACCCGATCGAAACCCTGTTCGTCGTCGATTCGATGACCGGCCAGGATGCGGCCAACGTCGCCAAGGCGTTCGCTGACGCGCTGCCGCTCACCGGCGTGGTGCTCACCAAGACCGACGGCGATGCCCGCGGCGGTGCGGCCCTGTCGGTGCGCTACATCACCGGTCGCCCCATCAAGTTCCTCGGCGCCGGTGAAAAGACCGATGCCCTCGAGCCGTTCCACCCGGATCGCGTCGCCCAGCGCATCCTCGGCATGGGCGACGTGCTGTCGCTCGTGGAAGAGGTAGAGCGCAAGGTCGACCACGAGAAAGCCCAGAAGCTGGCCGAGAAGGTCATGAAGGGCAAGCGCTTCGATCTCAACGATATGCGCGATCAGCTCGAACAGATGAACAACATGGGCGGGCTCGCCGGCCTCATGGACAAACTGCCGGGCGTCTCCGCCCTGCCTGAGAACGTGAAGTCGAAGGTCAACGACGGCGAACTGAAGAAGATGGTCGCCATCATTGGCTCGATGACGAAGAAGGAGCGCCGCCACCCGGATCTCCTGAACGGCTCGCGCAAGGCCCGCGTTGCACGCGGTTCCGGCACCCAGCCGGCGGATGTGAACCGCCTGCTGAAGCAATTCATGCAGATGGAAAAGATGATGTCCAAGCTGTCGAAGGGTGGCAGCAAGGGCCTCATGCGCCAGATGCGTGGCGCCCTGAAGGGCATGGGCGGCATGGGTGGGATGATGCCGCCGCGTTAAACCGGCCGTAAGGCCACGGAAGTGCCCGCAGGTACTTCCATTTCTGAAAACTTTGGCTAAAATGTCCGGCTTTACCGCGCCCGCTTCTCGCGCGCGCTTTGCCGGCATCCGGCACTCTGGAGCACGTAACTTATGGTTAAGATTCGTCTTTCGCGCGGTGGCGCCAAGGGCCGTCCGTTTTATCACATCGTTGTGACCGACCAGCGCAGCCCGCGCGATGGCCGTAACATCGAGCGTGTTGGCTACTACAACCCGGTCGCTTCGGGCGCTGACAAGCGTCTCGAGCTCGACGTCGCCAAGGTCAACGCCTGGGTGGCCAAGGGTGCGCAGCTGACCGATAAGGTCCGCGCCCTCGTCAAGGAAGCCGGCAAGCTGGCAGCTTGATGTCGACGGAGCCTGGCCGGCGCGTCCGCGTAGGGCGCATCGTTGGGCTCCATGGTGTGCAGGGCCAGGTCAAGCTTGAAAGCTGGACCGAGCCCCGCCTCCAGATCTTCCGGTACCAGCCCTGGCTGCTGACCGCGCCGGGCGTGGAACGGGAGATGAGCGGGATCCGCGGTAACGCGCAGGGCAAGGGCATCGTCGCCTCCCTGCCGGACATCACGGATCGTGACCAGGCGGCAACGCTGGTCGGTTGCGAGATCACGGTCTCGCGCGACTCGTTTCCGCCGCCCGCCCCGGGCGAGTTCTACTGGTTCGATCTCGAAAGCCTCGAGGTCGTCACCACGGAGAACGTTTCGCTCGGCCGGGTCAGCCACCTTTTTTCCACCGGCGCCAACGATGTCATGGTGGTCAAGGATGGTGAAAAGGAGCGTCTGGTCCCGTTCGTCCAGGGCCCCTACGTGCAGTCCGTCGATTTCGACGCCGGCCGCATCGTAGTGGACTGGGACCCCGAGTTCTGAGCAGCGGTACCTGAAGTCATGCGCATCGACGTGGTAACGCTGTTTCCCGATTTTGTCCGCCAGTCGGCCGGTATCGGGGTGGTAGGAAGGGCGCAGCAGCGCGAGCTGCTCCAGGTGGAAGCCTGGAACCCGCGTGATTTCGCCACCGATAATTACCGCACCGTGGATGGCCGCCCCTTTGGCGGTGGACCAGGCATGGTGATGCTGATCGAGCCCTTGCGAGCCACGCTCGCGGCGATTCGTGAGGCGGCACCGGAACCGGTGCACGTGATCTACCTCAGCCCGCAAGGCGCGCGGCTGACGCAGAAGCGGGTGGAAGCGCTGGCAAATATGCCGCGAATTGCCCTGATCTGCGGACGTTATGAAGGTGTGGACGAACGCTTTGTCCAGCACGAGGTCGACGAAGAGCTCTCAATCGGCGATTATGTGCTGTCTGGCGGTGAGCTCGGCGCAGCGGTGGTTATCGATGCGGTGGGTCGTCTTCAGGAAGGTGCATTGAACGATGCGCAGTCCCACCAGCAGGATTCGTTCTCGGACGGCTTGCTGGATTGCCCGCACTACACCCGTCCCGTGCAGCACGACGCATGGGGTGGCGTGCCGGAGGTGCTGCTGTCCGGCGACCACGCGGCTATTGCCCGTTGGCGTCGTAAGCAGTCGCTAGGTCGAACCTGGCTGCGCCGGCCGGATCTGCTAACGCAGCTGGTCCTGGATGATCAATCCCGGGCTTTGCTGGATGAATTCCGCCGTGAATATTCGCGGCCAAACGGTGCGGCCGGCGACGACCGCCGTAACAAATATTGACAGGTGTGTGCCATGAACAAACTTCTCCAACAGTTCGAAGCCGAGCAGATCACCCGCCAGCTGCCGGATTTCGGCCCTGGCGACACCGTGGTCGTTAACGTCAAGGTCAAGGAAGGCAACCGCGAGCGCGTCCAGGCGTTCGAAGGTATCTGCATTGCCAAGCGTAGCCGCGGCCTGCACTCCGCCTTCACCGTGCGCAAGATCTCGCACGGCACCGGCGTTGAGCGCGTGTTCCAGACCCACAGCGCCGCTATCGACTCGGTCGAAGTGAAGCGTAAGGGTAAGGTCCGCGGCGCCAAGCTGTACTTCCTGCGTGGTCTGGAAGGCAAGGCTGCTCGCATCAAGGAAGACGTGGCCGCCGCCGCCGCCGCCAAGGCTGCGAAGAAGGCTGCCGCTGCTGCCGCTGCCGAGTAATCGGTTGCAGCAAGCGTCAAGAAAAAGCCCGCGAGCGATCGCGGGCTTTTTTCGTTGTGCGTGTTGGGTTGTACGTGTTGGGTTTTCGCGAGAGGCGTCTTGTTGGGTCTTCGCGAAAGGCGTCGCCCACAGGGTGGGCTCCTACGGTAGGAGCCCACCCTGTGGGCGACGCCTTTCGCCTCAGACCGGCAGGTACTCTTCAGCCAACACCTTCGCCGGCTCCTGCAGGAAGTTGCCCTGCACGAAATCGACGCCGCAGGCGAAGAGCAGCGAGGTGCTCACAGCATCCTCCACCCATTCGGCGACGGTCTGCTTGCCAGTGGCGTGGCCTTCCTTGCAGATGTCGGAAATGCGCTTCTGGTTTTCCGGGTGCTGCGGCAGGTCGGTCATGAAGCTGCGGTCGATCTTCAGGAAGTCGGCCTCGACGTGGGTCAGCATCTGGAACGAGTTCAGGCCTGAGCCGAACTGCTCGATCGCAAACCGCCCGCCCGACTGGCGCCAGCCGGCCGAGAACTCCTGGGCCTTGCGCAGCATCGTCAGCACCTTCGATTCCGGCATGGCGATAACGAGCTGGCTGCGGCGCAGCTTGGCCGTTTCCAGGCGCCGCTTGAGCCACGGCAGCAGGTCGGGGTCTTCCAGCGACTGTGCGGTGATCTTCACGAAATAGGTGGTGGTCAGGCCATCGTTCTCGCGGTGGGCGAGGGCGTCGATAGCGTGGCCCAGCACCCAGCGGTCGATCGCCGGAAGCAGGCCGTTGCGTTCCGCCACGGGGAAGAAGTACGAGGGCAGCACATCGCCCTTCGGGCCGCGCATGCGGACCAGGATGTCGTAGAACTCGCCGGCGGCATCCTGCAGGCTGATGATCTGCTGGTGGTACAGGCGCAGGCCATCCTGCGCGAGCGCCTCGCGAACCAGGTCCAGCCAGTACTGCTCGCGCTCGGCATCGGCCTTTTCGCGCGCGGCCGGGTCGTGCAGCTCCACGCGATTACCGCCCTGGTTCTGGGCGTTGCGCAGCGCGGCCTGGGCCTGGTCGAGCACGGTTTCGGCGTTGGCGTTCTTTTCGGCGAGCAGGGTGCCGCCCACGGTCACGGTGACCGTCAGTGAGCGCGTGCCCGCGTCGATGATGGCTTCGGCGATGCTGGCGCGCAGGCGCTCGGTCAGCGCGGCGTGTTCCAGGTCGCCCCGCGGAGCGAGCACGATGCCGAAGGTGTGGTCGCCGAGTACGCCCGGGACGTCTTCCTCGTCGAGTGCTTCCTTGATGCGCACGGCAAGGTTCGCCAGCACCTGGTCGGCGTTGGCGATGCCAGCGCTGGCCACCAGTTCCTTCCAGTTGTCCGGCTCGATCAGCAGCACGGCCTGGCCAGCACGGCCCGCTGCGGCGGCGGCCACAGCCTCATCAATGTGCTCAAGCGTGCGCGCGCGATTGAACAGGCCGGTGACCGGATCCTGATAGAGCTGCGCCACCAGCGCGGGGTCCACCGTCTGCTGGCGGAACACGATCTGCAGGCAGGCCTCGCCTTCGAAGGTGGCCTGGGCGAATTCGACGGCCGCCTTGAACGTGGTGCCGTCGTCGCGACGGGCCAGGAGGTCCATCGGCGGTGGGGTCTTTTCGCCCTTTGACACCCCGCGCAGGGCGTTCTTGAAGTCGTCGGCGTGCGTGCCCGAGATCAGATCGAGGATCGGCAGGCCGATGATGTCGTCGTATTCGTTGAAGCCAAAGGCCTCTAGGTAAGCCTGGTTCACGCGGACATGCATGCCCTCGTGCACATAGGCGATCGCATCGCGCGACGAATCCAGCAGCGAGTCACAGCGGCGCTCGGTTTCGCGCAGGGCCGTCTCGAGACGGCGCACCTGGCGGCGCATGGAGAGCGACTGGAACTCGCGGCGGACCGTGGCGAGGATCTGGTCGTGGCGCTTGCGCAGGGCCACGCCGCGGGCACCGCCCGCGAGCAGGTCGGCCACCTGGTCGTCATCGAGGTGCTCCAGCACCGCGATCGCCGCAAGGTCGCGCCCGCTGGCGTCAAGCTGGCGCAGGACCTGGTTCGGATCGACCCCGGGCACCGTCGGATTCAGCAGCACGAGGTCCGGCGCCTGGTCGGCCAGGCAGGCCTGGATCTCGTCGGCCGTGGTGGCACGCGACGGGCGCACGGCGATGCCGCCATTGCGCAGCACATTGATCAATAGTTCCGCCTCTTCCACCGACGATTCGATGAAGAGGACGCGGATAACGTTGTCGTGTTTCATGCTTGTTCTTGGCTACCGCAGTTCCACCCCGGCACACCGGTTCCCCAGTGTGCACCCCCTGTCTCGCGGTCCTGCCGGATCTACGGCAGGATGGGCCCATACTAGCGCGCGAAATCGGCAATGGGACGCTTTGAGGGGTCGCCGGGCAATTCCCGAACCAGTTTTGGGACAAGGTACCCAGGTAAACGTGCCCGGAGTGTCTCCACCAGGGCCAGTGCTTGCTCATCGGCCACCTCGAAATGGGCGGCGCCGGTGACTTTGTCGAGCTGGTGCAGGTAGTAGGGCAGCACCCCCGCGGCAAACGATCGCTCGCAGAGGTCGGCCAGGGCATCGGCGTCATCGTTCACGCCGCGCAGCAGCACCGACTGGTTGAGCAGGGTGGCCCCGGCCTCGCGCAAGCGGGCGCAGGCGGCGTCCACGCTGGCATCGAACTCGTTGGCGTGGTTGGCGTGCAGCACCACCACCTTCTGCAAGGGCAGGGCGGCCAGCCACGCGGTGAACGCGTCATCCACGCGCTCGGGCAGCACCACGGGCAGGCGGGTGTGGATGCGCAGGCGGATCACGTGGGGCATGGCCGCCAGGCCGCGCGTCAGCTCCTCGAGCTTGTGGGTGGCCAGGGAAAGCGGATCCCCGCCAGAGAGGATGAGCTCGCGGATCGAGGTGTCGGCGGCCACGTGGGCCAGCGCCTCGCGCCATTGAGCGGCGGCGGCAATCTCTTCGCCGTAGGGGAAGTGCCGGCGGAAGCAGTACCGGCAGTTCACGGCGCACGAGCCGCTGGCGATCAGCAGGGCGCGGCCATCGTATTTGTGGAGCAGGCCATGGCCCGCCTTGGCGGCCATATCGCCCACGGCGTCCACGCTGAACCCCGGTGCCTCCACGTGCTCGGCCTGGCGGGGCAGCACCTGCAGGAGGAGGGGGTCGGACGGGTCGCCCTGGCGCATGCGCGCCACGAAGCCACGCGGCACCCTCAGCGGGAAGCCGGCGTCGTCGGGCGGCAGCAGGTCCGCGCGGTGGCCGAGGCCGACGGCCTGCAGGAGCTCGCTGGCATCGGTGATGGCATCTCGCCAGGCCTCGCGCCACCCCTGAACGGGCGTCGGTAGGCGGGGAGTGGGGCTTGCGGTTATCATGGTGGGCCTTGGGGCGGGCCACGAGGCCCGTAACAGACCCCTATTTTAGCCGCCCGGCGGGCGGATTCACCTCTGGAGCATGCAACACATGGCGAGCCTTGGCCTCAATGACGTCAAAACGGGCAAGAAGATCCTCCACAACGGCGATCCCTGGGTGATCACCGAGGCGGACTTCATCAAGCCGGGCAAGGGCCAGGCGTTCACCCGCATCCGTGTGCGTAACCTCAAGGACGGCCGCACCACCGAGCTGACCCTGAAGTCGAGCGATTCGTACGAAGAAGCCAACGCGACTGATACGGACGCCAGCTTCTCGTACATCGAAGGCACCGGCGACGACCGCGAGTGGATCTTCATGCACTCGGAGACCTTCGAGCAGTACCGCGCCAACCTGGCCGCCATGGGCGATGCCTGGAAGTGGCTGAAGGGCGACGAGCAGTGCGTCATCACCATCTTCAACGAAACCCAGATCATCGCGGTGCAGGCGCCGAAGTTCGTTGAGCTGAAGATCGTCGAAACCGATCCGGGCGTCCGTGGCGATACCTCGGGCGGCGGCGGCAAGCCGGCGACGCTCGAAACCGGCGCCGTGGTCCGCGTGCCGCTGTTCGTCAACCAGGATGAAATGATCAAGGTCGATACCCGCACCGGCGAGTACGACAGCCGCGTCAAGTAAGACGCACGATCGACGTACACCGACGGCACGGCCGCCCCCTGGGCGCCGTGCCGTTCGCTTATCAGGCGCAAGGAAACAGTCTCCATGAGCTCCAACGACATCCGCGATATCGACCTCCTCATCGAAGCCCGCTGGGTCGTCCCGGTGGAACCGCATGGCGTCGTACTCGACGACCACGCCGTTGCCATCGACAAGGGTGAGATCCTCGCCATCCTTCCCGCCGATGAAGCGCGCCAGCACTACGCGCCGCGCGAACGCGTGTCGCTCAGCGAACATGCCCTGATTCCCGGCCTGGTGAACTCGCACACGCACAACCCCATGACCCTGCTGCGCGGCCTGGCCGACGACCTGCCACTCATGGTCTGGTTGCAGGAGCACATCTGGCCGGCCGAAGGCCGCGTGATGGGTCCGGATTTCATTCGCGATGGCGTGGAACTCGCCGTGGCCGAGATGATCCGCGGCGGCACCACCTGCGCCAACGAAAACTATTTCTTCCCGGACGTCATCGCCGCCACTTATCGGCAGATGGGCTTCCGCGCGGTGATCGGCCTGCCGGTCATCGACTTCCCCACGCCGTGGGCGAAGACCTCGGATGAATACTTCCAGCGCGCCGAGGAAGTGCACGACAGCCTGCGCGGCGAGCCGCTGCTCACGACCGCGTTCGCGCCGCATGCGCCGTACACCGTTTCGGATGAGAACTTCGAGCGGATTCGCGTGCTCTCCGAGCAGCTCGATATTCCCGTGCACCTGCACACCCATGAGACCGCGCAGGAAGTGGAAGAGGGCAAGGCGCGCGATGGCGTCCGTCCTTTCGAGCGCCTGCAGAAGCTGGGCCTGGTCAACGAGCGCCTTATCGCCGTGCACATGACCCAACTCACCGACGGCGAAATCGCCGCGTGTGCCGCCGCGGGCGTGTCGGTCGTGCACTGCCCGGAATCGAACCTCAAGCTCGCGTCGGGCTTCTGCCCGGCGGAGAAACTGCGTACGGCCGGCGTGAATGTGTGCATCGGTACCGATGGCTGCGCGTCGAATAACGACCTCGACATGTTTGGCGAGATGCGTACCGCTGCGATGCTGGCGAAGGCCGTGGCAGGCGATGCGGCGGCGTTCGATGCCGCCAGCGCACTGCGTGCCGCCACGCTCAATGGTGCGAAGGCCATTGGCCTCGGCGAAAAGATCGGCTCGATCGAGCCGGGCAAGCGCGCCGACCTGGCTGCTGTGCGTCTGGATGATCTGGAAACCCAGCCGCTGTACCACGTGGCCTCGCAGCTCGTGTACGCCACGGGCCGCCACCAGGTGAGCGATGTGTGGATCGACGGCAAGCGCAAGCTGGCCGATAAGACCCTGATCGGCATTGATGTCGAAGCCATCCGCGACAAGGCTCGCGGCTGGCGTGAGCAGATCGCCGCGGAGGATGCGCCGGAATGAACGACACGATTCACCTCTACCTGGTGATGGCCATGCGTAACGAGGCCTTCCAGGCCTCGGCCGGCGCCGAGCACCAGGTGTTCCTGCAAGGCCTGATCGAGCGTGGCCTGCTCGACATGACGGGCCCATTCACCGATGGCACCGGCGGTGCCTACCTGTTGCGCGCGGCCGATCTGGATACCGCCACGCAGATCGCCCATGGCGATCCGCTGCATACGTCCGGGTCGTCCACGCTTACCGTCCACGAGTGGCGCGTGCGCCGTTTTCCCTGAGGCAACCACGATGCAAACCAACGCCAATGTGAGCGCGGAAGAAATCGCGCGTTTTGAAAAGCTCGCCGCGCGCTGGTGGGATCCGGATGGCGAATCCCGCCCGCTGCACGACCTGAACCCGGTGCGCTCGGCCTACGTCGCTGGCCGCGCCAACCTGCGCGGTGCCAAAGTGGTCGATGTCGGCTGCGGTGGTGGCCTGCTCAGCGAAGCGTTGGCCCGCGCCGGCGCGAACGTGACGGCCATCGACCTCGGCGCCAAGCTCATCGAGATCGCGAAGCTGCACCTGTTCGAATCGAACCTGCAGGTGGATTACCGCGTGCAGTCGTCGGACGAACTGGCCGCGGCCGAACCGGAATCGTTCGACGTCGTGTGCTGCATGGAAATGATCGAGCACGTGCCCGATCCCTTCGTGCTGATCCGCGACCTGGCCGCCATGCTCAAGCCGGGCGGCCAGCTGTTCCTGTCCACGCTCAACCGCACACCGGCCGCGTTCGGCGCGGCGATCCTGGGCGCGGAGTACGTCATGCGCCTGCTGCCGCGTGGCACGCACCACTACGCACAGTTCCTGAAGCCGTCCGAGGTTTCGGGCATGCTGCGCCGCGTTGGACTCGAACTGGAAGACATCTCTGGGCTGGCCTATAACCCGCTCACGCGCAACGCGAGCCTCACCCGTAATACCGCGGTGAACTACGTGCTGGCCGCAAGGAAACCGGCGTGAGCAAGCTGCCGTTCAAGCCCGAGGGTGTGTTCTTCGACCTCGATGGCACCTTGCTCGATAGCGGGCTGGATCTGCATCACGCACTGATGTTGCTGTGCGCGGAGCAGGGCGTAGCACCGCCTGCGTACGACGATGTGCGTCCCGTGGTGTCGCGCGGTTCGCGCGCGATCATCAGCGTGGGTTTCCCGCAGCTCGATGAAGCGGGTGTGCTGGCGCTGGTACCGCGTTATCTCGCGCTGTACGAGGCCAACATGGCGGCGCACACCGTGCCGTTCGCCGGCGTGGAGCCGATGCTCGCGGGTCTCGTGGCCGCTGGCATCCGTTGGGGCATCGTCACCAATAAGCCAGGTTTCCTGACCGATGCGCTGCTGCCCGCGGCTGTGCCGCATTGGCAGCCGGCTGCCGTGGTGTCGGGCGATACGTTGCCGGTGAAAAAGCCGGACCCGGCACCGGTGTTACTGGCCTGCGAAACCGCCGGCTGCGCGCCTGCGCGTTCGGTGTTCGTTGGTGATGACCGTCGCGACATCGTTGCCGGCAAGGCCGCGGGGTTGTTCAGCGTAGCCGTGCGCTGGGGCTACCTCGATGGCGGCGATCCGGACAGTTGGGGTGCAGACGCCGTCGTCGACCACCCGGATGACCTGGCCACGCTGCTGGGCGTGCGTGAGGTGGCGGCATGACCGACGGTGCGATCCAGAGCTACGTCGACAAATGGCTGGCGATCCAGCCGCAGCAGCGTGTCGCGCTGGGGTTTGTCGACCCGGCCGTGCGCGATGAGCGCATGGCCCTCGCTGCCTTCGAGCAGGAACTGATTTCATCGGCCTACGGCGTGCGCGAGCCGACCGTGGCGGCTGCCAAGCTGCAGTGGTGGGCGGAGGAACTCTCTGGCGCTGCCGCCAGCGGCGGCCGCCACCCGTTGACCAAGGCCTTGTTCGCCAGCGAGCGGGCCCGGGCGATCCCTGCACAGATGTGGCTGGCGCCCGTGCTCGCGGCCATGGCCCAGCTGGAGCAGGGCACCTCGTCCGACTTCGCCGGCCAGGTGGCCGCCGCGCGCAATATGCATGGCGCGTTGGCTACGCTTGAGAACGCGTGGTGGTTCGGTCCGGAAGCTGCCACCGACGCAGCTGCCGAGATCGCGACGCTCTCACACCTGGTATTTGCCCTCTCGCGCCTGGAGTTCGATGTGGACCGCGAGCGTCTGCCCCTGCCCATGTCGCGCCTCGCAAGGCACGGCCTGAGCCGCAGCCAGCTCAAGGACGACTCCCCGGCCCGCCGGGAGGCCCTCAAGGCGCAACTCAACGAGCTGGCAGCCGGCCTGGCGGCCGCGCTAGGCCGGGGGCAGCCTCTGTCCACCTTCCGTGGCCTGGAGGGCCGTACGGCGCTGGCCACGGCCCGTGGCGCCGCCCGCGCCGCCGAACCCTTTGCTGAATTGCACAAGCGCCAGGCCCGTACCGGCCCCGCCACCGCCCTTCGCGCCTGGCGCGCGGCACGGCAGGCGGCCCGGTTGGGCTGAACGCAGCGTTTCCCGGCACACACCATTGAGCCTCAAGCCATGGCCCCCATCTCGGGGCAAACGGCCGGAAACGACCTACGTCCCAAGGAAACCCTGATGTACATCCAAGATTCCCCGACCCGCCTGCTCCCCGATGTCGCTTCGCAGGAGCACGCACTGGTACACGGCGCGCTCGACTGGGTCGGCATGGATGGCATGGAAATGCCGGTAGCGTTCGATGCCGGTGACGGCGACGTCCGTTCAACGGGCGCGCGCGTCGGTGCTTTCGTGAACCTCACCAAGCCGGAGAAGCGTGGCATCCACATGTCACGCCTGTACCTGCTGGTCTCGGAGGCGCTTTCCGCAGGCCCCCTCACCGTGTCCGGTATCCGTGCGTTGCTGGGTGAATTCCTTTCCTCGCACGAAGGGCTTTCGGACCACGCGCGCATCACCATCGGTTTCGAGCACCTCGTGCGTCGCCGTGCGCTGCGCAGCGACAACAGCGGCTGGCGCGCTTACCCGATCACCATTGATGCGACGCTGCGTGGCGAGCAGTTCCATCTCGAGGTCACGACCGATGTGGTCTATTCCTCCACGTGCCCGGCGTCGGCCGCGCTGTCGCGCCAGCTGATCCAGGACAACTTCGCCAAGTCGTTCCCGGCGGACCTGGCATTGGATCGTGAAACGATCCTCGCGTGGCTTGGCACGGAGCAGGGCGTTATCGCGACCCCGCACGCTCAGCGTAGTACCGCGACGATCCGCGTGGCGCCGAAGGGCGAGGGCGTGTTCAACCTGATCGGCATGATCGACAACGTGGAAACCGCGCTCGGCACCCCGGTGCAGACCGCGGTGAAGCGCGCCGACGAGCAGGCCTTCGCGCTGGCCAACGGCAGCAACCTGATGTTCTGCGAGGATGCCGCCCGCCGCATCCAGAAGACGCTGGAAGCCGACGCCGGCATCGCCGACTTCCACGTTCGCGTTGCCCACCACGAAAGCCTGCACCCGCATGACGCGGTGGCGTTTGCCAGCAAGGCACGCTAAAGCGCCACCAAACCGGTAGGAGCCCACCCTGTGGGCGACATCTTTCGCAGCAGCGCCACAGGTAATTGTGGCTCTTTCGCGAACGGCGTCGCCCACAGGGTGGGCTCCTACGTGGTCGGTAAGCCCTCAGGGCGCCTGGATTCCCGGCAACAACAACGGATCCAGCCTTACCCCAAACCAGTTGAACCCCCAGTGCACATGCGGCCCGGTGGCCCGCCCGGTTTTGCCGGCCGCGCCGATCACCTGACCCTGCTGCACATGCTGGCCCACCTTCACGTCGATACGCGACAGGTGCAGGAAGTTGGATGACAGGCCAAAGCCGTGATCCAGCAGTACCGTGCCGCCGGTGAGATAAAGATCCGGCTGGGCAAAGGTGATCACTCCCGCCGCCGGTGCCTTCACCGGCGTGCCTTCCGGCACCGCGATATCCATGCCGGAATGCGGTGCTTTCGGATCCCCGTTGTAGATGCGCTGATTGCCGAAGCGTCCACTGATGCGGCCGGTCACCGGCCAGATGAAGCCGTGGTCGAAATCCTCGCGGGTGTCGTCTCGGTTGCGTGCGGCCACCACCAGCGCTTGTTCACGCTCGATCCGCGCGGCGATTTCCGGCGGCGGATTCACCGTCTTCGGTGGCACGCCCTCCACGCGTTCAATCGGCCAATCGCGCGGTGTGACCGCCACGCGGGTGCTATGCCCGCCCACGTCGACGACCAATGGGCCCTTTTCATCACGACTCGCACCGAACACGAAGACGCCATCAGCGCCTACGTGGACGGCCTTGCCGTTGACCCGCACCGGCGTACCGGGCGGGGCGTGGGCGATGACCAGGGCGCCCTGGGACATCGTGGTGGGAACGTCGGACGTCGCAGCGGTCGCGGTGCCGGCGAGTAGCAGCGGCGCGGCCAGGAGCATCGCGCGCAAGCGCGCTCCCACACGAGCCCCGGCCGCCTCATAGGAGCGTGCTTGCACGCGATCAAGGCTAGCGACCACCCCGCATTCCCTTGCGATTTTTCTCATCGATCAAAGGCCAACCGCTGCCCGCGCACGTTTTCGTCCACGGTCTTGCCATCAAACACACGCTGCCCGTTAACAAAGGTCGAGGCGATGCTGCTGCTGAACGTATAGCCCTCGAACGGCGACCAGCCGCATTTCGAAAGCACTTCCTCGCGAGTGACGGTGTGCGGCTTGTTCGGATCCACGAGGACCAGGTCGGCCGCGTAGCCTTCGCGCAGGAAGCCGCGATTGGCCACGTTGAACAACTTCGCCGGGTTGTGGCACACGGTTTCGATCACGCGCTCGAGCGTGAGCTTGCCTTCCGTTACCCGCTGCAGCGCGGCCTGCAGGGCGAACTGCACCAGCGGCAGGCCGGACGGCGCCTTGTCGTACTTCTGCTCCTTTTCTTCCAGCAGGTGCGGGGCATGGTCCGTGGCCAGTACGTCCAGGCGGCCTTCGGCCAGGGCCTTGGTGATCGCCTCGCGATCGCTTTCTTCCTTGATCGCCGGGTTGCACTTGATGAAGGAGCCCTTTTCCTCGTAATCGGCCTTGCCGCCGAAATGCAGGAAGTGCACGCAGGTCTCAGCGGTGATCCGCTTGCCTTCGATCGGGCCCGGCTCGAACAGCGCCAGCTCATCGGCGGTGGAGATGTGCAGCACGTGCAGGCGCGTGTTGTGCTTCTTCGCCAGCGAGATCGCCAGGCGCGTCGATTTGATGCAGGCTTCGCGCGAGCGGATATGCGGGTGTTCCCACACGGGGATGTCCTCGCCGTATTTTTCGTGCGCCTTCGCAAGGTTCGCATCGATCATCGGCGTATCTTCGCAGTGCGTGATGATGGGCACCGGCGTGTCGCGGAAGATGCCATCGAGCGTCTCGGGATTATCGACCAGCATGTTGCCGGTGGAAGCGCCCATGAAGACCTTGACGCCCGGCGCGGCCTTGGGGTCGAGCTTGCGGATGTGCTCGAGGTTGTCGTTGCTGGCGCCCATGTAGAACGCGTAGTTCACCACCGATTTATCGGCGGCCAGGGTGTACTTGTATTCCAGGCTGTCACGATCGAGCGCGGGCGGCTTCGTATTCGGCATTTCCATGAAGCTGGTGATGCCGCCTGCCGCGCAGGCGCGCGATTCCGTCGCGAGATCAGCCTTCTGGGTGAGGCCTGGCTCACGGAAATGCACCTGGTCATCGATCATGCCGGGGAACAGCCACAGGCCGCTGGCATCGATCACTTCTTCATCACGCTCTTTTTCCAGTCCCTGCGCGATGGTCGCGATTTTTCCGTCGCGGATACGGACGTCGGCTTTGAACCGCTTGTTTTCATTGACGAGTTCGGCGTTTTTGATCAGCCAGGCATCAGTCATGGGTATGAGCTCCTTGGGCGCCGCAGCGGCGCAGGACGAAACGGTCGGGAACGGGATCGTGGCCACCCTCGCAGAGGGGCTGGCAACGGAGGATGCGCCAGCCGCCCAGCAGCGAGCCCCGCATGGGGCCGAACCGGGCTATGGCAATCCGCGTGTAATCGGAACAGGATGGATGGAACCGGCAATTGGCCCCTAGCAGGGGACTAAGCCACCGCTTGTAGAGGGACAACAGGAAGAGGAGGAGGCGGGTCACTGTCTCTTAGCCAGGTGGGGTGCCTGCGTTGGGCACCCAACAGTATCCCAGAAGATAGGTTGCTGGGGTAACGCATCTGGGCTATAACACCCCGCCGCCACGGCCACCGAGGTGAAGGAAATGGCGAAAGACGCTCGTAGCTCCACCGTTGCCAAGGCAGCCGCCAAGAAGGGCGGGGCAGGTGACGCGACGAAGACCAGGACGGTTGTGGCCGGGGGCAAGGCACCGGCGAAGAAAACGGTGGGCGCGGCGGCCAAGCCCGCGGCGAAAACCGCGAAGGCCGTGACCAAGGCGGCCCCGAAGAAGGCTGCGGCGCCCGCGAAGAAGGCGCCTGCGAAGACGGCGGCGAAACCTGCAGCCGCCAAAACGGCGCCTGCCAAGGCGGCGCCGGTGAAGAAGACGGCGGCCGCTAAGGCGCCAGCCAAACCCGCGGCGAAGGCCCCGGCCCCCAAGGCCACGCCCGCTCCCGCAAAGAAATCGGCCCCGGTGGCGGAACATACCGCCGCCAAGGCCACTCCAAAGCAGCAGGTGAAGGCGTCGCCGGCACCCGCACCGGCGCCGGTGGCTCAGGCCGCCGCCAGCCCAGCCTCCGGTCGCAAGGCGTCCGCGGTGGGCAGCGCTACCCCATCCAGAAACGAGAAGTCCGCGCAAGCCAGCATGAACAGCACCACACTTGAAAACGGAATCACGCGCGAAGACGGCCGCTATGCGCTGCCGGCTTCTACTGTCATCGACCTGCCGAAGGGCTACCGGCCGGGCAACGACGAGGAGTACATGAATCCTCGCCACCTGGCCTACTTCCGCAACAAGCTGAAGGAATGGCGGGAGCAGCTCGTCGAAGAGTCGCGCCAGACCATGGACAACCTCCGCGAGGAAGTCCGTGACGTGGGCGACGAAGCCGAACGCGCCACCCGCGAGACCGAGAACTCGCTGGAACTGCGTACCCGCGACCGCTACCGCAAGCTCATCTCCAAGATCGACAAGGCGCTGCGCCGGATCGAGGAAGGCCGCTACGGCTTCTGTGAAGAGACCGATGAGGAAATCGGTGTGGACCGCCTCGATGCGCGTCCCATCGCCACCCTCTCGCTCGATGCGCAGGAGCGCCGCGAGCACCTGCAGAAGCAGATGGGCGACTAAACGCCGCAGGCGTCGTACCCCCTGAAAACCCCGCCATCATGGCGGGGTTTTTTGTTTGACGTTCCAAGGAATCCCGATGTTCCCAGCCCTGCAGAACCTCATCCTCAATACCGACAGCTACAAGGCCAGCCACTGGTTGCAGTACCCGCCGGGTACCGATCGCACGTTCTTCTACGTGGAATCGCGCGGTGGCATGTACGACCGCACGGTGTTCTTCGGGCTGCAGGCCATCCTGAAGGGCTGGCTCAGCACTCCGGTGACTCACGCCGATGTCGACGAGGCGCGCGATTTCTTCGCTGCGCATGGCGAGCCGTTCAATGACGCTGGCTGGCGCCGCATCGTCGATGTGCACGGCGGCCGCATGCCCATGCGCATCCGCGCCGTGCCCGAGGGCAGCGTGGTGCCGACGCACCAGGCGCTGGTCACGATCGAGTCGACGGATCCGGAGGCGTTCTGGCTACCGAGCTACCTGGAGACCCTGCTGCTGCGCCTCTGGTACCCGGTGACGGTGGCGACCTTGAGCTGGCAGGTGAAGCGCACGATCGCCGCCTTCCTCGAGCAGACCAGTGACGACCCGGCAGGGCAGCTGCTGTTCAAGCTGCATGACTTCGGCGCACGCGGCGTATCGAGTGCGGAATCCGCCGCCCTGGGCGGCATGGCCCATCTCGTGAACTTCATGGGCACCGACACCGTGCAGGGCGTGTTGGCCGCACGGGCCTTCTATGGTGAGCCGATGGCGGGCTTCTCGATTCCCGCCGCCGAGCACAGCACCATCACGAGCTGGGGTCGTGAGCGAGAGGTCGATGCGTATCGCAATATGCTCCGCCAGTTCGCGAAACCGGGATCGCTGGTCGCCGTGGTCTCGGACAGCTACGACATCTTCCATGCGATCCGCGAACACTGGGGTAAGGCGCTGCGTGAGGAAGTGATTGCCTCGGGCGGCACCCTGGTCGTGCGCCCCGATTCGGGCGATCCGGTGGAAGTGGTCCACCAGTGCCTGACCCTGCTCGATGAGGCCTTCAGTTGCACGGTGAACGGCAAGGGCTACAAGGTGCTCAACCACGTGCGCGTCATCCAGGGCGATGGGGTGAACCCGCAGAGTATTCGCGCGATCCTGGAACGAATCACCGGCGCGGGTTATTCCGCCGACAACATCGCGTTTGGCATGGGCGGTGCGCTGTTGCAGAAGGTGGACCGCGACACGCAGAAATTCGCGCTGAAGTGCTCAGCCGCCCGGATCGATGGCGTGTGGGTCGATGTGTTCAAGGCGCCCGTTACCGATGCCGGCAAGTTCTCACAGCGCGGTCGCCTCACGCTCATCCGCCATCGCGAGTACGGCACGTGGAAAACCGTGCCGATCCCCGAAGGCGTGGAGCGCGTGGAAGACATGGCGCTCGACCACGGCTGGGAGCACGCGATGGAAACCATCTGGGAAAACGGCGTGCTATTGAAAGACCAGAGCTTCGCTGAAGTCAGGGCCCGCGCAGCCATGTAGGAGCCCACCCTGTGGGCGACATCTTTCGCGATACCGCTTCAGGCCCTGTGGCTCTTTCGCGATACCGCTTCAGGCCCTGTGGCTCTTTCGCGAACGGCGTCGCTCACAGGGTGAGCTCCTACGGCGGATTGCTGTCAGGCCAGGGCGGCAGCGGCGTAGGCCTTCACCTTAGCCAGCATGGCCACCAGGCCATTCGACCGGGTGGGGGAGAGATGCTTCGCCAGGCCGATCTCCTGGATGTAGGTCGGCTCGGTGTCGACGATCTCCTGCGCCGAGCGACCGGAGTACACGCGCAGCAGCAGGGCGATCAGGCCCGATACGATGGCTGAATCGCTGGTCGCTTCGAAATACATTCGCGAGGCATTGCCCGAGGGGATCAGCCACACCATCGACTGACAGCCGTGGATGCGGTTTTCCTCATTCTTCTGTGCGCCCGGGAAGGCAGGCAACTGCTTGCCCAGGTCGATCAGGTACTGGTAACGCTCGGTCCAGTCACCGAAGAACGCGAATTCCTCGGCAATGGCGGCCTGTGCTTCGGCCGCGGTGGATTCCTGCGGTTCAACGACGTTGTTCATGCCTTCACTACGCTCCAGCGCGTGCCCTGCGCACCGTCTTCAATGGTGACGCCCAGCGCCTTCAACTGGTCGCGGATGGCGTCGGACCGGGCAAAGTCCTTGGCCGCACGGGCGGCGCGGCGCTCTTCGAGCAATGCTTCGACCATCGCGGCATCGACGGCATCGCCCGGGTTGCCCTGCTGGAACCAGGCTTCCGGATCCTGCTGGAGCAGGCCCAGCAGGGCGCCGCCACCAAGCAGGGCGGCCTTGGCCGCGATGCGCTCATCGCCCGTGGCGCGCCGTGCGGCGTCGGCGAGCTGGGAGAGCTCCGCCAGCGCCTGAGGCGTGTTCAGGTCGTCGCACAAGGCCGCTTCCACCGCCTCGGGCACCACGAAGGCGCCCGGGGGCACGTCGGCCAGGTCGCGCAGGACACCGTACCAGCCATCCAGCGTGCGTACCGACTGGGTAAGGGCGGCATCCGACCAATCAAGGGGCTGGCGGTAGTGCCCACGCAGCAGCAGCAGGCGCAGGGCCTCGCCCGAGTGCTTGGTGAGCAACTCATGGAGCTGGAGCACGTTACCCAGCGACTTCGACATCTTCTTGCCGTCGAAGGTCAGCATGCCGTTGTGCAGCCAGAACCGGGCGAACGGCTTGCCGCCGTGGGCGCAGACGCTCTGGGCGATCTCGTTCTCGTGGTGCGGGAAGGTGAGATCGACGCCGCCGGCGTGGATATCGATGGTCTCGCCCAGGTGGGCCTCGCTCATGGCCGAGCACTCGATGTGCCAGCCCGGGCGGCCACGGCCCCAGGGGCTGTCCCAGCCGGGGAGGGTCTCGTCGGAGGGCTTCCACAGGACGAAATCGCCGGCGTCCTTCTTGTACGGGGCTACCTCGACGCGGGCACCGGCGATCAGCTCATCCGGGTCGCGACCGGAGAGGGCGCCATAAGCGGGATAGGAGGCCACGTGGAACAGCACATGGCCCTCGGCCTCATAGGCGTGCTTCGAGGCAATCAGGCGCTGGATCATGGTGATGATCTCGGCGATGTGTGCCGTGGCGTGCGGCTCCACGTCGGGCGGAGCCACGCCCAGCTTCGCGATGTCATCGCGGTAAGCCTGGGCGAAGCGGCCGGTGATTTCGGTGATCGGTACCCCGGCGGCGGCCGCGGCGTTGTTGATCTTGTCGTCGACGTCGGTGATGTTCCGGGCGTAGACGAGCTTGGGAAAATGGCGGCGCAGCAGGCTCGCCAGCACGTCGAACACGACGGGCGGGCGGGCGTTCCCGATATGGATGTAGTTGTAGACGGTGGGCCCGCAGACGTACATGGTCACCCGGTTCGGATCGAGCGGGGCGAACGCCTCCGTGCGGCGCGTCAGGGTGTTGTAGAGCGAGATCGTCATCAGGTGTCCATGCGGGGCGGGCCGGCGGCCTGGGCCGGCCTGAAATAGTAGCAAGGCCGGGGCCTTGCCGTGCACGCGCGACGCGGGATTCGGTTGACAGGAGATCTTCGCGCCCGGCCCGGGAGACCTAAGCGTGGATTCAGCGTGATCTTGATGAAATATCACCCAGTAGGCGCTCTCTCGCGCCTGGCTGGAGGTTTTCCTACATGTCTCGCCTGCTTATCCCCGCGCTGATCCTCGCGGTTTTCGCTTCCGGTGCCAGTGCCCAGGATCGTTACGGGCCGCCTCCGCCGCCGCCCCAGCAGGGCGGGGATGACAACACCCACTTTGGCTGGGCCGATGTGCTGCGCGTCGATCCGGTGTACGGCGTGGCCCGCGTGGAGACCCCGCGTCAGGAGTGCTACGACCAGCAGGTGACGACCCGGCAGCAGGGTAGCGGCAGCGCCGCTGGCACCATCCTTGGTGCCGTCGTGGGCGGTGTCCTCGGCAATACGGTCGGCAAGGGCGATGGCCGCCGTGCCGCGACCGTGGCGGGTGCCGTGGCCGGTGGCGTGGTCGGCAATAACGTGTCGCGTAGTGGCGATACGGTGTACCAGGGCACGGAGACCCGCTGCCGCGACGTGAGCTCGGTGACCGAGCAGCGCCGCATCGCGGGCTATGACGTGGAGTACCGCTACCGCGGTGAGGTCTACGTCTCGCGCCTGAACTACGACCCGGGCGAGCGCCTCCGCGTCCGCGTGAGCGTCTCGCCGGCCGACTGACGGTTCCGGCAAGGCAGACGAAAAAGGCCGCGAGCGATCGCGGCCTTTTTTGTGGCTGTTCGAGTGGGCTCGTCTTTGGCATCGCGTTGCTGAAGCGGTTCATTCGCTGGCGCGAATGCATGTGACCAGCGGCTCGCGCCGCCTCGCGCTCGGGCGCCTCTGGGAAGAGGCCTTGGGGCCCACCCTCGCTGCTCAGACAGGTCCTCCGCGTTCGTACCGGAGTGCGCCTCCGGCGCATGTGTATCTATTTGGCCTACGGCCGCTCTCTTGTGCGGAACTCGCCTCGAGGGTGGGCCCCAAGGCCTCCCGGACACACCGAGGTGGCAGGGCGGGAAAGCGCGTGCCGTACCTCAAGGCGAACACCCCCGTTGTAGGAGCCCACCCTGTGGGCGACATCTTTCGCCTCGACGCCGAGGCCCTGGCTCGGATCACGATCGATCAAAGGCGGGACAACGCAAGATCGGTAGGGTGTCGCGAACGGCGTCGCCCACAGGGTGGGCTCCTACAGCGGGCGGACGCATTCGGGCGGACAACTGGCTGTCCGCGGACATCGATAGGCGCGGTGTGAGATCCGGCGGAAAAGGCGCTGTGGCGCGGGTTTTTGGGCCGATCGGCGGTTGGCACGGCCAATGCAATCTCTCTGGCGAAGGGCGCCAACGCCCACCTGCCAAACCACGGAGACTGGCCATGAAAACCGAAACCTTCCTGCTGAAGACCTTCTTTGCCGTTGCCGTCCTGCTGAGCGTGCTGACGATGGGGGCGATGGTAACGACTAGCGTGTCGACCATGCCGGCCACGGCGCTTGCCTCGGCGCAGTGAGGCGAGCGGGTTTACTTGCGGTGTCTTGCTTTTGATTGGTTGGGATGGGCGCAGGGCCTGAGCGTTGACGCGAAAGATGTCGCCCACGGGGTGGGCTCCTACAGCGAACGCGGAGGACCTGTCTGAGCAGCGAGGGTGGGCCCCAAGGCCTCTTTCCGGAGACGCCCGAGCGCTAGCGCGATGGCCGCAGGCCGAGACCCGCGAAGCCGAAGGCGAGCCATTTCGGGGCATTTGGACGGCCAAGTGCCCCAGGCAGTTGCGCACCGCACCAATCCACGGCATTATCGAGGCTTCACCTATTTGAAACCCAGCCGTGTCCCACGCCGACTACACCTCGAACGTCTATACCAGCGCCCGCATGGCCGCAGGGATGACGTCCCGTGCTCGTCGACCGTACATCGGACACTCGGCCGGGTAGGCTGTCGCACGCATTTCATTCGCATCGACTAAAAAACCCGGCCCCGTGCCGGGTTTTTTCGTTTCGGATTCACCATTCTTCCCACGGCCCCACCAGGCCACCGACCGATCTGGATAGCCATGACCGTTCGCCACTTCCTCAACACCACGGACTACAGCCGCGCCGAAATCGACGCCCTGCTCGCGCAGGCCGCCGAATTCAAGCGCTCGCCCCAGGGCAAACAGCTGGCTGGCAAGGCCATCGCGCTGCTGTTCTTCAACCCCAGCATGCGCACTCGCACGAGCTTTGAGATCGGCGCGTTCCAGCTGGGCGGCCACGCCGTGGTGCTCGCCCCGGGCAAGGACGCATGGCCCATCGAGTTCGAGGTGGGCACGGTCATGGATGGCGACACCGAGGAGCACATCGCCGAGGTGGCCCGCGTGCTCTCGCGCTATGTCGACCTGATCGCCGTCCGCGCCTTCCCCAAGTTCCAGGACTGGCAGGTCGATCGCCAGGACAAAGTGCTCAAGGCCTTCGCCCAGTACGCGACGGTGCCGGTCATCAACATGGAAACCATCACCCACCCCTGCCAGGAGCTGGCCCACGCGCTGGCCATGAAGGAGCACCTGGGTGACTTGCAGAACAAGAAGTACGTCCTGACATGGACCTACCACCCGAAGCCGCTGAACACCGCCGTGGCCAACTCGGCCCTGCTCATCGCGACCAAGATGGGCATGGACGTGACCCTGTTGTGCCCGACCCCGGAATACATCCTGGACCAGCGCTACATGGATTTCGCCGCGCAGAACGCGAAGGAAAACGGCGGTTCGCTGCAGGTCTCGCACGATATCGAGGCCGCCTACAGTGGCGCGCACGTGATCTACGCCAAGAGCTGGGGTGCGCTCCCATACTTCGGCCGCTGGGATGAAGAGAAGGCGATTCGCGATGCGAACAAGCACTTCATCGTCGACGAGGCCAAGATGGCCCTCACCAACAACGGCCTCTTCAGCCACTGCCTCCCGCTGCGCCGGAATATCAAGGCGACGGATGCGGTGATGGATTCGCCGGCCTGCATCGCCGTGGACGAGGCGGAAAACCGCCTGCATGTCCAGAAGGCCGTCATGGCCTCGCTCATGTCGCAGCCGGGCGTGAAGTCCGGCCTCGGTTTTTGATTCGTCCCGCCTTTTGTCCCTTCTTTTAAGCCTTCTCTTCTAAACATTCTCCGGAGCCAGCATGTCCAGCAAAGATATCGTCCTCGCCTTCTCGGGCGGCCTCGACACCAGCTTCTGCGTCCCCTACCTGATGGAGCGCGGCTACGCCGTGCACACCGTGTTCGTCGATACCGGCGGCGTCTCTGCCGAAGAGCGTGAGTACATCGAACAGCGTGCGCACGAACTGGGCGCTGCCTCGCACCGCACGGTCGATGCCTCGCAGGCGATCTGGGATAGCTTCGTCACCCCGCTGATCTGGGCCGGTGAGTTCTACCAGGGCCAGTACCCGCTGCTGGTCTCCGATCGCTACCTCATCGTGAAGGCCTCGCTGGAGCGTTGCGACGAGCTGGGCACCAAGCTGTTCGCCCACGGCTGCACCGGCATGGGCAACGACCAGGTCCGTTTCGACCTGACCGTGAAGGCGCTCGGCGATTACACGATCATCGCCCCGATCCGCGAGATCCAGCGCGAGCACACCCAGGTCCGCGCCTACGAGCAGAAGTACCTCGAAGACAAGGGCTTCGAAGTCCGCGCCAAGACCAAGCACTACACCATCAACGAGAACGTGCTGGGTGTGACCATCTCCGGCGGCGAGATCGATGCATGGGAAATCCCGGAAGAGGGCGCCGTGGCCTGGTGCGCACCGCGCGCCGAATGGCCGTCCGAACCGCTGCGCATCGAGCTCGGCTTCGACAAGGGCGTGGCCACCACGCTCAACGGCAAGGCGGCGACCGGTCCGGAGATCCTCGGCTTCCTCAACCGCGAGCTGGCCAAGTACGGCGTGGGTCGTAGCCTGTACACCGGCGACACCAACATCGGCCTGAAGGGCCGCATCGTGTTCGAAGCACCGGCACTCACCGCGCTGCTCACCGCGCACCGTGCGCTGGAAGAGACCGTGCTGTCGAAGCAGCAGAACCGCTTCAAGCCGGAGATCGGCCGCAAGTGGACCGAAGTGGCTTACGAAGGCTTCTTCAACGACCCGATCAAGGCCGACCTGGAAGCCTACCTGGTCAGCACCCAGCGCAAGGTCGATGGCAAGGTCATCATCGAAACCCGTGGCGGCACCGTGTACGCCGTGAAGGTGGAATCGAAGAACCTGCTGCACTCGAAGAAGGCGACCTATGCGCAGGCTGCCGACTGGGGCGTCGCCGAGGCCGAGGGCTTCATCAAGCTCTACGGCATGAGCTCGACGATCTGGGCGGAAGTCGATCGCGCCAACGGCGGCAAGTGATCGAGGCCCATGGATAAGCTCCTGAAGGAAACCCTCGACCACCTGCGCGCGCTCGTATCGTTCGATACGCGCAACCCGCCGCGTGAGATCGGCACGGGCGGCATCTTCGACTACCTGCGCGCGAACCTTCCGGGGTTCGACGTGCAGGTGACCGATTTCGGCGCGGGCGCGGTGAATCTTTACGCCGTGCGCGGCAAGCCGAAAGTGCTGTTCAACGTGCATCTGGACACGGTGCCGGATAGCCCGCACTGGTCCGCTAACCCGCACGAACTGCGCGTGACGGAAGACCGGGCCATCGGCCTCGGCGCGTGCGATATCAAGGGCGCCGCCGCGGCGCTCGTGGCCGTTGCGAACGCCTCGAACGGCGACATGGCGCTGCTGCTCTCCACCGACGAAGAAGCCAACGACGCACGCTGCATCGCCGGCTTCCTCAAGGACAAGCCGGCTTACGATGCGATCATCGTTGCCGAGCCGACCAAGGGTGAGGCGGTGCTGGCGCATCGCGGCATCCACTCGGTGCAGATGCAGTTCAAGGGCCGCGCGGCGCATGCCTCCGGCGAGCAGACCCCGTCGGATAGCGCGCTGCACCAGGCGATCCGCTGGGGTGCTGCTGCGCTCGATCACGTGCAGGCCCTGTCGCACGAGCGTTTTGGCGGCCTGACCGGTCTGCGCTTTAACGTCGGCAAGATCGAAGGCGGGATCAAGGCGAACATGATCGCCCCGACCGCCGATGTGCGTTTCGGCTTCCGCCCGCTGCCGTCGATGGACGCGGACAAGCTGCTCGAGACCTTCCGCACGCTGGTCGAGCCGCACCCGGTCGAGTTCGGTGAAACCTTCCGCGGCGATTCGCTGCCGGCAGGCGACACCGCAACGGCCGAGGCTCGCCGCCTCGCTGCGCGAGATCTCGCCGATGAGCTGGAGATCCCGGTCGGCAACGCCGTGGACTTCTGGACCGAATCCGCATTGTTCTCCAAGGCGGGCTACATCTCGTTCGTGTACGGTCCGGGGGATATCGCCCAGGCCCACACCGCCGACGAGTGGGTAGCCCTCGACCAGCTCGCCCACTACGCCCAGACCATCCACCGGATCGTTGATCGTGGAATCTAACAAGCACACCCGTAAAACCATCGTCCGC